>CAZIKE010000152.1:0-7874 GCA_964539775.1 uncultured Chitinophagales bacterium
GCGTCGTCGCTGTCATGACCGGCAACGACCTGCCGACGAAATACGGCGTCCTCCCTGCAAGTCAGGATGAGACGGCGTTATGTATTGACAAGGTCAGGTACGTCGGTGATTGCGTTGCCGGCGCGGCCAACTCTCTTCACTCATCAAGGGAGTCCATGAAGCCGAGCGGCTCGGATCACACGGCATCATTGTTCACCCAGTAGTCCTTCCTTTCATCTACTTGTCGAGGTAGCTTCCTGCCGAAAAGATTGACCTTGAAACTTCAACAAGAAATATCTACGTTGACCGGTAGAAGAGAACCACCCAAACGGAATTCGACGCACTCCCACTTCTCAACACGTTGCACCCGATTCTCCTCACACGCATGGGAGCGACACGCATGGCATGCGACATCGTCCGCCGCTTGAGTCTGGTCGCTGCGCTGTTTGTTGTCTTTAACCAGTTGGCAACGAGCCAGACGCCTCAGAACAGCAAGCGTGCCGCGACCGCCGGCGAACACGCTGCTGTACCGTTTCTCTCCACACTTTCGGCTGATGCGAGCGCACCGCTGTACACTACCTACGCTGCGGCGATCGAGCGGTCGCAGTTTCTCCTGGACGAAGGATATCACTTTGTGTACTACGACTCTGCGCGTGGGCTTTGCTTTACTACCGACTCAGCGGGGGACTGGTGCGTTGCATTTCAGGCGCATGGGGTGACCAAATATAAACCGCAGGAGATGGAGAGAGGAGTGATCGTTACCGCTTCCTATCCCGACCTCGTTGTATACTCCTTCTCGCCGTTCAAAGGGATTGTTGTGGAAGGCGCGTTTCTAGTTCTTGACTCTCGGACGGCAATGCACGAGCTTACGCTTCGGAATGAAGGGGCACAGAAGGTGGAAATCCGATTGGCCAGTTTCATCCATCATCCGCAGCAGAGCTTCAAGCACGTACATGGGGAGAATGCAGGCACCGGCATTACCTTCGAGCATACCGAGCCGCCCGATCCATGGACTGTCCAACACAGCATCCCGCATGTCGGGAAGGTCCGCAATTCCTTCCGTTCGACTCATAAGTCCGACGGTTCGGTAGTTCTCCCGGATCTTAGTTTAGAAAAGCTGTTCAGCGACTCGCCTATGCCTCCCTACGTTGATTCGGCAAAAGTCGTGGGGATACGGACGACGATCAGGCTGATGCCCGCCGGAAGCGAGCGGGTTCGGTTTGTCCGATCCGTGGCGCCGCTCGATGAAGATGCCTCACGCTTAGCCCATCAGGCAAGGAATGCGCTTGAGGAGAATATAGGCCGGCATATCCGGCAAAACGAACAACTGTTCAGCACGATTCCCCGTCTTTCGTTCAGCGACCAGGACCACGAACTCCTCTACTGGAATGCGTTCACGCTGCTTCGCCAGTGCATGCTTCCTCCTGAAGGAAAGTGCAGCTTCAACTACTACGTGTTTTCGCGGGAACCGCAATGGGGCTGGGGCCATGGCGGTCAGGTCTTTCACGAGAGCCTTGCTATGCTCGCCTATGTGCTGATGGATCCGACGTCAGCCATGAACTCGCAGCGCGTGTTTATCGAACGTCAGCATCCGGACGGTTACATCAACTATCGCACGGGGCCATATCTCGACGAGACCATTCCTTATGACAATCAGCTCACGACATCGGCGCCGTGGTTCAACTGGGAGAATTGGGAGCTGTATAGGCACACGCACGACAAGCAATTTCTTGCCGAAGCGTATCGTGCGGGTGTGCGGTTCTATGAGTATTGGCTGAACCATCGCGACGCCGATGGCGACGGTTTGTGCGAGTGGGGCGGGCACGCAGTCTTAGAGTCTGTCCGCGACAGCAAGGTCGCCGTTTGGGACCAGGTTGGCTGGCCCTCGAACTTCGAGGCACTCGATCTCAACTGCATGCTCGTCAAAGAAGCAAAGTCGCTTGCACACATGGCGCGCGCGTTGGGCCTTCTACAAGATGTTGAGAGATGGAGGAACGAGATCAAGCGGCGGGAGGAGCGCATCAACGCATCCATGTGGGATGATCAAACGGGGTTCTACTATCATGTTGATAGGAAGAATCACTCGTTCACCCATCACCAGAAGAACGACTTGAAGCGACAGGAGATCATCGGCTTCTTGCCGCTGTGGGCGGGTGTTGCACATCGATCGCAAGCCGCTGCCCTCGTCGGCGCGTTGACCGATACGAGAAAATTCTGGCGGAAGTATGGCGTGCCCACGCTGTCAGCCGATGATCCCTATTACGATCCGCAGGGCTACTGGAATGGGCCCGTGTGGGTGCCGTGGCAGTATCTGATCTTCCGAGGGCTTGTGGACTACGGATACACGAAGGAGGCACGCGAGTTGGCGGAGAAGGTGGTTGCCGCCGTGGACATCCAACTCAAGATCAATCATTCATTCTGGGAATGGTACAGCCCGGATGCGCCATGGGCCGGATGGAGGAGGTCGTACATCTGGTCGGGGCTTGTCGCCCGAATGATGTATGATGTTTCACTTCTCACCGAATGAGCCATGCAATACCTCAAAGGCATTGTTCTCGTCGCACTGGTTGTCTTCGATCCGGCGATCGGGCAGGAGGGAGTGATTCCAGCCTTCGACCTTGAGCGCAACGAGCTTGCGATCGAACGCCTCGCAAGGTCCACAACACCGTTCGACAAGGTTGGGAGGAGGTTCGCCATCCTCGGCTACGAAAGTGGCAGCTTCGAGGCGTGGGCGTATCCGTTGAAGCTCTTCCGCAATTTTGAGTTTTCATTTCTCCTCGGCAACTCGACCCGCCCGATCAAAGCCGCTGATGTTCTTCGCTTCATTGTTGTTGCGCCGGAAGCAACCACCATCACGTACACGCATCAGTCGTTTACTGTTCGGGCGACGTACATAACGGCGATCCGTGAGCCGGGTGCGATGATCCTGCTCCATGTTCAGGCCGTCGAACCCCTGACGATTGTCTGCGGATTTCTTCCCGTCCTCCAGCCGATGTGGCCGGCGGGTCTCGGAGGGCAGTATTCGTATTGGGATGACAAACTCAAGGCGTACGTTCTGTCTGAATCCTCGCACAACAATCACGGTCTGCTAGGCTCGCCGGCGGGTACGGGAATCTCCTACACACCCGCACACATGCTTGCCGATGTGCCGCAGGAGTTCAAGATCGATATCAAGGACACGAGAGCAGTCGCCGACAAGTTCATTCCCATCTACATGGCGGGAGGGAAGGGCACGTTCCAGAGCATTCGCGAGGTGTATGAGAATCTGCAAAAGGACCCGCACGGGCTTTACGTTGAAGCCGCCGGCCACTACAAGCGATTGCGGGATGACCTTCTGCAGATTGTCACGCCAAGCAAGGAGTTGAATCTTGCGTTTGAGTGGGCCAAGGTTGCATACGACAATCTGCTTGTTGACAACCCCGATCTGGGCAGGGGGTTGATTGCAGGACTTGGCGCTTCGGGCACGAGCGGGCGTCCCGGTTTTGGTTGGTTCTTCGGCGGCGATGCGTTCATCAATTCATTCAGTCTGAATAGTGTGGGCCATTACTCCGCCGTCAAGGATGCCCTCGCGTTCACGCAGCGGACGCAGCGCGAGGATGGGAAGATGGCACACGAACTGACCCAAGCGGCCGCATACGTTGACTGGTTCGGCAAGTATCACTTCGGCTACATTCATGGCGACACAACGCCGTTCTACCTCGCGGCTATGTATGACTACTGCAGGATGTCCGGCGACCGGGCGTTTGTGAAGCAAAGCTGGTCGTCGCTGAAGCGAGCATACGAGTGGTGTCGTTCAACAGATGCGAACAACGATGGATTGATGGACAACAAGAAGGCGGGATTGGGGGCGTTGGAGTTCGGCGCACTGACCGGCATCGAGACCGACGTGTATCTGGCTGCCGTATGGGTGCGCGCAACATATGCAATGCAGATGCTGGCGGAGGTGGTCGGCGACACGGAGATGCACGCCACAGCCAAAGCCGACTGGAAAAAAGCACAGTCGGCCTTTGACAGGAAGTTCTGGTACGAAGCAGGCGGCTACTATACCTACGCGTTCACTGCAAAAGGAGAGCAAGTTCCCGAGCGTGTACCGTGGCCTGCCGTTGGCCTCAGTTGGGACATCGGCGATTCGCTGCACAGTCTTCGCACGCTCGAGAGGATCAGTTCGTCGGAGATGACAACCGACTGGGGCGTGCGCAGCATCTCCAACACCAGCTCGTACTACGAGCCGATGAACTACAACTACGGAGCGGTGTGGCCCTTTATCGGAAGCTGGGTAGCCACGGCGCAGTACAAGCATCACGCTGCGCTGCAAGGATACCACACGCTGATGACGGCCGTGCGGCACTCGTTCGATAACCAAGCCGGGACGGTCAGCGAAGTGTTTTCCGGTGCCACGAATATCTGGTTGCAGGAAGCCGTCTCGCATCAGGGATTCTCCAGTGCGGGAGTTGTCTTGCCGACGGTTCGTGGTTTGTTGGGACTCGAAGGAGACGCGAATGCCAAGCTTGTGATATTCTCACCGCATCTTCCTGCCGATTGGGCTGAGCTATCCGTGAGGAACTATCGAATGGGAAACGCTGCGTTTGCCTTTGAGTATCGGCGATACCAAGATAAGATCGTCCTCAATGTCGAGTCACAACGCAGTGATTCATACACACTCAGATTTGCTCCCGCCCTCGGGGCAGGCACTGCGATACGCTCCGTGAAGGTCAACGGCTCGCCGGCAACGTTCGAGGTTCGGACGTATGAGCAGGTAACACAGCCCGTTGTTACAGCAGCCCTCGCTTCGCCGTCCTTCACGATAGAAGTGGAGTTTACGCCGACGGTGGAATTGCTTCCTCCAACTGTGAACACAAAGACGGGCGATCTGGACAAGGGTTTGAAGATTCTCTCGGTTCAGCGCCAAGCCAAACATCTTGCCCTTGCAGTCGAAGGTCTGGCAGACGAGACGTATGAACTTCGCGTGCGCAATGCCGAATTGGTGCGCGAGGTTGTGGGAGGTACGATCGCCGGCGAGATGATCACCCTGAGAATGCCCTCCGGCAAAAGCGGCACGTTTGTCCGACATGCAATCGACATCAGCCTCAGGTGATGTTCTCATTTCTGCTCCATCCACATTCAGTGAGGAGAATGCCTCAACATGACTGCGAAATCTTTCATACTCTCTGCCGCGATCTTTCTTGCTCTCGTCCGTTCCACCGCTACACTTCGTGCAGACGAGCCTGACAATCCGGTTGCCGATCCTCGGGCCGTGGTGACGGTGGGGAATGCCCGGTTCAGCGTGCTGACGCCTCAACTCATTCGCTTGGAATGGGCCGCAGACGGGAAGTTCGAAGACCGACCGTCGCTCATCTTCATCAACAGAAGGCTGCCTGTTCCGAAATTCACAACACGAAGCGATGCAGAATGGTTTGTGTTGGAGACGGACAACCTCACGTTGCGATACCGCAAAGCAGGCGGCAGGTTCGACTCAACGAATCTCGAGATCGCGTTCGTCGTGGCGGGAACCCACCGCACCTGGCGTCCCGGCATGACGAACGAGGCCAATCTTGGGGGCACGATACGCACGCTCGACGGTGTGAAAGGGGCCATTCCTCTCGCCCCCGGTTTACTCTCGCGTGATGGCTGGGCGATTATCGACGACAGCAGCGCTCCGCTGTTCGATGACAGCGATTGGCCGTGGGTGACGCGAAGAGCGTACGGTGAGCGCCAGGATTTCTGCTTCCTGGGATATGGGCACGAGTACAAAAAGGCGTTGGGCGACTTCATCACAGTGGCGGGAAGGATTCCGCTCCCACCGCGTTACGTGTTTGGGTTGTGGTGGTCGCGCTACTGGTCATACACCGATCAGGAGTTGAGAGAGCTTATCCAACAGTTTGAGACGTTCAACATCCCGCTCGACGTTCTTGTCGTTGACATGGATTGGCACCTCACATTCGACTTGCGTTGGCACAAGGATCGACGTGATCAGGCAGGTCAACGTCTTGGGTGGACCGGGTACACGTGGGACAAGATTCTTTTTCCCGACCCCGAAGGGTTCCTTCACTGGTGCAGAGAAAAGGGCCTGAAGGTGACACTCAATCTGCATCCGGCATCGGGCATTCAGCCGCATGAAGAAGTCTATCCCGCCATGGCGAAAGCGATGGGCATCGACCCGACGAGCCGTCGGTACGTTCCGTTCGACTTGATTGATCAGAAGTTTGCGCGAAACTATTTCGACCTTGTGCTTCGTCCGCTCGAGCGCCAGGGCGTTGATTTCTGGTGGATGGACTGGCAGCAGTGGGACACGACACGCATTCCCACCCTGAACCCGACGTGGTGGATCAACTACACCTTCTTCACCGACATGGAACGCCAGGGACACCGGCGACCGGTGATTCTTGCGCGATGGGGAGGATTGGGGAACCATCGGTATCAAATTGGTTTTTCGGGGGATGTGATCACCGATTGGAGCTCGCTCGCGTTTCAGCCGTACTTCACAGCCACGGCGGCCAATGTCGGTTTCGGCTACTGGAGTCACGACATCGGCGGCCATATTCCGGGACCGGTGAGTCCGGAGCTCTACACGCGCTGGGTGCAATGGGGCGCGTTCAGTCCGGTTCTTCGCACGCATACAACAAAGAACCCCGATGCGGAGCGACGCATCTGGGCGTATCCCTACGAGTACTTCGATGCAATGCGGAAGGCTGTTCTCCTCCGCTCCAGCCTTGTTCCGTACATCTACACCGAGGCGCGCAAAGCGTACGACTCAGGACTGTCACTCTGCCGCCCGTTGTACTACGACTTCGCCGAGTCTGATGAAGCGTACGATTTCAAGGACCAGTACCAGTTCGGCGATGCAATGGTCGTGGCGCCTGTAGTTTCGCCCATCGTGCCCGAGACGCTTCTTGCAGCTCGACGCATTTGGATCCCTCCAGGACTGTGGGTCGAATGGTCGAGCGGAAACATCTTCGAGGGTCCTGCTGTCCTCGACAGAATGTTTGCACTCGATGAAGTTCCTGTGTATGTCAAAGCAGGCTCGATCATTCCGATGCGTGAGCCTACAAAGAGCCTTGCGAGAGTTCAAGACGATCCTCTCATCCTCACCATGTTCTCCGGCGATTCGGGGTCAACGCGAGTGTATGAAGATGACGGGAACACAGTCGGGTACCAAAAAAGCGATTACGCATGGACGCCGGTATCCTTCCGGAAACAGGGCCGCGCGGTTCATGTCCGTGTCGGACCGGTGGAAGGAACGTTTCCCGGATTGCTCCACGAGCGTGCATACGAGATTCGCCTCTTCGGGTTTATCCCCCCTGAAGCCGTTGCCCTGGGTAAGCGTGCGATCACGTTTTCAAGGAAAGCGGAACCGTTGACGTGGAGCTATGACGGCAACAGGTTGACGACCAGCATTCGACTGCCGCGTGCAAAGACGAACGAGATGATGGAAGTTGTTGTACACTTCGCCGAAGATCCAAGCAGCAGAGCTGTTCAAGGGATGCAGGAGACGTTGGCCCGCTTGCGCAAAGCAATGAATCTTTTGAACGGCCTGTGGCCAAAGGATTGGTCACCGTCGCAGCTTGTTGAGGCAGTACAGACCGGTGAACGAATTTCGCTCGATCCGAAAAACTATCGGAATGAGTTGCAGAGGTTCAATCGGCTGTTAGCGGGGTTGCGGCAACAGATCTTGCGGCTGGAAGGGGACAGCACACTCGTTCGGCGCGCGTTGAATCACCTCTCGGGTATCATCGAGTGAGCGAGCCGAGAGGGCGGTGCATCCGCGTTGATGGTGAGCCTCATCGTTCTCGACCTTCGGCAGCAGGCGCGTGCAGATCACTGCATGGCGTGGTGAGGCGGCGTACAAAGCGCCGTCGGCTGCATGCTGTTGTTAGACGGCGCACGTCGCCCCATGC
>CAZIKE010000153.1:0-7867 GCA_964539775.1 uncultured Chitinophagales bacterium
GCACCAGAGCGTTTCGCGTTCTTGACCACCGCAGGTTCGTCATTGCACGTTGATGATCGTTTCCTCCACCTTCATCTCAAAGGTCGGGATCTCCGAGCTATACTGCCCTGACCCCAACGATCGAAACAGATACGGACCGAAGGGGCGAAAGAGCAGCCGCGCCCGCACGTTCCAGATGCCGGCAGACGGCACACGAAAACGATAGATGCCGGTGCGCGCTTCGAACGGCTTGAGTGATGTGTTGACCATCGAGTCAACCTCAAACACATTGGTCTCATGGCCGTTCTTGAAAAGGTATCCCGAGAAGAGCATCAGGTCGCGATCGGCGTTGGGCTGAAGGACGCTGTGACGATCCATCAGGTCGCCATTCGCGTCACGATGGCCCGACCTATATGCCGTATCCTGATCGCGGCTGACGGTCAGCTCAACCCACATCTGCCTGTTGAAGAACACCGACGACGGTAGGTTGTGTCCCGTCCTGTCGTTGCACACGGTGACGCGCACCTCGATGCTGTCGCTTCGGCGCGCCGTGCTCGGCGCCGTAAGCGTCATGCAGGCAGAGTTCTTCAGCAACGAATCTACCATGGCGCGCTGTGCCGACGTGTTGGGAAAATCCGTGATGGCAACATCCACACCAACGAAGTCATGACGATGAAGATTAGTTCTGATGGGACCGCCGACGGCAGCGCGGCCTGTATAGGTTCTCATGTGACAGTTCTGGCACTCCACCGACATGGCACCCCACGCACTGTTCTGCCACTCCGTGAAGGTGATTTCAACAGGAAGGTTGTTCACAATCAGGTCATGACACTCGCGGCACTTTTCCGAACGGCTGAACGACGGATCGTATGCGCTTGCGTGGTAGCCGGCCGGAGCGGGATCGGCAATCGAACCGTACTTGGTGTTGCCGGGCGTAATGTTGTACTGGATACGTTGATTCGTGGTGGTGTGTGGAGGGCGCAGTGTATGGCACACGTCGCAATTCACGCCTTCGCGCACAATTGCCGGCAGGTCTTCAATGCGAAACGTCGATCGTGCATTGCCCGTGAGGAACGCGATGGGCGAGTGACATTGCCAACACCAGTCGCCCAGACGCCCGCCGGTGCTTTGCTGCAGAGTGTTGATCGCGAGCATCCAGATCGGATCGTTCGTCGCGTAGCGATGCATTGAGCCTGCCCACTCTTCGTAGTACTGAGGATGGCACGTGGAGCAGATCTGCGCTGAGGCAAAGGCGGACAGCTCGAAGCGTTGCGCCTTCGCCGGCGGTTCGGCGCCTTGGTCCTTGCATCCCACAAGCCCTATCATGATGACGGTAGCAAGTACGAGATGATACTGTGGCAACTGCATGGCGATATGCGATTTTGTTCAATGAGTAACGGCAAGTCCTGTTGGCATCTTCCCGACCTCCATCACCTTTACGATCTGCCCGGTGGAATGATCAATGATGCACACATTACCGACGTATTCCATGTTGTATCGCGGCACGTATAGGTGGCTGATATTTTCGTTCGACACAAAGACATAGCGACCGTCGGTGGAGATGTCGACGCCGTGGGGATAGGCAAACGTTGCGGGCGAAGTAATCGTGGACATGACATGACGCATCGGAATATGAATTGCCGAAACGGAATTCCCCAGCCTGTTGGTGACGTAGCAAAATTCCCCGTCCGGGGTGAACTGCAGATGCCACGGCTGCGTGCCGACGCGGAAGGAATCCACCAATGCGTTCGTTGCAGCGTTGAACATCCGTACCTCGCCCCACTCCGAGCAGGTGACCATGAAGAGACTATCGTTTGGCGAAACCGCAACCTCCATCGGCATGTACTTCGTGGGACCGAACGGGATGGCGTCATAGGCAACGGGCACCGTTGCGATCACACTATCGCTCGACACATCTATCACCGAGATATTGTCCGACATCATGTTGGCAACGTACAGTCGTGTGCCTGCGTGGTTCATGCGCATGCCGTGCGGCATCGTCCACACATTGATCGTCTTGATCACGGACATCGTTGTTGTGTTCAGAACACTGATGCGGTTCGTACTGGACGTCATGAACTGCGAGACGTAGAGCTTACTGCCATCCGGTGTCAGCGAGAGCAGGGCTGGCGACCCCTGTACCCTGCCCTGTCCTACCAGCGTGTCTGCATGAATGTCGAACTTCCACACCTGTCCGGTGCCGATGAGCGAGACGTACCAGAAATGCCGACCCGTAACGACGAAATGGGGCGCATCGTTAGCGGGAGAAATCCCGACCGGGATGTATTTCATGACGACCCCGTTGTCGAGATCAATCACCGCAACGTTGTCGTCGGCTTGATTGGGACAGTAGAGTTTGCGCGTTGTGTGCATGAACGGCATCTCCCCGTTGTCGTTCTGTGCACCTTCGGCAATCCAGCGTTGGAGGAAGGCAAGCTCGGTTGTCGTCAGCGTCCGAGCGGTGAGTGCAGGGTGCGTCCGTCGCACCGTGGTGCCGTCGAAAAGCAGCGTCAACAGGCTTCGGTCGGGGGCGAAGGGGATCAGCACTTCGCCGTAGCGTGAGCCTTTGAGGACATCGGCCCAAGAAGTAAGTGCGAGACCGGCAGCCTTCGTTGCAGTGTTGTGGCAGCCGGTCGTTGCACACGTCTGGTGCAGCAACGGCTGAACGTGCTGGGAGTAGATGATGGTAGTGATGTTGCCGTAATCAATGGGCGTCGGAGCTATGACGCTTTCCTGCTTGTTGCAGCCGGACGACGTCGCGAGCAACACAACTGCTGCGATGGTGTTTCTCATACTCATTTCTTTGGAATGATAAGCTGATACCAGTTTGTGACCATTTTCTGTCCGTTGCGGTCGCCGAGTGCGCCGTCCCACACCGCACACGCCATGGGGAGCGTCGTTCCCTTGGTGAGCACGACATCGTTCTTGTGTTGAGAGATGAGTGAACGAGTGATCACGACACTCCATCTCCCGTCCCTCCAGACTCCCTTGCCGCTCACGTTCTGCTCTGCGGCGGGCTGCGACGTCAGCGTGCCGAACCCGCGGCCGTTGAGGTCTTCGACGGGAGATGTTCTCCGCTGCATGCTGAGGAGATTGCCAGATGCGGCACCTGCGTTCCATGTTGCAGAGAGAGCTCTTGCCGAATCTCTTGAGGCAAAGTACTCCAGAGTGGACCTCCCCGACATGTCGAACGGATAGAAGTCGGCTGCGTTGAACGGGAACGCGTCGTTGACTCCGGCATATTCCACAATGTCCTTCTCCCACCAACTCTTCCACTGCCAGATGTTCACCGCAAAGCTCGTATCGCCCATACCGAAGAACGGATCGCTTGCCGGATCGAGCGGAAACTGGATAGCAGCCGCATCGCCGAACTGCGCGTTGTACAACGCGCCATCGTCCTTCGTAGCGTCTTCCCACTCGAGGCGGAACGAGATGGACTTCTCGTCTGCAACGGCTTTCACCGCGACGCGGTCGGTGGGGGTATCACGTTGCCAGAGAGAGATCAGTGCAAGCTCGGTTTCCTTCACCTGCTGCCACTGCGAAGCAAGCGGATCAGCAAAGAGTGATACGTTCTCGACCAATGCTGCTACAACAGGATGATCTGTGGTGGTGTATGAAATTCGAGTCTTACCCGATGATGAAAGGGAAAGAACATAATACACGAGCGACCAGCGGCGTTCATCGCTCAGGGCTTTGCGTTGCTCGGGCGTCATCTGCGCAAGCTCCTGTTCGCTCGGCCAGTGCTGCGCGTAGCGTCGCACCTCTGCGATTTCCTCCGCGGTGTATTGCCCTTCGAGATTGGTGAGATCGGCGACACTCTCACGCCCGATGGTCAACGCATCTTCTCCGTATCCCGGCATCGGCGTACCGCCGATTCCCGTACTGAATGTTCGGTAGATGTCCCCCGGCGTTCCGCCGCCCTTGAACGTTGCCGCCCGCGTGAAGTTGTACGGACGGATAGACCGTCCCTGGTCGTCAACAAGATTCGGTGCGGAAGGACCGTCACCCGTGCCCGTTGTGCCGTGACACATCCAGCACCCCGCAAGAGCGTAGACGGCCTTACCGTTCCTGATCATCTCCGGTGTCGCAGAAGGCTCGGAAGTGATCGTGAGAATATCGGTCGGCTTCTCCGTTGCAAATCGTTCGGAGAAGGTTTTGATGTACGCGACAAGATCGCTGCGTTGTTGGTCACTCAGGCGATCCCACGCGGGCATTGCTGATCCGGGCATGCCGTTCTTCAGTGTGCGATGCAGGTCCTCATCCGTCGGCAGCGAGCCAACGGGTGTGGATTGAAATTTGAATATGCCGCGCGTGAAATCTCGCGGCTTCGGGCTGAGGTACACTGCAGCGGTGCCTTCGCCCTTTCCATCCACGCCGTGACACGTGCTGCAGTAACGATTGTACAACTGCTTGCCCCTTGAAGCCGAGCCTTGGTCAGGAAACGCAAGCGGTGAAAATACCCCAAACCCCAGCACGGGGATGACGAAAGCAACCAGACAGATGTTCCTGCGCGTCATAGTCGTACTCCTTTGTGCTCAAGAGGAGATTGCTGTTGAAGTGCTTCGATTGCCTGGACAATCAAGGGGAAATACCGATCGAGTCCGCAATCCACATTCGTGCGAAACATACACCTGCCGTCGGGCGATTGATGGACGCAGTGTGCGCAAACATTCTTCCGCAGGGCATCGATGTATGGATCCATCGTGTCGCTCTTGACCCCAAGCACCGTCTCGACGATGCGCGGGAAATGCGCACTGAGACCGCACGCATATTCGCCCGTCAGCCTGCAGTTGCCGTACCCGTCGCCGTCAATGCACTTGACGCAAACTCTTGATCGCACGGCATCCCAATACTCATCACGTGTAAAGCGCGTATCTTGGGCCATCTGCTCCTCCGACATGTTAGGTGACGTTCAGATGCTTTTCCGGACGCACGATCACCGGATCTTCAATTGGCACGCGAACGACTTCTTGCTTCCGGCGTCCGTAGCCAATCACCTCGTCCTTCTCCACGCGATAGCTGTAGACCAACCGTTGTGTTGCTCCGAACAGCTGAAGGACTCCGAGTAACTCGTGGTCAGGGTTCGCGTATCGATGGATCGCATGATCGACGCCGGGGCCAAACATTTGTTGCAGGTAGCCGCGCGGAGCCCAGCGCGGCGGGATGTAGTAAATGTTCGGCTCGGTGCCGAATTGCGGATAGAGGGGTAGTGCGACTTTGGCTTTGCGCACCAGGTAGTAGATTGGGCTTTCAGGGTCATCAATCCAGCCCTGAAGGCGAATCTTGCCGACACATGCCGAGATGCAGCGAGTCACCATGGGCTCTCCTTCGGTCAACGGGTCGCTGCCTTCCACACGCGGATAGCAGGCAATGCACTTCTCTGAAAGGCGCGTCTCGGGATTGAACATCGGCTTCTTATACGGACATTGCTCCACGCATTTTCGATAGCCGCGGCATTGACTCTGGTCGATCAAGACGATCCCATCCTCGGGCCGCTTGTAGATAGCGCCGCGGGGACACGCAGCCAGACACGCCGGATAGGTGCAGTGGTTGCAGATACGCTGCAGGTAGAAGAACCAGGCGCGGTGTTCGGGAAGTTTGGTGCCATCGGCCATTCGCCCCTCCTTCGAGCCGATGGTCGAGTAGGCAGTGTCTTCATAAAAATTCGGCGCTCGCCATTCCTTTTCGGTCGGGAGATAGCCGAGCGCTTGCTGACCGCTCTGCGTTGCACGTGTCTTCGCCGCCTCGAACAGCGTTTCGCCCTGGTATTCCCCGTACGGTTTCTCCTCGCTCGCCTTGCTCGTATCCCATCCCGGCTGCTCACCCAGCAGTTCGAGCGTCTTCACATCCCAATGCTGTGGATAGCCGCCGTAGGGTTTGGTCTCGACGTTGTTCCACCACATCGCCTCCTGTCCCTTCGAATACGTCCACGTGCTCTTGCAGGCCATCGTACAGGTCTGGCACGCAATGCAGCGGTTGATGTTGAACACGGCGGCGAATTGACGCTTGGGACGTTTGCCGTCGTAAGGATACTCCATCTCTCGGCCTAATTGCCAGTTGAAGACTTTGGGCATGGTAATCTCCTTGACGATTACTCAGGTTCGTACTCGGTTAAGAAGCTCGATGATATAGTCTTCCCCTTTTTCTCTGTACGCATGATGCGGCCCCGCGTAAAACGGATTCCGAAACACATCGAGAATCATCTCATCTGTCCATCGCATGCGTTTGAATTCGATGATGAACGCTTCCGCCATCTCTGCGAGGTGATCGCGCCCCGGTTCACCCGGAACGATATGATGCGTCAGCTCAAAATCTCTCGGATCGTTTGCTCCATCAATCGTTTTCATCGCTGTTATCCTTTCTGCAAGAACTCGCCAGCGAGATACTTCTTCATCGTCTCATTCTCATTCGCCGGCGTCAGCTCCGTCTTCACCGGCTCCCAGACACCTTTGCCGCCCATGCCGCCGTCTTCCGCTTTCGTGATGCGCACGAGCGTCTCCTTCGGGCACGTGTTCGGCGAATGTGTGTCCTCTTCGTAGCCCTGACCGATATGCTGCCCGACGACATCTTTGCGCACCAGAGAGTCGGTCATCATCGTTGGCTGGAGCCAGCCGCGGGTAATGCTCTGCTGCGAGCCGTAGCGGAAACTGGATTGATAGCCGGTGTCTTCCGAAACTGCTCGCCCGTCGGGACGCGTCTCGTGCGCTTTCACGGACTTCGGCGTTGCCATGAACGCGGAATGCTTCATCATCGTTACGCCGCGGGGGTAAGCGGGATTGTATTTGACGCGCAGCATCAGGCGCGCGACTTTGTAAAAGGGATCGTCCGGCGTCCAGCCCTTATATGGCCGGTCGGCAGGGTTGGCATCCACGTACACGTAGTCGCCGTCGTTGATACCCAGCTCCTTAGCATCATCCGGATTCATGTGAATCTGATGCTCACCAACGCCCGGCATCCGTTTGTCCATGCGGTAGGGATCGCCGAAATTATTGTTCCAGATAAAATTCCAATCGGTCACTGCCCACGAAGAGTGATTCGTGTGGCGCGACTTCGGCGTCAGGCACCAGAAGCGGAATCCCTGTTCCCACAGGGGGTTCCGTGTCAGTTGGACTTTCTTCCACGGCATCTTCACATTGCGGACCTGTCGTTCGTCCGCACCGAGATGATCGAGCGGGATACCGTAGTCCTTCGGTCGGATAGCAGAATGCTTGGCAACGATAACGTTGGGAAGATATGGTGTTGCCTCCACAGGCTCCCGATGCACGATGAGATTTTCACCGTATTCGATGAACTCATCTTCTTCGCGATAGAACTCGATGCGTCCCGTCTTGTTGTAGAACGGCTTCGACTCGTTGATCTGCTCCCATCCCGGAATGCGCGGGTATGTACGGAACATCATCAGCGCCGCCGCATCCCGCTTCAGCAAGTCCTCGATCTTGTATCCGTTGGTCGTGGTTCCGCCATCGAGGATGCGCTGGAGGTAGACCTCCGGCTTGCCTTCGAGAATGAACTTGAAGAAGTCGCGGTACCTCCGGTCGCCGGTCAGTTCCGAAAGCTTCTCGGCCACGCCGGCCATAATCACAGCGTCATTTCTGTTGTCGAAGATCGGCTTGACGCCGCCTTTCCAGGCCTGCAGGAACGGATTCGAGCACGAGGCGGTCATCTCCGGCAGTGTCAGTTCGGCCCAACATTCTACTGGCAGCACAATGTCGGCAAATTCACAACTGCCGGTCCACTCCATTTCGTTGATCACAATCATCTCGGTCTTCGGATCAACATTGCGCGCCATGTTGTATGCCCACTTAGCGTTGTTCAGCAGATTCACGTTGGCGGTCCATTGGACCTTCGTGGGTGTGGGCATGTGCGTCTTGCCGGTGAAGACTCTCCG
>CAZIKE010000154.1:0-7773 GCA_964539775.1 uncultured Chitinophagales bacterium
CGCAAAAGCTCGCGGGGCACGTACGGCTTCTCGATGAACTCCTGCGCGCCGATCGTGGTAATTTCTGACTTGTCGCTCGGGTCGAGATACCCGCTGGCGAAGATGACCTTGAGACCTGGGGTGATGGCTTTGAGCTTCTTCACCATTTCAAGTCCTGTCATTTTCGGCAAGCCAAGGTCGGTAACCACCAGCGCAATTTCCTCTTTGTGCTGTTCATATATCGTAATGGCCTCAATGCCGTCCGATGCCGTCAGCACGCGGTATCCTGCGGTTTGCAGGAGGTTGCGCACAAGCTCTTGCAGCACCTGCTCGTCTTCCACAACGAGGATTGTTTCGGAACCACCGGGGATATTTCCTGCCTCCTCGGCTCGGGATATCGAGTTGACAGAGGCATGAGCAGGCACGGGCAGGTAGAGATGGAACGTTGTCCCCTTGTCCAACTCCGTCTCGACATCAATGATTCCGTTGTGGTTCTTGATGATTCCATAGACAACCGACAGACCCAGACCCGTTCCCTTTCCTTTTTCTTTTGTTGTATAGAATGGCTCAAAGATGTGTTGCCGAGTCGTGTTGTCTATGCCTGTTCCTGTATCACGGATGGCGATGTGAACATAGTTCTCAGCAACGGCATTGTGCAGCTTCGAGCGCAAGGAAATACCATCAATCGTTCCGGTGCGGATGGTGAGCGTACCTCCTCCCGGCATGGCGTCGCGTGCATTCACACACAAGTTGAGGAGTGTTTGGTGAATCTGCGTCCTGTCTGCGGCAATCGAAGGAATGTCGTCGGCAAGATGGAGCGAAAAGTTAATGGTCTTGGCAAACGTCCCTCTCAGCATCCTTACGAGTTCAGCGATAAGCTCGTTGATCTGGAGAGGCACAAGCAGGGCTTCGCTTTTTCTGGCAAAGGTCAGGATCTGACGGACGAGATCCGTTCCGCGCATGACCGACTTATTGATGGTATCTATCGTCTGTGCCAGTTTCTGGGGATCGTGTATTTGCGACTCTAACATCAAGGAGTGGCCGAGGATGATGCCGAGGATGTTGTTGAAGTCGTGTGCGATGCCTCCGGCAAGCGTTCCGAGACTCTCCATCTTCTGCAACTGCATCATGTGTTCTTCGAGGAGTTTCCGCTTTGTGTCGTCAATGAGATAGCCGGTCATTTCGATAAGATTTCCCTCTGCATCAAACCGTCCGATGACATTCTCGATCACGTGGATGGGCGACCCGTCGCGTCGGCGCATCATCTGCTCGACTGCCTCGAGCTTCTTTTCTCGCTTCAGCCTTGCCAGCAGCTCTTCCCGGTCGGAAGGGGAAGCGAAGAGAGATGCCGTCTCGGTCTGCAGTGCTTCCTGGTGCGACGCAAAGCCAAAGAGTTGAACGAACGCGAGGTTGCAGGCGACCAGACGGCCCTCGGGCGTGGAGATGAAATTGGCGGTGAGGTTCTCTTCGAAGAGGCGACGGTAGCGTTCCTCACTTTCCTGAAGTCTCATCTCCGCACGCTTGCGGTTGGTGACGTCATGCGCCAACACAAGCTTGGCGCGTGTTCCTTCATACAGCAACGTGTGCGAGGTGATTTCGACGTCCACGATCTCCCCGTTCTTTTTTCGATGACGCCAAAGGCCCGCTTCTTCCAAGCCTTCCTTGGCGTCTTGAAGATTCTTCAGGAGGCGCGGGACGTCTTCTTCGGGGCGGATGTCCCGGATCGTCATCCCGAGAAATTCGTCGCGGGTGTATCCGTACTTGGTCACGGCCGCGTCGTTAACGTCGAGGAACGCGAGGGTTTCCAGATCGTACACCCACATCGGATGAGGATTGCTTGCGAACAGCGTGCGATATTTTTCTTCGCTGCGACGCAGCGCTGCTTCTGCGTCCTTGCGTTGGGTGATATCCTCTTTCACGGCGACAAAGTGCGTGACCGTTCCGTCTTCGGAACGCACGGGAGAGATGGAAGCGGATTCCCAGAACAATGTTCCATCCTTCCTCTTGTTCAAGAACTCACCCTGCCATACGCCGCCGGACGTTATAGTCTTCCAGAGGTGGGTATAAGCCTCGGCAGTCATGTGACCCGACTTGAGGATACGAGGATTCTGGCCGACGATCTCTTCAGCGGTGTAGCCGGTCATCTCGGTGAACTTCGGGTTCACGTACTCGATCGTGCCGGTGGCATTGGTGATGACAATGGAGGCCGGACTTTGTTCGACCGCGCGGGTAAGGATGCGGAGTTTCTCTTCCCGTTCCTTTCGTCCGGAGATATCCGTCACCATTGCTAAGGCACCGACGTACCTCCCATCTTCTATGACCGGGTTGGTCGAAACGTGGGCCCACAGGGGCATTCCGTCCTTGCGGCGGAAGATGAATTCATGCTGCTCGGCAATGCCCTGTCGGCGCCGTTCGAGGTGCGCAAGGGCCTGGCCCTGTGCTTCTTTTTCCATGAACGTGAAGAGATGCGAGCCCATCATTTCTTCGACTGCATATCCCAACATTTCCGCCATTTTCTTATTGACAAAGGACGTTCGGTCTTCTGCATCGATCATCCAGATGCCTTCATGTGCGGTCTCGACAATGCGACGATATTGCTCCTCGCTCGCGCGCAACGCTTCCTCGGCGCGACGACGTTTTGTTATGTCGCGCAAGTTCACAACAATATTCCCGCGTTCCTTTCCAGCGGCAAGATAGCGTGCGTTACCTTCCAGAATTCGCCACGTCCCACCGTGACGACGAAAGCGGGCTTCACTGTACGAAATGTAGTGAGGCAGCGCTACCAGGCGCTCCAACGGCTTCCGAAATTGAAACTCATCTTCAGGATGGACGAGATCGAAGAGGGTTTTCCCGATAAGTTCTTGCGCCTCGAACCCGAGCACGTGTTTGATTGACGGCGTCACGTAGCGGATGGTTCCTTCGACGCTGATGAGCGTAATCACATCAAGCGAAAGCTCGATGAGGGAGCGGAAGTGTTCTTCGCTTTGTCGCATCTCCTCTCGCGCATTCTTGCGCTCGACCGCATAGCGCATGGCACGGCTGAGCAGGGTGGTGGTGATTTCCTCCTTCACAAGGTAGTCCTCTGCACCCGACTGCATTGCCTGCAAGGCAATGCCGTTGTCACTCAGCCGGGTCAAGACAATAATTGGAGTGGAGGGTGCAATCGCATTCAGCGCAACGACGATGTGCGCTCCCTGTTCGTCCGGCAAGGCTATGGATGCAAGAATCACGTCCACGGGCGAGGTGCTGAGTACGCGGCGCGCATCGGCAAGCGAGCCGACATGAAGCACCACGATGGTTTTCTCTTGCACCTGTTTCAACATCTCCTCGATGTGCCTTGCATCGTTCACGTTGTGCTCTACAACCAGAACCCGCATGGATGGTTGTTTCATTGGATCTCCTTCTGCGGCCCTTCACCATCTCCCCGTCGGAGTTGTTCCAAGAGATCCGCTATGTTCTGAAATTCGTTTGACTTGTCGAGATAGTGGTCGGCGCCTGCGTGGAGGTACGACTGCCGATACTGTTCGCTGGCGTGGTTCGTCAACACGATGACGCACATATGAGGAAAGCTTTCTCTCACGTTACGAAGCACATCCAGGCCGGTCCCGTCAGGAAGGCGATGATCGAGAATGAGGACATCAGGCCGCAGATGAGCGAGAAGGCGACGAGCGTCTTCAACGGCTTCCGCCTGACCGACAACCTCGACATCATCAAGGACCGAGAGGACTCCGGCCACTCGCTTGCGGACGATTTCCGAATCATCCACAAGAAGCACGCGTAGTGGAGTAGATTGCGTCATAGAGTTGCGTATCATGCTACCCTCCAAGATAGCATCATTCAGTCCGCACAAACATCGGTTCGTTTGCCTTCTTGTGATAAGAAGATAGCTTTGCGCCGTGTAGGTATTTGTCTTACACGGGAGGTTGCTTTACCTCCCACCCGTCATGGCGCAGGGTTAATGTTCCTCAGCCCTGAAAGGGTTCTCATCCCGCGAGTGTTTGACACTGAATCGGAGTCTTATTTATGGAGTATAAGCGGGGAAGATGTGATGAGGTATCCCAACCAACTTCCGACGTGTGCGGCTAACAGGCAGAACCTTACGTCACCAGCTTGTGCGCAATGGCGTAATGCGTCAGCTCGGCGTTGTTCTTCATATTCATCTTTTCGAGAATGCGCGCGCGGTACGTGCTGATGGTCTTCACGCTCAGCGACAGCTCCTGCGCAATGTCCGAGACACTTTTCCCGCTCGCGATAAGGCACAGGACCTGCAGTTCTCGGTCGGAGAGGGACTCATGCAACAGCCTCCCCGGTACAGCGGCGCCTACCTCATCAGCAAGGCGTTCGGCAAGCGAAGGCGACACATATTTTTTCCCCGTCAGGACTTTGCGGATGGCGGAGATAAGTTCTTCCGGCGCCGAATCTTTCGTGATGTAGCCGGCGGCGCCTGCACGCAACGCCCGGAGTGCGTATTGATCCTCCGGATGCATGCTCAGCACCAGCACAGGGAGCTTCGGATACCGCGCCCTGATCTCCTTCAATACATCCAGCCCACCTCTGCCCGGCATCGAAATATCCATCACGATAATGTCGCAGCGGGTTGTCCGCAGCAGATCGAGAACTTCCGCCCCCGTCTTTGCTTCTGCACTCACCTGCAAATCCTTCTGCTCGGCGATGATCTGCCGCAGGCCCTGCCGCACGATGGCGTGGTCATCAGCGATGAGAATGTTGATCATGGCGAGGTTGTTTGCGGCTGCTTTCTGTTTCCGGACGCGAATCACACTACGGTTGCATCGGGATTGTCACTTGCACGAGCGTTCCTTTATCTGCGTTGCTGGTGATGGAGAATGTCCCCCCAACCGTCGCTGCACGCTCGCGCATTCCTATTAGACCAAGAGTTTTTCGCTCATCCTCATTGGTGTCGCGTATGCCCGTGCCATTATCTTCGATCTCCAGTGTGAGCACCCCGGCGTCTTTGCGCAGTCGTACATGAACCTCGGTTGCGTGAGCGTGGCGCGCAACGTTCGTGAGAGACTCTTGCGTAATGCGGAACAGCGCCGTGCTTTTGTCATCCTCCAATGTCGACACTTCCGGCTCAGCGCTGAACGTGCAGCGAATGCCATAGCGGCTTTCGAAATCTCGCGCCTGCCACTCGATGGCAGCAACGAGGCCCAAGTCATCCAACACGCCCGGACGAAGCTCGGTCGCAATGCGCCGTACCGTCTGGATAGTGCTGTTGGTAAGTGACAGCATAGACTCTAATTTCTGTTGCAGCTGTGTGTCGTCGGGTGAGAGCCTGCGCACCAGCCAGGCCAAATCCATTTTCAATCCTGTCAGCGACTGTCCCAACTCGTCGTGGATTGCGAGAGCAATGCGCCTCCGCTCTTGTTCGATGGCTGTCTGCAAGTGGCTGGCAAGGGACTTCAACTGTTCGCGGGACTTGCGGAGGTCCTTCTCGGCTTGTTTCCGCGCGGTGACGTCCACACCAATACTGGCTGAGCCCGTGATGTTGCCGTCTGCATCGCGGAGGATGGTGTTGTTCCATGTGATCTCGCAACTTCTACCGTCTCGCGTAACGATGGGGGTTTCATCATGTGCGGCCATTTCACCGCGCGCAAGCGATTGCACGAATGACTGCCGAACATCTGGGCGATCGTCGGGGATGAATCGAGAGAACCAGTCGGCTCCGAGAATCTCTTCTCGTTTCCATCCTGTCAGCCTGCAGAGGAACTCGTTGCAAAACGTCACTCGGCCTTCCGGGTCAAGGAAGACGGCAATCAATTCGAGGTTCTCCAACATCTCCCTGAGTCGTCGTTCAGATTCCCGCAGCGCCTCCTCTGCCCGTTTGCGCGCGGTAATGTCTTTGGCGATCGTGAGAAGATGTTTCTTCGTTCCAATCTCGACCAGATCCGTGTTCACCAGGAAGTCACGCACATCGCCTGATTTCATCCTTAGTTTCACTTCGGCATTGCGCACGGAACCGGCCTCGTGAAACTTCGCGGCCAGTTTCATTCGTACATCAGGATCGGGATACATTCCCAGATCGAGAGACGTTCTGCCGATCGCTTCGGTGCGGGAGTAACCGAACAAGGTTTCAAATTCTTCATTCACTTCCTCGAATGCGCCGTCGGGGAGTCTGGAAAGCGCAGCGGCAAACGGAGCTTTTTCGAACATCACGGAGAACTTCTCTCTACTCTCGCGTAGAGCTTCTTCCTTCAGTGCGCGCTCGATGGCAATGAGGGTGAGATGGGTTGCATATTCGATCAGCTGCAGATCATCTTCTGTTGGCCTGCGCGGTTCTCTGTAGTACAGCGCAAATGTCCCCAGCACCCTTCCCTCGGCGTTGATGATAGGAGTTGACCAGCAGGCGCGAAGGCCATAGGCACGCGCAAGCGCGCGGTAGTCTTTCCACAAAGGATCCGTCTCAATATCTGTGACGATGACTCGCTCCTTGCGATAGGCTGCCGTGCCACACGAACCGGCAGCAGGACCGATTGACTCGCCCTCGATCGCACGATTGTATTCATCGGGCAAGTGCGGTGCGGCACCGAACCGAAGGTGGATTCCATCGGGATCGAGGAGAAGGATGGAGGCAATTGTTTCGGGCGAGAGCGCCTCGATATTCAGCACAATCTGCTCGAGGATGGCTGTGAGCGGCTCTTGCAAGGCAACCATTTTGAGAACCCGGGATTCCAGCAGAAGGAGCAAATCGTTCCGCGTACGCTCGGTGATGTCGGTGAATGAAGTAACGACAGAAATGATGCTGCCCGTTTCGTCCTTCAGTGGTGCCGCATTCACTGAAAGAATCACTCGACGCCCATCAGGATGTTCGAGGGCATGTTCGAGAGTGGCGACTGCCGCTCCCGTTCGCAGGACTTGTGCAACGGGAAGCTGATCGAGGGGGAATGGACTGCCGTCAACCGCAGTGATCTTCCACTGAACGTCGTCATACGTTCTTCCCGCTATCGAGCTTCTTGCAAGCCCAAGAATCCGTTCCGCCTCAGCGTTTGCGCGAACAATCTGTCCGCTGCAATCTACCACAGCGATGCCATTGGGAACAGTTTCGAGAATACGTTCCAGGAGTCGTTCGTTGGGCTCGAGTGTCTTCTCGGTTTTCTTCCGCTCCGTAACCTCGGTGAAGAACACCGTCAGGCCGTCCTTCGAAGGATAGATGCGGTTCTCGAACCAGCGGTCCCACGGTTGGTAGTAGTCCTCGAGGATAATCGGCTGGTGTGTTTCAAGTGCTTTGAGGTACGCGTTCGCGAACGGCGTGCCTCTGGCTTCAGGGTATTCTTGCCAGTAGTTTTTGCCGATGAGCTCTTCTGGTGTGCGGCCAAGCAGCTCGCCCGCTCGTCGGTTAGCATAGACGTAAGTCAGGTTCCGATCGAATGCAACGAGGCCGTCAGTGATGCGGTCGAGAATGTCTGTAATGCCTAGGGCAATCCTCTGAGCTTTCATCGTTGAACCTCTTGAATCGGGCCCGAATTTATGCCGTGGTGCTCGTAGGGAAAGGAACGTCCATCGCATGGGAATTATGAGCTGATCCCCGCCAGCAAAGTACCCAAGCCATAGATGAAAATCAACACACGGCAAGAGCAGGTGCTGTTGGCTGCACCTGAGTTAGTTGTGACACATTGGTGATACATCTCTTCTATCATGTATTGCATCAGGTTTTTCTGAAGGAGAATTGCTATGTTAGCCGCTACCCAGTTGACACCGCGGAACACCAAAGGAATCTCTGCCATGCAACGCAAGGTTCTTATTGTCGAGGATGACAAGGACATTCAGGAACTCGTC
>CAZIKE010000155.1:0-7644 GCA_964539775.1 uncultured Chitinophagales bacterium
GATTAAGAACAAAGTGGGAGGAGCAACAAGAACGGGCCTCGTCTCGTTGGTGGAAGCGGACTTCGTGGTGACACCGGGCGTTGATCTGAAATTCATGTACGAGTTTGCCGATCCCGATGTCAATCTTAAGACAGGATCGATCTCGCGCTACGGCTTTGGCTTGGAATTCTTCCCCATCAGCGGTGTGGAGGTTCGCCCGCTCTACCGGATCAATCGTGAAGATCCGACGAACATCTCGAATAATGAGTTCAATCTTCTCGTTCATTTCTATCTGTAAGGGAGACAGAAATGACAGCAAAGAGAATTCTTGTCGTGATTGTCTTCCTGACCTCTCTTGCAGGCCTGGTGCAGAGCTGCAAGGATTTGGGCGATACGCTGACCAGACCTGGCCTGAGGGCCTCTGCATTGTCCGTTACGCTCGCGCCGGGTGGCCAAAGTGTGGTGACGATCAGTGGCGGGAACCCGCCGTACAGCATCAGTCGGCAGCCCGATTCTGCAGTTGCAACAGCGACGCTGACGAACAACTCTGATGGCACAGGCAGCTTACTGATTCGCGCAGCAAGTGGTGCTGTTTCGGGTACAACAAGTGTGAAGGTGAAAGATACCGACACGCACGGATCTTCGCTCGATTCGCCCCTTCATGAAGAAAATGAGATCGAGATTGAGATTCGTGTGGCGCCTGCACAGGTTTCATTTGCCAATGAGGTTCAACCCATCTTCACGAACAACTGTGCGCTTTCGGGCTGTCATGTTTCGGGAGGTACGGCACCGTTTTCGCTTGCCAGTGGTGTGAGCCATGGGCAGTTGGTGAATCAAAACGCCACGGTTGGTCCCTGCCAGGGCCAGAAGCGCGTGCAACCCAGCGATCCGAACAACAGTGTGCTTGTGAAACGTCTCGAAGGCTCGACGTGCGGAAACCGCATGCCGCTTGGCGGCTCACAACTCGATCCTGCATCCATTCAGCTCATTCGTGATTGGATAACGCAAGGTGCGCAGGACAATTAGCGCGTCTGCAACCATTTGCTCGGAAAGAAGGTTATATTCTTCGTCAGTACAAGGTGAACTAACAGAGGAGCACTCCATGAAACATCTCGGTGGTTTCAGCATCGTTCTCTTCGGTACTCTGGCAGTCATTGCTTTTGCGCAGGGGGAAAAGAAGGCGACCGTGTCGTTCAAGAACGATGTCTTTCCCATCATCAAAGCGAAATGTTTGCCGTGCCATGCCGAAGACAATTTCAATCCGAGTGAGCTGAGCATGGACTCGTATGAGCTGATTGCGCAAGGAGGCAAGCATGGCGTACCGTTCAAGCCGGGCAAATCCGGCGAGAGCCTCATGATTCAGAAGCTCAGTGAGAAGCCTCCCTTTGGCGATCGGATGCCACTGAACTCGAAGAAGAAGATTCAAGACGGCAAAGCCGTTTGGCTTACCGTCGATGAGATCAAGACGATTGCGACATGGATCGATCAGGGGGCAAAGAATAACTAAAGTGTTCTTGTTGTTGCACAACGCCTCGTTCGTCATGCGGATGGGGCGTTTTGCTTTGTTGCGTTGCTTCTCTACATCAATCTCCCGATATTTCTCCCAGAAATCTCCCACACTTCTCGATGCCGGAGGAAAGACACCATAGGCTTTGGGCGTACGTACGTAACGTCAGTATCTCGCGTGAGCTTGGCACGAAAGCCGCGCTTGCGCTGAGCCTGGTTGTTCTTGTGGGTTTGCTCTTCCCGCGTGGCGAGGCAATCGAAACGGAATACCGGGTAGGAGGACTCTGGCCGCAGAACGATCTCTACGCTCCGTTTTCTTTTCCCATCCTTCGGGATCCGGCCGACTACCAGCGGGATGTGCAGGAAGCCAGGGCGCGGGCATATCCTGTCTTCGAGCGGGATGAACGTGTTACCGGGCAACAGACCGCGCAGGTGAAAAACTTCTTCGCACGCCTGCATGAAGCACTGCGTGCTCGGGAACAGTACCGTACAACGAAGAGTCCGGCGGATTCCGTGCGCGCGGCACTCCTTGTTGAGCAGTTGGACATGAGATTCCATGAGTACGAATGGGAGATGCTCGCAAAACTCTCAACCGAGGCGTTGACGGCGATGCAAGTTGTGATCGAAGCCTCGACGCGGAATTGTCTCGACCAGGGTATTCTTGATGTAGGGAAGAAAACGCTACCGCGCCGCGAGCTGGCATTGCGCAAAGGAACCCTGGAGGAGATCCTTCCGCTCGACAGGTTTCTCGATGAAGAGGAGGCGGCGGCGCGATTGGAACGCGACCTGTTGACACACTACTCGATCTTGAGCGATACCCTGGAGATCGCGCGCAAGCTTGCGCTTGTACATGTAGTGCCGAACGTGAAGTACAACAGTTTGGCCACCGAGCGTGCTCTGCAGGCTGCCATAGAATCGGTGCCGCGGACGGCGGGCTTCGTGCAGGAGGGGGATCGCATTATCGGCAAGAACGAGCGGATCACACCGGAGATCAAGCAAAAGATCGACTCGCTGCGCAAAGCAAAACACGAGCGCGGCTCCGTTGCCGTGGGACCGCTGCAAGTCGTCGGCACATTCCTTCATGTGGCGATTGTGCTGACGCCGTTCGTCATCTACCTCTGGCTGTTCCGCAAGCGCATCTTCGGGAGTAACCTGCGCCTTGCCTTGATTGCCCTGTTGATCCTGATGGAGTGTTTCTTCGCCTACCTTACGCGCGTGCTGAATGTTACTGCCCCACTGGAGTACCTGATCGTGGTTCCGGCCGCCTCCATGCTGTTGACGATCATCTTCGACTCGCGGGTAGGGCTGTATGGAACGATGGTCACCGCGTTTCTCGTGGGTGGTGTCCGTGGCAACGATTATGCTGTTGCGCTGGCAGCGCTTGTTGCGGGTGCGCTCGCTGTCTATACCGTCCGAGACATTCGCAACCGCTCGCAAATCATCCGTTCCTTGGGGTTCATCTTCCTTGGCTATGCGATCACGATCATCGCGCTCGGCCTGGAGCGCATTGAAGCGGTAGGAAATCTTGTGGAAGAATTGACATTTGCGCTGGCAAACTCACTTGTTTCTCCTGTGTTGACGTTCGGCCTTCTCATCTTCTTTGAACGCTATTTTAAGGTGACCACCGATCTCACGCTAATTGAGCTGGGTCAGTTCCATCATCCGCTGCTGAAGATGTTGTCCGAGAAGGCTCCCGGCACCTATCACCATAGCATGACGATGGGCAATCTTGCCGAGGCCGCGGCGGCTGCCGTTGGCGCGAACGAAGTGCTTGCCCGCGTCGGCGCGTATTTTCACGATATCGGCAAGATCGAGAAGCCGACCTACTTTGTCGAGAACCAAAAAGGGTCGCGCAACCGGCATGAGAAGCTTGCTCCGCGCATGAGCTCCCTCATCATTCAAAATCATGTCAAGAAGGGGATCGCTTTGGCGCGTGAGTACAATCTGCCCGAAGAAGTTGTGGATTTCATTCCGCAGCATCATGGCACAACGCTCATCGACTTCTTTTACCACAAAGCGTTGGCGATGGCGGAGCGATCGGACGATGAAACCAAAATGGACGAAATCAACGAGCAGGACTATCGCTATCCGGGTCCGAAACCGCAAACCAAAGAGACCGGCATTCTGATGCTCGCCGACTCGATCGAAGCGGCTGCACGATCCCTGGAAGATCCATCTCCCCAAAAACTCGAAGCGATGATCGACGACCTCATCAAGAAGCGCTTCGAAGAAGGGGAGTTGGATGAATGTCCATTGACGCTGAAGGATCTGACCAACATCAAGAGGGCGTTTCTGAACGTGCTTGTTGGTGTATACCACAGCCGGGTAAAGTATCCTGAGACGGCGAAAGAGGAGGAACGCAAGGAAAGCAGGCCTGCGGCACCAGCGTTAACGGTGGGGGCCGAGGAAGCGCAGCCTCCCGATGCGGACGATGTGCCGGGCGAGAAGCCGAGCGAGCGCCTTTTGCGGACCATCAAGGCGATCGACAATCAATGAACGCGCACTGTCAGGACTACCTCCGTTACCTTGCGTTGGAGAAGAACGCCTCGCGTCATACCATCGCTTCGTACCGGCTTGATATTCGACGTTACCTTGCTTTTCTTGAACAAAAGAACGTTCGGAGCGTGCGCGCTATTGGACAGACGCATGCGGTGGAGTTCCTTGCATCGTTGCGTGAGCGCGGGCTCTCCGCTCGCTCCATGGCGCGAGCGCTTTCTGCAATCAAGGGATTTCACCGATTTCTGCTGACCGACGGCGTGACGCAGGTTGATCCGACGGAGGTCATCGATACGCCGCGACTACAACGCACTTTGCCGGACGTCCTCGCGCAGCATGAGGTGGAGGCAGTGCTCAATCAGGCCTCCGAGCGCAGGGGCGATAGGAACAATCTCTGGGTGCGGGATCGGGCGCTGCTTGAGACGATGTACGCATGCGGCTTGCGCGTTTCAGAAATCATCGGGCTGAAGCAGCACAATGTTCTGACGGAGGAGGGTCTTGTGCGTGTGTTCGGGAAAGGCTCGAAAGAGCGGGTTGTACCGATTGGAGGCTCGGCCCTGCGCTGGATCGAGCGTTACAGAAGGGAGTGCCGGCTTCGGATTGCTCGTGGGTCGGTTTCGGGCGATACGTTGTTTCTGAATGCACGCGGCGGACCGTTGTCCCGCAATGCGGTCTGGACTCTCGTGCAACGGTATGCGCGGCAGGCGGGGATCGGGCGTGAGGTGCATCCGCATACACTCAGGCATTCGTTCGCGACGCACCTGTTGGAAGGCGGAGCCGATTTGCGCGCCGTGCAAGAGATGCTTGGTCACGTGGATATTGGCACGACACAGATCTACACCCATGTTGACCGTGAGTATTTGAAGGAAGTACACCGGACGTTTCATCCGCGCGGCTGAATGCCGTTTGCGGGCGGCTGAGGCGGCGGGCTTCGTTCATTGACAATCTTGTCGAACTCATCACCCTGTACTCTTAGGAGGGGTAACCATGAGCCACATGCAGAGAATACCTCCGGACGATTTGCGCAAGGAAATCGTCGGCATCGACACCCTCGTCCCGCTGTTGGATGGAACGGAGCGGCCGTACGTGTTTCTTGATAATGCCGCCAGCACTCCCACCTTCAAGCGTGTGTTGAAGCGCATCGAAGAGTTTATGCCCTGGTACTCGGGTGTTCATCGCGGTACGGGGTTCAAATCGCAGATCGCCACACAGTTGTACGATAGCGCGCATGCCGTCTGCAGCCGCTTCGTAGGAGCAAGTCCGGAGACGAACATCGTCATCTTCCTCAAGAATACTACTGAGTGTATCAACAAACTTGCGCGCCGCTTCGACTTCGAGCAGGATGATGTAGTGGTCACGACGGGCGTCGAGCACCACTCGAACGACTTGCCATGGCGAAAAGTTGCGCGCGTCCTCCACGTCGGCATTCGTGACGGAGGCTATCTCGATATGGATGAGATGAAGGAAACGCTCCGTCAGTACGCTGGAAGGGTAAAACTTGTCGCTGTAAGCGGGGCATCGAACATCACCGGTATTTGTTCTCCCATTCATGAGATTGCCGAACAAGCGCATGCAGTTGGGGCAAGAATTTTCGTGGATGCAGCCCAGCTGGTTGCTCATCGCCCGGTCCAGATGCTGCCCGACGACGATCCGCGGCACATTGATTTTCTCGCGTTTTCAGCGCATAAAATCTATGCGCCGTTCGGGACGGGCGTGCTGATCGGCCCGAAGGAATTCTTTCAGAACGGCGAGCCTGACAGCGTTGGCGGCGGTGTTGCTGCCATTGTGTCGCTGGATCATGTGGAGTGGAATCCCGCACCGCATCGCGACGAAGCAGGAAGTCCCAACGTTGTCGGCGGGATTGCCCTTGCGGAGGCCCTGTGCATGATGAAGCGCATCGGGTTGGATGCCGTCGCCGCACACGAACGAGAACTCCTTGAGTACACGCTTGCGAGACTGAAAACCATCCCCGGTATCCGTCTCTACGGCCCGACGGAGAAGCTTGACGACAAGGTTGGCGTCATCGCGTTCAACCTGGATGGAATGCATCCGGGTCTCGTGGGAGCGATTCTCGGCGCGGAAGGAGCGATCGGCGTTCGCACGGGCTATTTCTGCGCGCAGCCGTATGTGAAGCGGCTGCTGAACGTCGATGCCGAACAAGCAAGGGATAGCGGATGCGGAGTCGTGACGACAGACGTTGCCACCTTCCCCGGCATGGTGCGCGCCAGCTTCGGTTGCTACACCAATGAATCCGACGTCGACACATTCCTGGAAGTGCTCCAGATGATTGCACAACGAGAATATCGAGGTGAATACGTGCAGGATCCCGAGAGCGGCGCCTTTCGACCGAAAGGAGTTGACCTTACTTACGAGCGGTATGTGAAACCGTTTGAGTGGTCTCTCGCTGTACCGCACCATTCCTACTCAGAAACGGCGTGGGGCTGATGCCTGCGTTCCACTATCGGCAAGACGGGCTGCTGTGTGAACAGGCATCGCTGCGTGCTCTCGCCGACGAGTACGGTACGCCGCTGTATGTGTACAGCGCGAATACGATTGTGGAACGCTGTGGCGCGTTCGAGCGCGCACTCGCCGGGATCGACCATGTGATCACATACGCGGTGAAAGCGAACAACAACCCTACTTTACTCAAGCTGATTGGAGAGCAGGACGTAGGGGCGGATGTCGCGTCGCAAGGCGAATTGTTTCTGGCGTTGCGCGCCGGATTCCCCCCCGAGCGGATCACCTTCAGCGGTGTGGGGAAACGGCAGGATGAAATTGCGTATGCGCTTGAAAAGAATATTAGTCTGTTGGAAGTCGAATCCGAGCAGGAACTCGAGCAGGTGAACAAGGTGGCAGGTCGCCTCGGCAAAACTGCGCGCATCCTGCTGAGGCTCAATCTGGACATCGATGCCGGGGGACATGACTACATCTCGACGAGCAGAAAACACGACAAGTTCGGCCTGGCGCCGCATCGAGCCTTGAATCTGATGAAATGTGCGCACCGGTTTCCTCGGGTGGAGATGCGGGGACTTCATAGCCACATCGGCTCGCAGGTCACCGCGGGGGAGCCGTTTGTGAAGGCCGCGGAAACGCTTCGTGGAGTAGTGGCCGATTTTCGCCGTGAGGGCGTCCCGATATACGATCTTGATTTCGGCGGCGGGTTCGGTGTTCGGTACGAGGGGTTTCTTGAGCATCCGTTGCTTCCCGAGAAAGGAGAACATGTTGCGAGCATTGAGACGATCCTCGGTAGTGTGCTTCCCATTCTGCAGGAGACAAAGTGCAGAATCCTCCTGCAGCCCGGCCGCTCGATTGTGGCTGAAGCGGGCGCGCTCATCGTCAGAGTTCTCTACAGAAAAGAAACGGACGAGAAAACATTTTTGATTGTTGACGGAGGGATGAACGATTTAATCCGGCCGAGCCTCTACCACGCATATCACCAGATCGTGCCTCTCGAACTGCGCGACGGCGAGACGGAAAGTGTTGATGTCGTGGGGCCGTGCTGCGAGACGGGCGATTTCTTTGCCCTCGATCGAAGTCTTCCTCGGACGGATCGCGGCGACTATCTTGCCATTCTCTGTGCCGGCGCATACGGCTACACACTTTCATCCAACTACAACGGTCGTCTTCGTCCTGCTGAAGTGTTGGTGAACGGAGGGAATGCGA
>CAZIKE010000156.1:0-7608 GCA_964539775.1 uncultured Chitinophagales bacterium
TCAGGAACGTAGCTTACTACCGCGAGCGTAGGGAATACGCAGCGGACGCACCGTTGTCGTCACTTCCCATCGTGGCCAAGCAGACTGTTCGCGCGCATCTGACGGAATTTTACTGCGACGCCATTGATCAAATGAATGTGCGGTACATGGAAACCAGCGGTACCACAGGCACGCCGCTCCGGTTTCCCGTTTCATCGTTGTGCTTCCAGCGCGAGTATGCATTCCGCGCGCTGCACTATGAGTGGGGTGGAGTGAGCCTTTCCGGACGGGAGCGGATTGCCATCTGCGCTGGGCATCCAATTGCCCTGCATTCGCGAACCGTCCCGCCGTTTTGGGTCCACGACTTGGCAAACAACTGGCTGGTGATGTCGTCGTACCATTTATCGCAGAGGAACCTTGCGTCGTATGTACGCGCACTCGAGCGTTTTCAACCTGTTCTTCTTGGTGGATATCCATCTTCTCTGTATCTTCTTGCTGCTGCGTATCTCAAACATGGGCACACACAGTTGCCGGTTCGCGCTGTATTCACAGGTTCGGAAACGTTATTGGCGTATCAACGTGAGGTGATCGAACGAGCATTTGGCGCCAAGGTGTTCAACTGGTATGGCAACACGGAGATGTGCGCAAACATCGTGGAATGCGAGCTGGGAGAGATGCACATGAAATTGGAACACAGCACTGTCGAAGTGTTGAATGAACGAAACGAGCCGTGCAGGCCGGGCGAGAGCGGCCGAATAGTCTGCACGGGATTCGGCAACGATGCTTTTCCGCTCATTCGGTACGACGTGGGTGATGTTGTCAAGCTCTCCGCGGCATCGACACCTCGCTGTGGCCGGGGTGGCATTCTCGTTGACGAAGTTGAGGGACGCACCGAAGACTATGTTGTGACCCCTGATGGGCGTTTGGTTGGACGGCTGGATCATCTGTTGAAAGGCGCTCGCAATGTGGTCGAGGCGCAATTGGTTCAGAACAAGATCGAAGAGATAACCCTAAAAGTTGTAAAGACGCCGCACTTCACTGCAGACGATGAGCAGGCACTCCTCAAGGAGGCACGCACACGGCTTGGTGATTCGGTTCGGATCATCATAGAGTACGTGGAAGAGATTGCGAGGGAAAAGAGCGGGAAGTTCCGATTTATCCTGTCGGGACTTGAGCAGCGAGAAACTTTACGAGAATTAATGGGATGAGAATGACTTCCGTTTGGCGTAGAGTTCATGCCTCGTTTCAAGAGAAGAGAATGAATGTCTTCCTCGCGCACTTTTCGGAACGAGGAGGAAGGCTGCTTGACTTGGGTGGAGGTGATGGATCGTTCCTGTTTCGCTTCAGGCATCACTTGGCGCAGTTTGAAATTCACGTGGCAGATATTGATGAAGGAAACCTTGAGAAAGCGAAAAACGTATATGGGTTCAATGTGATTCAGCTGAAGGAAACAGGCCCCCTCCCGTTCGAGGACCAAGAATGGGATGTGGTATTCTGCAATTCCGTCATCGAGCATTACACAGGTCCGAAGGAGAGTGTATTGTCAATGCGTTCTGCAGGAACCTTTCGTGCAAGTGCTCGCTTTCATCAATCCAAGCTGGCTGCTGAAATTCGTAGAGTTGGACAGAGATACTTTGTGCAAACTCCACACGTGGCATTTCCGATTGAGAGTCACACTCAGTTCCCGTTCATAGGTTACTTGCCGCGTGCGGCACAAGTGAGCGCGGTCCGGTTTCTGAATGGTTTCTGGTTGAAAAAAACACAGCCCGACTGGTACTTGTTAGGCAAACGCGACATGCAGTCTCTATTTCCGGAAGCAAAAATTCTGGTAGAGAGGCTCTTTGGCTTGCCTAAGAGCCTGATCGCCATAAAATCATGAAGTGACTCATTTTTAGCTATGCTCCAAATCCTTCAATACCAAAAAACCGGAAAGCTCTTTGTCGCCGACCTCCCTTCGCCGAAGTTGCGTCCCGGGGGTATTCTGGTGCGAAACGTTGCATCGGTAATTAGTACAGGGACAGAAAGAACTTCTGTCGAGACAGCTCAAGCCTCACTCATCAGCAAGGCAAAGTCACGTCCCGATCTAGCAAAACAGGTTTTGGACAACGCGAAGAAGGAGGGTGTGCTGGCAACATATCGGAAGGTCAAGGCTCGTTTGGATAACTACAAGGAGCTTGGCTATAGCTCAGCGGGCGTAGTCCTCGCGACATCTGTTGCCGAGTTTCGGGTGGGCGACCGTGTGGCATGCGCCGGCGTGGCATATCATGCTGAAGAGATATTTGTGCCGAAGAATTTGGCCGTGCGAATACCGGACGCAGTTTCGTTCGAATCCGCTGCGTTTACAACTCTTGGGGCAATTGCCCTTCAGGGGGTTCGTCAGGCAGATGTTCGACTGGGAGAAACAGTAACCGTCATAGGCATTGGTTTGATCGGTTTGCTTACGATTCAACTCCTGAAATCAGCCGGATGCAAGGTGATTGGACTTGATATAGTTGACACTAACTTTCGCCTTGCCAAGGACTTCGGATGTGACGCTGTTGTCAAGAGTACTGCGGATGCGCTGACAACCACCCGCGAACTTACCTCTGGCCACGGAGCAGATGCCGTAATTATTACAGCGAGTTCAAAATCAAGTGAACCCTTAGCATTGGCTATGCATCTCGCACGTAAGCGGGCAAGGGTTGTCATTGTTGGAGCGGTAGGGATGGAGATGCAGCGTTCTCCATTCTACGAAAAAGAACTTGAGTTGCGCCTCTCCTGTTCGTACGGGCCGGGTCGGTATGATCCGAAATATGAAGTGGAGGGTCACGACTATCCCATCGGCTATGTTCGGTGGACGGAGAACCGGAACATGGAAGCAGTGCTCGACCTGATGGCGCAAGGAAAAGTCACCTGTGCGCCGTTAGTTACACACCGTTTTTCGATTGCTGACGGTCTTCGTGCATACGATGTGGTAACCGGGAGAACGAAAGAACGACACCTCGCTATCGTCATCCAATATCCTCACGACTATGACAGAGCGTCTCTCACGGTAAGCGAGCCTACGATGACGCATCCGCCGCTGACGGCTCCATTGAGGAGGAACATAGGCTTCATCGGAGCAGGGAATTTTGCACAATCCTATCTGCTACCTCAACTACGAAAGATGGATGTAACACTCACAGGCGTGGCTACAGTCAATCCATCACACGCGCACAAGGTGATGGAAAAGTTTGGGTTTCGATTCTGCACCACCGAGGCGGAGAAAATTCTTGACGATCCATCAACAGGTACGGTGTTCATTGCAACGCGACATGATTCTCACGCTTCTTACGTTCTTGAGGCACTTCAACGCGGCAAGTGTGTTTTCGTCGAGAAGCCGCTTGCCATTACGCACGAGCAGCTTGAGAAGATTGCAAGAGCTTGGGATAGTGCACCGGGTGCGCCGGTGTTGCTCACGGGATTCAATCGCCGGTTCTCACGACCCTGGCGTGACCTCAAGGAATGGTTTGTCGGCAACGGCGAGCCGATGACAATTCTCTATCGTATCAATGCGGGGGCTTTGCCTTCGACACATTGGCTTCTGTCTGATGAGCAAGGCGGTCGGATCGTGGGGGAGGTGTGTCATTTTGTTGACTGCCTGCAATTCATCACGGGAAACAAGCCTGTTCGCGTGTTTGCGGAATCGGCCCGGAAGTCGCAGCTCGGCTCGCTTTACGGTGATGATAGTGCCGTTACTATCAGGTTCGCGGATGGGTCGGTTGGTACGATCCTATATGTGGCGAACGGGGATCCATCTCTGGACAAGGAGTATTGCGAGATTAGTGCCGGGGGCAGGACGGCTATCATGAAAAACTTCTTTGAATCGATCTTCATGCATGATCGTAAAAGCTCACGCAAGCGATATGATAGGACGAAGGGGCATAAGGAAGAGGTGCAGCATTTCCTCGATCTCCTGAACGGGACTGCTGAACCGATTCTGCCTGTCCAAACACAGCTGGATGTTATGCGTGCAACCCTGCTCGCCGCTGATTCAATTCGAGAAGGTCGTCCGCTTGATGTCTGAGATCGCCCAACAGTTCGACGCTGAGCTTACCAAAGCAATTATGAACCTTGAGGCGTACATCGAAAAAGAGTCCTACAGGGGATACGACCCTTACGACGTTTTGACCTCTCCCATCTTTAAGCTCCCCGTGTTACGCTCAAACAAACTGGTGCGGTTCGGCGCGCAGCAGACGTTCCGTCGAATCCCGTGGAATGTCCGCCCTTTCATCGGAGTTCCGAAGGGCTATAACCCTGTGACGCTTGCACTATGCCTCCAAGCGTACTCCTATCTTTCGTGTGTGTGGCAGGATAAGCAGAGGGAATACGAACGGCGCATTCAGTTTTTGTTAGATGAACTTGTCCGACTCCAGTCAGTTGGGTATCATGGAAGCTGTTGGGGCTACGACTTTGACTGGGAAGCACGCTACGCGAAGATTCCCGCCTTTATGCCGACGGTCGTCGCAACGGGAATTGTAACCAACGCTCTCTTCGAGAACTACAGGCTGACTGGAACGACGAAGTCGTTCGATCTGTGCTTGAGTGCCGTTGAGTTTGTACGGAATGATCTCCATCGAACGTTTGAGGAGGATACGTTTTGCTTCTCCTACTCTCCTGTCGATACTCAGAACGTGTTGAATGCTTCGATGAAAGGGGCAAGACTGCTATCCCAGGTTTACTCCATCACAAAAGACCCGGCATTGCGAAACGAGGCCCAACAAGCAGTTCGGTTTGTCTTGAACCACCAACGCGACAACGGTTCATGGCCCTACGCTGTTGGCGACGCACGCACGTGGGCAGATGGTTACCACACGGCGTACGTTCTGGATTGTCTTCAGGCATACAAGGACTTGAGCGGGGATGAACGTGTTGGGCTGGCGCTTGCAAAAGGCCTGTCCTTTTACAAGGAGAACTTCTTTATAAATGGCACAATTCCCAAGTATTATTCGACGAAGACATATCCACTGGATTCGACCTGCGCAGCGCAAGCGATTCTCACCCTCAGCAGGTTTGGAGAACTCACTCTGGCCGCTCATGTCTGCTCGTGGGTATTGCGAACAATGCTTGACGCTGGAGGATTTCTGTATTATCAGAAGCATCGCTTATACACGCACCGAACCTCGTACATGCGATGGTCTAACGCATGGATGTTTTGCGCGTGGGCGTATCTTCTTTACAAACGACAGTGTTCAATGGTATGAACTGGCGGCGTGTTCCATTCGTCAACACCTGGGTTGATACGATAGCTCTTGAGGAGGTTGTACAGTTCGTATTCGAGGCAATTGAACGGCGGCAGAAACTGCAGTTGGTTTTTGTCAATGCGCTCAAGGTGTACGAGATCCATCGGAACCAACGTATGGCGAAAGCAGTGCAGGAGGCGGAACTGATTCTCGCCGATGGTGTGCCGGTGCTCTGGGCGTCGCGCTGGTTCGGCAGGCCGCTGCGCGGGCGTGTAAATGGAACCGACCTGTTTGAATTGTTACTGGCCGGCGCTGAGCAGCGAGGGAAACGCGTGTTCCTTCTTGGAGCAACGCAGGAAAATCTGGAGAAACTTGTTGCAACACTTCGTGCAAGGCACCCGCAACTTATTCTGGCAGGTTGGCGGAACGGGTATTTTAGCGATGAAGAGGACTTGGCGGTGATTGATGAAATCAATCGCTCGCAAGCGGATATTCTGTTTCTGGGTTTTAGCTCTCCCAAGAAAGAACTCTGGGGGAATAGATATAAGCATCGGTTGAATGTGCCTGTCATACAGGGAGTGGGAGGAAGCTTTGACGTTGTTGCAGGCGTTATTCCCCGTGCGCCGCGTTGGATGCAACGCTGCGGCCTCGAGTGGCTTGACCGTGTTGTGCGCGAGCCACGAAGAATGTTGGGCCGATATCTGCGCTCAAACTCGATGTTTGTGTATCTTGTGCTCAAATCGTGGTTCAGTGAGAAGATTCTCCGACGACCGGTACCTACTGCTCCACCAGAAATACATAAAGCGATGCATGCATAAGCCGATTACCGTTCTCAATGTCGTTGGCGCGCGGCCCAATTTCATGAAGATTGCACCTCTGATGCGGGAGTACCGTACACATGCTGAGGTGATCAAGCCGCTGCTATTGCACACGGGCCAGCATTACGATGATGCAATGTCCGCCGTGTTCTTTACCGAGTTGGGGATTCCCAAGCCCGACATCTCGCTTGATGTCGGTTCCGGCACCCACGCGGAACAAACCGCGCGCATCATGCTTGCGTTCGAACCAGTGGTTTCCAAGCTGCGTCCCGATGTTGTTGTCGTCGTGGGAGATGTTAACTCGACCCTTGCCTGTACGCTGGTTGCGGCAAAACTTGGCATTCCTGTCGCGCATGTAGAGGCTGGCCTGCGAAGCTTTGACCGAACAATGCCCGAAGAAATCAATCGGCTGACGACGGACGCTCTTTCGGATTTCCTTTTTACCACGTGCGAAGATGCGAACCACAACCTTCTTCGCGAGGGGATTCCTGCTTCGAAGATATTCTTTGTGGGCAATACCATGATTGACACACTCCTTGCGTTAAAGGAAAGACTTTATCCCGATGAAATGCTTCAAGAGATGAAGCTCCACCGTCAGGGCTATGCGTACATTACACTGCATCGTCCCTCCAATGTTGACGATGAGCAAACCCTGCGCGGTATTTGCGAGGCATTCGGACGAATTCAGGAGCGCATCCCGCTCGTGTGGCCTCTGCATCCCCGTACAAAAAAAATGCTGCAAGCTTTTGACCTGCTGGACGCGGTGGCCGCTCTTCCGAATGTACATTTGAGGGAACCGCTGAGCTATCTCGAATCAATCTCGATTATGTCGCAGGCACGGTTTGTCCTCACGGATTCGGGCGGTGTTCAAGAGGAAACTACAGCGTTGGGCATTCCATGCCTTACACTGCGAGAGAACACCGAACGACCCGTTACGGTCAGGGAAGGTACCAATGAACTTGTCGGCAACGATCCGCACGTGATTGTTGAAAAAGCCATAGGACTCTTGAACGGTCTTCCACGGCGTGGCAACATCCCACGACTGTGGGATGGTCGTGCTGCGCAGAGAATAGTGACTCTCCTGCTTCAACAACTCTCAGGAAACCTCGTTGAGCATGGTTGACATGGTGTCCCAGGTATCTGACCGCAATTTCAGGGAAGTAGTGACTGCATTCGTTCATAGGGATGAGGTCAACGCCACACAGCCCGACCTCCTCTGGGTGGGGTTGGGCTCGCCCAAGCAGGGCATCTGGATGTATGAGCACCGGCAGAAGCTCGATGTTGCCGTTATGCACGGCGTCGGCGCGGCGTTCGATTTCCTTACCGGACGGGTGAAGCAAGCGCCACGCTGGATGATGAACGCGGGATTAGAGTGGCTGTTTCGTTTGTTGCAGGAACCGCGACGGCTGTGGAAGCGATACACGATTATGAATCTCAAATTCGCCTATTATATCCTAACACATACGCTGAGGTCTGCTTTCCGCAGGCGTGCGTAAGCGGACCAACGTAGAATCCATGCGCTCATACGCTTCTGTCTACGTTTCTTTCATTGTCGCTTCTCCAACATGGGTGACCCATGTCAACGAGACTTTGACCCGTTTCCCTTAGTG
>CAZIKE010000157.1:0-7203 GCA_964539775.1 uncultured Chitinophagales bacterium
ATGACGGATTTCCTTGCCGAGGTCACGATGTGGTCACGAAGGGTCCGATTGACTACATCATGATGGATTTCCTTGCCGAGGTCACGATGTCCATCATGCAGAAGCAGAAAAAGCGCAACCCGGAGCTTGGCTATGCGAGAGACCTCGTGCAGATCATCGAGCACATCCTGCCCGTTTGTTTGGAAAAAGGGATTAGGATTATCTCGAACGGCGGCGGTGTGAATCCGAAGGGATGCCGTGATGCGATTTTCCATTGGGCCCAGAGGAAGAAGATCAAGGGCCTCAAGATCGGGACCGTACTCGGCGACGACATTCTCGACCGCATTGATGAGTTTCGCCGGCACGGTATCATGCTGAACAACATGGAGAGCGGCGAGAGTCTTGACGCTGTGCGTGATCGTATCATGAGTGCGAACGTGTACTTCGGCGCGTGGCCCATTGTCGAAGCACTGCGCAAGGGTGCGCACGTCGTCATCACAGGACGAACGACTGACACCGGACTGACGCTTGCGCCCATGATCTTCGAATTTGGATGGAAGGAGAATGAATGGGACAAGCTTGCCGCAGGGACTGTTGCGGGACACATTCTCGAATGCGGCGGACAGGCAAGCGGCGGCAACTTCTCCGCCGATTGGCGCAACGTCCCCGATCTTGCCCACATCGGGTTTCCGATTGCGGAGGCATATCCCAACGGCGAAGTGGTGATCACCAAACATGAAAACACCGGTGGCTTGGTCTCACGCCAAACGGTGACGGAGCAGTTGTTGTACGAAATCGGTAATCCCGCCAATTACATTACGCCCGATTGTGTTGCGGACTTCACGACTATACAGCTTGAAGATGTCGCCCCGAATCGCGTACGTATGTATGGTGTGAAAGGCAGACCGGCAACGGATTCGTACAAGGTGTCCATGTCGTATCTCGACGGCTACACGGCCATCGGCACACTCACGTACGCCTGGCCGGACGCGCTGGAGAAAGCTCAGGCCGCCGACCAGATCCTTCGCACGCGACTCGCGGACCTGGGCTTGAAGTTCGATGAGATTCGAACGGAATTCGTCGGATACAATTCTTGTCACGGTCCGTTGGCGGTCAATTCCGGTGAGCTTAACGAGGTAGTGCTGAGGATAGGCGTTCGAGGACACGACTACAAGGCGGTAGAACGGTTCGGGATGGAACTGGCGCCTCTGATTCTCACGGGTCCGCCCGCGGTGACAGGTTTTGCAGGAGGTCGCCCGAAGCCCAGCGAGGTGATTGCCTACTGGCCTGCACTGATCCCAAAGAGCGCTGTAGTGCCGAAGATTGAGGTGGCGGAGGTGTGAGAGTGCGATTGAATGTTAAGACAACGTGGACTCCAGAAGCACCAAACTGAAAATATGAAGATTCAACTGCTGCAAATAGCCCATGCCCGTTCCGGCGACAAGGGCGACACAGGCAACGTGGGCGTCATCGCCCGCAAGAAGGAATACTACCCGCTCCTCGTCAAGTATCTGACCGTCGAGCGTGTGAAGAAACATTTCGAAGGCATCACACTGGGGACGGTGGAGCGGTTCGAGCTGCCGAATCTGTGGGCCCTGAATTTTCTGTTGCACGAATCGCTTGGCGGCGGCGGAACGAAGTCGTTGAAGAACGATGCGCAAGGCAAGACGCTCAGCAGTGCCATGCTGAGGATGGAGTTGGAGATACCGGAGATTGACCACATCGCTCCGCCTTGAGTGAACCGGCGGAGGGTCACAAGCAAAATGCATGAAAGCCCCGAAAAGGAGATGAAGATTGTCGGGAGGCGAAAACCAGGCAGCGGCGGTCTCGAGAGGGCTGCGGGTTTTCTGGAGCTCGTGCGCGTGTTGAGGGGCAAGAAGCCTTTCATCCCGAAGGGGGTTCATCGTTTCACTTCATTTGAAGAAAGTGCCGCGTGGACACTCAGAATGCTGACCAGACCCCGGAATCACGACCACCAACAGTAGATGATCTGGTGTTCCTCTGCCGCAAGCTCAATGAAGCCGGGGGTGCAGTATGTGGTCATTGGCGGCATGGCGATCATTCAGGCTGGATATGTTCGCGCCACGGGAGCTATAGACATCTTGGTTGAATCGTCTCTGGAGAATCTCGCGCGTGTGAAGCAGGCGTTGATGGAGCTTCCCGACCAAGCCGTTGCCGGTGTGCGCGAGGATGAGTTCCAACAGTATGTTGTGGTGAGAGTTGCCGACGAGTTCGTTGTCGATGTCATGGTGGCGGCAGGAGGAATTGATTTCAAGGCTTCCAAAGGATTTATTCAAGTTGTAGAGATCCATGGTGTGAAGATACCGTTTGCATCTCCGGAACTGCTGTGGAGAATGAAACAAACTCTTCGAGAGAAGGACAAGCTCGATCTCCTTTTTCTCAAAGAACTTCTTGGGAAATAACAGATCATTCAAGGCAAGGTGAACTATGTTTGAGGATCAAAAACTACGCGTGCAGCATCTTCGTAAACAACTGACATCCCTTCGAGGCTATCTTTGACCTCGATGCAAAGGAACAAGAGGCTGCTGCCCTTCAGTCGAAATCAGAAGCGCCAACATTCTGGGACGACAATATCGCTGCCCAGAAAGTGATGCAGCGGATCAGTTCGCTCAAGGAGTGGATTGGGGCGTGGCGGTCATTGGAGCGCTCGCTCGACGATGCCTCTTCGCTGATTGAACTGGCCGAGGAATCGAGGGACGAATCGTTTGCTGCTGAGATTGACAACGAGTTGGAAAAGGTAGAGAAGGGCATCAGCGAGCTTGAATTCAGAAACATGCTGAGCGGACACGATGATGAACGAAACTGCATCCTGAACATCAACGCGGGTGCTGGTGGTACGGAGGCACAGGATTGGGCTGAGATGCTGCTCCGCATGTACATTCGTTGGTGCGAACGTAAGGGATACAAGGTGGCCCTTGTGGATCGGCAAGACGGAGATGGAGCAGGCATTAAGAGTGCAGCGCTGGAAGTCACGGGCAAATACGCTTATGGCTATTTGAAGGCCGAGAGTGGCGTGCATCGTTTAGTGCGCATCTCGCCGTTTGATGCCAACGCTCGACGCCACACCTCCTTTGCCTCGGTCTTCGTCTACCCGGAGATGGAGGATGATGCCGAGATTGAGATCAATCCTGCCGACCTGAAGATCGATACCTATCGGTCGGGTGGGAAAGGCGGACAGAATGTGAACAAGGTCGAGACGGCCGTCCGCATCACGCACATTCCGACGGGCATTGTTGTGGCGTGCCAGCAGGAACGCTCGCAGTTTCAAAATAGGGAACGCGCGCTGAAGATGCTGAAATCCCAGTTATACCAGAAGAAGAAGGAAGAGGAAGAAGCCCGCTTGAGTGCGATCGAGAGTACCAAGAAGAAGATCGAGTGGGGAAGCCAGATACGTTCATACGTGTTTCATCCCTATACCATGGTAAAAGACCACCGCACCGACATCGAAACGAGCGACGTATATGGTGTGATGGATGGCGAGTTAGATGAGTTCATCAAGGGATACTTGATGGAGTACAGCCCGCGAGGTGGCAGTTAGACCCGGCATGACGTATCCCGCCTTCATAGCCAAACGTTACCTTCAGGCAACCCGTCGCAAAGGATTCCTTTCCTTCATTAGTACTATCGCCATTGTCGGCGTAGCCCTTGGGACCGCTGCGCTGATCATAGCGCTTGCCGTGCTGGGAGGGTTTGAACAGGAGATAGCCGAGAAGGTCATTGGCTTCACAAGCCACATTCAGGTGACGGGCTTTTCGGGCCAGCCGCTTCCGGATGTTGCGACGAACATCGGCCGGATCGAACGTGCATCACCTCTCATCAGGTCGGTTCAGCCGTTTGTCTCCCGCGAAGCGCTGATCCGCTCCGCAGAGTCTGTTGACGGTGTTTTACTGAAGGGTATAGACCCGAGCAGGGACGCTTCTCTGGTAAGTCGCTACATTGCGGAGGGCAAATACAACATCAGCAGACCCGCAGGTGGCCTTGCCAACATTGTCATCGGAAAGAAGCTTGCCGACAAGCTTGCCGTGGTCGTCGGCGACAAGGTGACGATCTTCGGCCCAAGTGGGACCGGGGAGTTTGGCCAGATGCGTGTCATGCAGTTCAAGATCTCGGGCATCTATGAAAGCGGGATGGCAGAGTACGACGATGTCTATGCTTTTACCTCGCTGCAGGACGCACAGATCCTGTTTCAGTACGGTGATGCCGTCACAGGATACGACATCATGCTTTCTCATGCCGATAGTGCATCTGTGATTGCTTCCGCGCTGCAGGCGACCCTGGGATACCCGCACCACGCACGGACGGTGTTTCAAAACTACCGGAACCTCTTTAGCTGGATCGATCTCCAGAAGAAGCCGGTGCCAATCATCCTTGGCTTGATTATCATCGTTGCCACCGTGAACATCATCGGCACGCTGCTGATGATGGTTATCGGGAAGACAAAAGAGATCGGCATTCTCAAATCTCTGGGAGCAACGCGGCGGGGAATCGTCGCCATTTTCGTGCGCCAGGGAGTTCAGATCGGGCTTGTCGGAACGACGATGGGAGATGCGCTTGCGTTCACGCTCTGCTACGCCGAACAAAGGTTCCGTTTTCTTTCATTGCCGAGCGATATCTATTTCATGACGTCGGTTCCTATCCTCTTGAAAGTTGATTTTTTTGTTCTCGTGTCGGCCATTAGCATTACTCTCTGCTACGTTTGCTCGCTCGTGCCGGCATTTCTTGCATCTCGCATCGACCCGGTGAGGGCTATTCGGTTTGCGTGACATGTCCTTCGAGCGATTCATAGCACTGCGATACCTCCGGTCGAAGCAGCAGACGTTGTTCATCAATATCATCATGCTCGTATCGGTGATCGGCATTACGGTCGGAGTTGCCGCCCTCCTCATCGTTCTCTCGGTCTTCAATGGCTTCAACAAGGTCGTGACCGATGTTTTGGTGGGATTCGACCCGCACCTTCGGGTAGTTCCGGCACGCGGAAAAGAGTTGGTGATGACTGATAGCCTCGTACAGCGTCTCAGTGCCGAGCAGGAAGTCCGTGCGTGGTCTCCCTACATCGAAAGCAAAGCGATGCTCAGCCTCCGAAATCTCAATCGTGTGGTTGTTGTCCGCGGGGTGGTGGACTCGATGATCGGACAGGTTTCTGGCGTTCGGGATGCAATCGTGCTTGGTTCATTCGATGTGGCGGAGAAAGGAAAACAGGCTGGGATCGTTCTGGGATTGACTCTGGCAGACCGACTTGGCGCAACGGTTGGAACGGAGTTGAACGTCATTAGTCCCGTAGGTGTCGACGCCTTTCTGATGCACTATGGTCAGCCGCTGATGCGGACGTTTACCGTTGTGGGTATCTACGACTCGCGGAACAAGGATTACGATAGTTACTATGCGTACATCTCGCTGGATGCCGCACGAAAGCTCTTTCAATACCCTGTCGCTGTCTCTGGCATTGAGGTGCGGACACATGACATCGCACAGTCGGAAGACCTTCAGACCTCCTTGCAGCATTCCCTCGGTACACGCTACACGGTGATGACGTGGTATGATTTGCACAAGGATCTCTATTCGGTGATGAAGATTGAACGTTGGAGTGCGTATATCATTCTCTGTTTGATTATAGGCGTAGCAACGTTCAACATGCTGGGGTCGCTGACAATGGGCGTGATTGAGAAACGCCGGGACATCGGTGTGCTGAAATCTCTGGGCGCAAACAATCGGAGCGTGATGCGACTGTTTATGTTTGAGGGGATTTTCGTTGGAGCGTTGGGGACAGTGCTCGGCATGTGTCTCGGCTTGGTAGTATGTTATCTCCAAATCGAATATCAACTCTTTCCGTTGGATCCCAACGTCTACATCATTCCGGCAATTCCCGTTGATATTCGTTGGACAGACTTTGCGGCTATCGGTTCGGCATCGATGATCCTCAGCTCGCTTGCGGCCCTGTATCCCGCGCGCCGAGCAGCGTTGCTGATGCCGGTCGAAGCCATCCGTTGGGAGTGATTGAGCACAGCAATGATCAGGGCAGAAGGCATCACAAAGAACTTTCCGATTCCGGGGTCGCACGGCAAGGAGCTGCGCGTGTTGCGAGGTATCAGTCTAGAGGTTTCCGAGGGTGAGATTATCGCGATCGTTGGTGCATCCGGGGCTGGGAAGAGTACGCTTCTCCATATTCTGGGAACGCTTGATCGGCCGACGAGTGGTAGTGTGAGCTACGATGGTGAGGACGTGTTCTCGTTCAGTGACGAGAAACTTGCGCGGTTCAGGAACCAGCATGTGGGGTTTGTTTTTCAGTTCCATCACCTCTTGCCGGAATTCACGGTGTTCGAAAACGTTGCGATGCCCGCTCTCATTGGTGGTGCTTCCTTCGATAGCGTTCGAGATCGCGTGATGGAGCTGCTGCACGAGGTTGGCGTGCAGGATAAGGCGCTGACTCGACCCGGGAAGCTTTCGGGAGGCGAACAGCAACGTGTTGCTGTTGCCAGGGCCCTTGTCAACTCCCCAAAGGTGGTTTTGGCCGATGAGCCTTCGGGGAATCTGGACACCAGCAACGCACGACAACTGCAGGATCTGATCAAAAGGCTAAGCCGGGAGCGTCAGCAAACCTTTGTCATTGTTACACATAACGAGGCCTTCGCCCGCCAAGCTGATCGGGTTGTTAAGATTGTGGACGGGCTGATAGTCAATTCTTAAATTATGACAAATCGTAATTTTTTACTTGACAATTACGTAGAAAGGCGTATATTTATAGGTGACCTTACGACAGTTTCTCCCCTGACTGTTGTAGACAAATGGTCAAGCCCGGCGTTCCCCCCAACGCTGGGCTTTTAATTTTCACACATACCGTTCACAGGACTCTATGGCAAAAGCGATTCGAAAACCGAAGCGTACACAGAAAGAGGAACCGCTCCCTCTGGGCAAAGAGAATTTCATAATCATGGGTGTTGGTGTTCTCGTTATCATCATAGGATACCTTGCGCTGGCTAAGGGACCGATCGAGGGGTTTCTTCCTCTTGTGCTGGCTCCGATTCTTCTGGTCCTTGGCTACTGCGTAATCATCCCGTTGGGAATTCTCTTTAAAAAGTCATATCTTAGGTCAACGAACTCGAGCCAGACTCAATCGTAGACAGGGGTAGGGTTTCATACAGAGCGACCGTGTAGCTCAGGGGTAGAGCATCTGCCTTTTAAGCAGAGGGTCGGTGGTTCGAGCCC
>CAZIKE010000158.1:0-7175 GCA_964539775.1 uncultured Chitinophagales bacterium
GTTGATCTCGCTGATCGTCCTCCACTCCAACCGTACACGGTTGTTGTCGATGACTATGCCGGTGAAGGAAACGAGCTGAACGGGCAGCGCATCGCTGTTGCCGACGCCAAAGGGGGAAAACGATGTGAATCCCGACGCGTACGCCAAATACGGACCGACGCCAATAACTGTGGCGGGCGTTTGACGCCAATACGTGCCATCGTGCCGGCCGATGTACACAGACGCAGCGGGATTGAATCCTGAAGCCTCATCACCAACATTCCATTGCAGGGAAATGGTCGCGCTGCTTCCTCCGGCAACGGCCTCCGTAATCGTCCACTGCCGATTCACAACACGATTGGGATCGTTCGGTGGGAAGTCGAACGACGTTTGCACGCGCACCGAGAAGGTATCCACCACTCCCGCGTTATTGATGATGACCGGGTTGTAGCTCGTCGCAGTTCCCACAGGAAAGATTCTGTCCGTTGCGCCCACTCCTTTCTGCGTTATCATGCCCGTCCCGTTCGTCACCACATAGCTTGTACCCGAGCCGGCATCGGCGCCGCCGGTTGCAGCGATCACGATGCTGCTCGATCCGATCGTCAGTTTTCCAGAAAGAAGAAGAAGGGAATCGGAGAGCGTAACGTTACTTGCGAGCGTCACGCCCGCCGCGTTGCTGATCACGAGTCGGTGCATCGCATACGTGCCTGTCCCGGCTATCGTCTGCGCGGCGATACCAACAGCAGCAACCGGCTGCGACGTTGTAGAATACGTGCCGTTGTTGGTGAAATTGCCGGAAAGGTTCATTGTGCCCGTTTGCGTCGAGCTGAGGGTAGCTCCCGCCCCGATAGTGAGACTTCCTCGAACGGTCAGTGGATTTGTACCGGAGGTGTTGTATGTCTTCGTCCCCCCGGCGGCCGTTGCACTGAAGACGAGACTGCCAAATGTCCGTCCGCTTACGGATGGGGAGTACGCGGCAGTTGTCGGCACATCGAACTCGAAGACGCCTGTTTCCGTTCCGGCAGCGCGTGACAATTGACTGACGATGCCGGCATTCCCTCGCACGGTGTTGTGCACGTAGCGACCGCCGTTCGCGATGAAGATGCTGTCAAGTGTCGCCGAGGCAAATGCGATCCCGTCGCCGGCCGAGGCGCCGGACGAGTTGCGCAGTACGGCTCCGTTGTTGAGCGTGATGTCATAGGGCGTTGTCAGCGAGCCATCGCCGACCGTGAAACCCGGATTGCCGGTATTGGTTGCAGGTAACACAAGCGTGATCGTGTTCGATCCTGCAGGACTAATCGTCAGACGCGCAATCACTGGATTCGACACCGTGGGAAGATTGACTGTGTAATTCCCGACGACGAATGAATTATCCAGCAAAACGTGGTCGCTCGCTGTTGGAACTGTCCCCCCGCTCCAATTGTCGCCGTTGCTCCAACTTGTTCCATCCCCCAACCCTGTCCATGTTTTCTGGCCGAGTGCCGTGGCGGTAAGTAACATGCTGATGAAGAACGCCCTTCGGCACATGAAGGACATCTGCATAGAAAACTCCCTTGGTTAAGATCGAGAGGTTGACTCCCCTATTGCGTTACACACGTGGGTAGTGATGAGCAGTATGCGAACTGAACTTCATCATAAAAGTAGAAAAACCCCATGACGCAAGCAATACCGGCGCACACAATCCGTTGTGAGGCTTAGCTTCGATGGCTCTGACTTCGCGGCATGTGCAACCGGAAATGCCCTACCTCACTCTTGCCAACTTCTGAATCTCCGTCTGTGTGATGCCCGCGCCTTCGATCGTCACCTGATAGAGATAGTAGCCGTTCGCTACTTCATCCCCATCCATATCGCGACCATCCCAATGAATCCGATTGAACCCAACCCGCAGCGAGCTTGCCGGCACGACAATCTCACGAATCTTCCTGCCTGCAATCGTGAAAATCCGCAGCACCAACTCCTCCGGCGGTGCAGACCCCGTGAGCACGAACGTAAAGAAGGTTTCCTGCGAGAACGGATTCGGATAGTTGTAGAGCTGCATGATGCGGCTTGCGCGCAGCACCTGCACCCCAACGGTATGCTCCATTGTGTCCACATCGCCGAACGCATTGACACGTAGGACGGAGAATCGCAGCTGATGATAGCCGTCCGAAAGCTGGGGCGTAAATGTGGGGACTTCCGCGGACGAAGGCCCAAGGGCTCCAGACTGCCATTCTCCCGCAGGATGATTATCAAGGAACAGTTTTGCATGCATTGCCGCGGGCGGCCCGCCACTCGGCTCAGGAATGTGAAGTGTCAAGGATGGATTCGCGGGAACATAATCGCCCTCCATCACTTGCACGCCATCGACGTACACTTTCAATGCATTCCTGCTGAGTGCGATGACATTATCGAACGTGTAGTACGCGGTGTTGTTTTCCAGCACGAGATCCTTTGCCCGTTTTGCGGGCACCACTGTCGCCTGCACGGTCACACGTCGCCCTAAGTTCTGCGTCGAGATGGGAATGACCATCGTGCGCGAGGTGCCTTGAGCAATGGGGAGAACCGCAACGCTTGCTACCTGCCGTGCACGGTTCTGACGGTCGTACACGGAAAGGACAATGGTGGAGCTGTCGCTGTCCTGGTAGCCGACGTTGTACACCGTCACCTGAACATTCCGTCTCAGGGACGGTTGGTCGCCGGCAATCGTTCTCGCACTCACGGCAAGGTCGGCAGGGGCAACAACATCCATCCACCACTCGCGCAAGGTAGGCGTAACTGTAGCATCTGATGTAGACAGCAATGCGGCAGTCTGCAACGCTTTGTAACGCTCACCGGACGTGGGGACGTTCAAGAAGCTCAAGTCAATGTTCGTACTATCTCTTGGAACGATGCGCAAGGTATCGACGGCACCTGTTGGGCGGACGCCCAAAAGAGCCAGTCGCGCATCGGTGGTGGGCAGCCCTGCTGTACGCCAACTCAAGGAGAGCCACGACGGCGCGATAAACATCGGCAGGGTTGTAACCGAACCGCGCCCGCGGCTGTACAGGTTGGGGACGCTCATCGAGACGACAGCCGTGTCGTTGGTGAGAGCTTCCAGAGCAGGCATCCCCGGACCTGATACGCCCTTTCGCACAACCAACACATACGACATGAAGGGGAGAACTTGACGAATGCGCGTGCTCCCCAACTGTTCAAGCGCCACCTTCAGGCTCTCCGTCACGCCTGTCGCTCCGTCGAAGATCACGGAGAATGCGAGATAGTTGCCGACGGGTGTTTCGTTGATGAACGCGAGCATGCGCCGCGCGTGTGCCAGACCCGAATCGGGAGGGAACGCGGACGTGTTGAACGTTCGGAAGTCGGGAACGCCCGTAAAGTCATCTAATCGCATAGCAAGATAACTGCTGCCAACGCCCGGCTCGAACCAGTAGCCGCGAATCTGCTGCTCGTTCACCTTGATGATGCTGTAGTACTCCGCCGTTTGGTTATACCGTGTCCCGACGGAGCGGACATAGAGATTGATCGGCGGAGTTACCGCAATCGTCACGCCTGAATCTGTTGCTGTGAGTTGCGTAAGCACATCGCGCCGGAACTGCTTGGCCGTTCGTTCGCGCCAGCGAACCGTCGGCAGCGCGGGTGCATCGCCTGCCGTCGAGAAGGATGACTCGACCCAGTTCCCCCATGTTGTCGGATAGCGTGTCCGCGCACGCCAGAAATACACCTGGTCGTTTGCAAGCGGCGGCGTGTGCCATTCTCCCGTCACGACGGTCGGGGCAATCGCTCCCGAGCTGACCAGTGCTGGCGAGTCGAATGTCTCGACCGTGTCGAGTTGAAACTCGTACACAAACCCCACCGAGTCCACTCCGATGGGACTCGTGACGACGAGTCGCTGCACACCCGGCGGCACAACCATGTTCCTGATCGGTTGAACAACCGACACCGCATTGGCGTAGACATACACTTCCCGCGTTCCAATGTTGTTCAACTCATTGACCTCCACAATTCTGTTCTCCGGATCAAGTCGTGCCGTGAGTAAGTGGGGACCCACCTGGTCCAGCCCACGCCATTGCACGGTGATCGAATCCACTTGCCTGGTAGGCGGTAACTTCACGTTGCTCACCAGCGTGGTGGTCTGACCGTTGTAGGTATCCGTTACGGTCACGCCCACGCTGTCGGGAGGGACGAGGCCGAAATTGTTGAACCGGACTTTGACGAGAACAAGCGTATCGTTGACAGTGGGGGTGGGATTGCTTGGCTCCATCTGCTGCGGCGTTACCGCAAGGTCCGGTCGCAGCGGAAGCGCGAAGCGGGAAAGTGGATCGCCGATCAGGTTGTTGGTATGAACGGTGGAAATCGCAATGTAGTCGGATCCGTAGAGGCGCAGCATTTTGATGCGAGCATTGGTTGTGAGCGCACCCAATGATCGCAGGGAATCGCGCAAGCCCTGCAGGAAATCGTTCGTCAGATCCTTGCCGTACCCGGGATAGCCCAGCGTGGAGGAAGCCCATGCCGCGATGGCTCCGCGTTGTTCGGCAAGCACGAACTCCTCCGCCAACACATTGCTCGACGGCTCACCGAAACCCCCGACATTGCAGCTCGTCGAGGCAACGAACGGGAGTTTTCCGTCGGTGTTTTCCAGTTCGCCCGGCGGACCGATATCCACCCCCCAAATCCTTCCCCCCGAGTGACCGATGAAGTTCATGAACACGAGTCCAGTACGCACCAGCTCTTTCAGGCGCGCTTTGTGCTCGCCATCGATGGCGCCACGCGTGTTCTTGTACACGCGGAAGGGCGTTCCGCCGACGGGCGCGGGAAGGACTTTCGTGTTGATCATGAACTCCGAGTACGCGTTGAAGAGCGATTGCTCGCCGGGATCATTCCCTCCTGTAATGAACAGGAAATTCTTGTTCCACTCCGACAGTTGATACGCGTCGTACCCGATCATCTTCAGCACGGTCCACCTTGCCTCATGAGGATTTCTGACCGGCAACCGCCCCACAAGCATTGCCGGCAACGCGCTCGTGTCGGGATTGAAGGCCACGAACCAGTTGTCGGTTACGGGCACACCATACGACGGAACGTAATTGGTGTTGATGGATGTCGCGTAGAAGCGATGATAGTCCCAGCTTGCATCACCGAAGAGAAGGAGATACGTGGGTCGCGGCGCGGGCCAGAAGTCGTACGCGTGTTTGATGAACGTCTTGAGTTTCGTTCCGTTCATGATGCCGTAGTTGAACTCATCATAGATTTCCTCCACATCAATCACCTTCGTCCGCACGGCGTTGAGTGCTTGGCGGTGGGCTGCTAACTGTTGCGCGGCGAGAAGAAAATCCCGATGGGTGATGATGAGGTAATCCGCTCCCTGCGGATTGACGCGAATATCCGAGAACATCTTGCGCCTCACGGCCGGAACGGGACGGGCCCCTCCTTCTGCAACAACCGCGTACAGCCGGGGGCTCGGCAGCGAATCTCGAAACGCGATTTCATACTCACTGCCGATGGGCGTGACCTGCACGCTGGTGATTGCCCGCCGCGTCGCAATGTCGAACACCTCGATTTGAGACGACGCGAAACCAGAGGCCCGCAGCGTTGTGCGGGCCGCTGCGGGTTGCGCCTCCATCGAGAACACGAGCTGAGTGCCCTCCGCTCGCAAGTTCCGAACATACTCCACTTCAAACCAATCGAGGTAGAACTGGTTGGGCGATGCACCGGTGTTGATCGATTGAATGCGGAGAACGTTTCGCCCATTCTTCAGGTACAGGTGGGGAAACGAAACGGTGTACACCACACTCGTGCGGCCGGCAAAGGTCACCTCACCGAGGGGCCATGGATCGATCGCATTAAATGCGGAAGTCGAATCGAGAAGCCAGAAACGAGCACGATGATTCGGCGTCGTGTAGTTCAACGTCGTGCTCACGAGCCGAATACGCATGGTTGCCTGTTGGGTCGTTGTCGTATCGATGTTGTCAAGGGTAAACTCAAACTCGCGTGTGTGGCCCGGGAAGAACCACTCGTTTGCCGTTCCCCATGCCCATCCTTCGCCCGGAGCAGTTTCGATGTTGATGATGTCGGCAGGTGTCGTTCCCTGAAAGTACCATTCATTCTTCTCAAAGTGTCGCGTCACCTTTGCTGACGACACAGATGAGATCGGCGGGACTGAGTCGACATACGTCGGAGTAAACCGCAAGCCCGGTGTTCCACCCCACGTCAGCCAGTAGGCGCTCGTGTCCGTGAAGAAGTCGGTGTAGGTGGAGTCACCTGCATTACGCAGCCCGTAGAACTCCACGCTCGTATCGGGCCGCACGACGATGGGAATTTGGGCACCGCGATAGAACATCTTCATTGTCGGTACGTCGATTTGCGAGGGAATTGCGCCCGCGGCAACAAGCTGCGCCTTGGTGACCCTGTACCACCCGTCTTCCGCAATGGGAATCTTGTAATAATACTTGCCCGTCTCAAACCAATCACGCGTCGGGTCGATGGTGGGACGGAATTGGCTCTGCAGGTCGCCAACACGCCACCCTCGCGCCTGCTCATAATTCAGCATCACGTTTTCATACGTACGCTCGAAGAACGGATCAGGTACAGGGACGGACGGTTGCATCTGTAACGGCGTGTCGGTTGCAGACTTGAGACGAATGTTGAGCGTTGCACGAACGAGCCTACGAAGGATGTTCGTTGCCGGGTTGTACATGTAGGGACTGACCCGCACGGTCGCAATCCATTGTTCGCGCAGTTGCGCAGGTGGATCAACCACTATTTCTTTACTCGGGAAGAGTTTGTTCTGCGCGTAGGCGGCGAGGTTCTTCCTATAGTCGGCGACGATTTCCTGATCGTCGTTCAGTCGGTATGTTGGAAGAGGAGCGACAAGCTGGTTGGGGATTGTTTCATAGACGGGGTCGGCAAGCTCTGCCTGGAGTGTTGCCTTGGGGGGAACGCCCAGGGTCACGGCGTCGATGGGAAGCAGCGGCTCCCCGGCGTGCTCGATCCCTCCATCGAGATTTGCCGCACTGGAAAACACGATGTGCGGCCGTCCGTCAATATCGATGAGGGTGTGAGGAAACGGCTCTGGTGAGTATTCAAGGACCCAGCCGTCGGCTGTTTGAGAAACGATACGAAAGCCGCTTCGTGTCCGGTTCGTTCCACTGGCACTCGCAAGAAGCGTTGCACAGCACGCAACGAGCGCGATGGAAAAAGAGAGCAGTCGCGTCATGGTTCCC
>CAZIKE010000159.1:0-6992 GCA_964539775.1 uncultured Chitinophagales bacterium
TTCAATCGTGATGCGAACACCTATCGCGATCTGACGCCGGGCGATCACGACTGGCCTGCATGGTCTATTGGCGGCGGCGGCTTTGCCATTTCTCCCGATGGCGCGGAACTGTGCGTCACCTCCAATCACGATCCGGACGAAGCGTCCACGACGAATAAGGACCTGTGGCTCATTGCCACAACAGGCGGCACGCCACGCAACATCACTGCTGCCAACAGGGCGTTCGACGGTGATCCTGCATACTCTCCCGACGGCAAGTACATCGCCTTCAAGATGCAGACCGTGCCGGGCTTCGAGGCCGATCGGTTTCGACTTGCTCTCTATGATCGTGCGACGGGCAGCATCACGATGCTGACTGATGCGTTTGATTATTGGGTGAACACATTCCGTTGGGCGCCGGATGCCCGGAGCATCTTCTTCACGGCCGATGTGCAAGGAACGGTGCCGCTGTTCCGCATCGACATCAAGTCCAGGCAGATTACCCAGGTTGTCAATGTCAGAACCATCGATGCGTTTTCCATCTCTCCCGATGGAAAAAGCATCGCGCTCGTTCGACGTTCTGTCGGCGAGCCGCGTGAACTCTGGCGCGTGGACGTTGATGGAAAGAATCTCAAACGACTCACGTTCTTCAACAAGGATGTTGAGGATGCGGTTGATATTCGACCTGCAGAGCAACTCTGGATTCCGTCGCCAACAGGGAGGTTGATCCATACCTTCATCGTCAAGCCTCACAACTTCGATCCGCAGAAGAGGTATCCGCTCATCCTCAACGTGCATGGTGGGCCGCAGTCGCAGTGGACCGACGGCTTCCGCGGCGATTGGCAGGTCTATCCCGGTGCCGGGTACATCGTGGCGTTTCCTAATCCCCACGGCTCCACGGGGTACGGACAAGCATTCACCGATGCCATCTCGAAGGACTGGAACGGGAAGGTCTATCAGGACGTCATGGCCGTAACGGACTCCTTAGCGAAGCTTCCGTATGTTGATCGCGAGCGCATGGGCGCGATGGGCTGGTCGTACGGCGGCTACATGATGATGTGGCTGGAAGGCAATACCGATCGCTTCAAAGCCATCGCGTGCATGATGGGTGTGTATAACCTCACGGCAATGTACGGCGCGACGGAAGAACTGTGGTTCCCCGAATGGGATCTTGGAGGCACGCCCTGGACATCCGACCTCTACCAGAAACTTTCTCCGAACAATCACGTCAAGAACTTCACAACGCCGTGCCTCGTGATTACCGGTGAGCAGGACTACCGCGTGCCGTACACGCAGAGCCTTGAGTTCTTCACGGCCCTGCAAAAGATGGGTGTGCCCTCGCGCTTGATCGTGTTCAAGAACGACGGTCACTGGCCCAATCATGTAAAGTCCATGCCCTTGTACTACAATGCGCATCTCGATTGGTTTCACCGCTATCTCGGGGGCGCGCCTGCACCATACGACATGACGAAGATGGTGAGGAACCTGGTGTTTGAGAGGCGATGACAACCTCTGCGTGCACGAAGCGTAACAGCCTGAACCAGCGTTATGACAATCGTCCACCCTATTGACGAAGACTTCTTTCCGCCGTTCGAAGGATTTCCGAGAAGCGGCATCGAGTTCTTGCGTACGCTCAAGAAGAACAACAACCGTCCATGGTTTCAGAAGCATAAGGCGACGTATGAACAGAACGTCCGCTTTCCGATGCAGTGCCTGATTGCGACGCTGGCGCGCACGCTGCGCGATGAAATCCCGGAGATGGACTTCAACCCACGACGTTCCATCTTCCGCATTCATCGTGATGTTCGCTTCAGCAAGAACAAAGCGCCATACAAGACGAACATTGCGGCGTCGTTTCAACCGCGCGGCGTGGGCAAAGGAATTGAGTACCCCGGCTTGTATGTAGGTGTTGAACCGGGAGAAATCTTCGTGGGCGGCGGTTTGTACATGCCATCGGGCGATCAGGTGAAAGCAATCCGCAAGGAGATCATCGAACGGCCGGAGGAGTTTCTCGCTGTTATCGAGGACAAACGCTTCAAAAGGCGACTCGGGGGCATTCAAGGAGAGAAGTTGCAGAAGGCGCCGCTCGGGTTCCCGAAAGATCATCCGATGATCGAACATCTCAAGCACAAACAATTCTATGTCGGCGTGGAGTGGGAGGACGAGTCGCCGTGCTACTCGAGGAGATTCGCCGATACCGTTGCCGACATCTTTCTGCTGACCATGCCTTTCGTCCGCTGGCTCATGAAAGCCACAGGGTCGCGTTGTGCGTAAGGGCGATGGGAGGGGTGAAGCGGGCCTGCATCCTCTTGTCGTCCAAATCTTCCTGGCGTAAAGGAGGCACGTGGAATTCGTCGTCGTTCCTGTCGTTGCACTGCTGACGTCCGGGCTGACGTTGTTTTCAGGATTCGGACTCGGTACGCTGCTGCTGCCTGCCTTTCTGGTCTTCTTTCCCGCCGAGCTTGCGGTGGCGATGACGGCAATCGTTCACTTCCTCAACAACATCTTCAAACTTGGCCTTGTTGGCCGCCATGCGAACGTACGCGTCGTGCTCCGCTTCGGCGTGCCTGCGATTGTTGCAGCCTTCGCGGGGGCGGCTCTGTTGTTTGTCCTCTCCGCGGAGGAGCCGCTGCTCACGTACGTCGCGCTGGGCAGAACGTTTTCGATCACACCCATCAAACTGTTGATGGCTGTCCTCATCGCAGGGTTTGCGCTCATGGAAAGCCTCCCATCATTGCAATCCCTTCAGTTCAGTCCGAAGTTTCTTCCATTGGGCGGGTTGCTGAGCGGCTTCTTCGGGGGATTGTCCGGGCATCAGGGTGCACTGCGCAGTGCGTTCCTTGTGCGCGCCGGACTTTCCAAAGAGGCCTTCATTGCCACCGGTGTGGTGATCGCTTGTCTGATCGACATGACGCGGCTTGGTGTGTATGCCCGTCACCTCACCGTGGGCGGATTGCGGGAGAACACCATGCTGCTTGCAATCGCAACGCTGAGCGCGTTCCTCGGGGCGTTTGTGGGAAGCCGTCTCGTAGCAAAGGTGACGATGAAGACGGTGCAGACTCTTGTTACTGCGCTCCTCTTCCTGATCGCTATGTTGTTGGGAGCGGGATGGATTTGAGGATGAGGATGGACGCCGGCAAGGGCACTCAGGTTGACGCTGCGGCTCGCATTTTTTCTCGTATCCTTAGTGGTCCCTTACCCATGACACCTTTTCTTGCCTCTGCGTGTTGACATCTCCACACGGACACCGTACATTTTCAGGTGAGCACACCCTTCCATCGATAACCGGAGTCGACATGTTCAAGCTCGAATGCCTCTCGTACAAAGACAAGGAGATGATTCCCACAAAGCATTGCCACACGACGGTGGTCGGAGGTCGCAACATCTCACCAGGGTTTGCATGGAGCGACCCGCCCCCGACAACGAAATCGTTCGCGCTCAGTATCATCGATCCACATCCTGTTGCCAACAATTGGATTCACTGGTTGCTGATCAACATCCCCTTCAACGAACGGAGGCTCGTTGAGGGTGCATCCAGAAGCAAAACGTTGCCGCCGGGTGCCAAGGAGTTGATCAACAGTTTCAACGAGATCGGTTACGGCGGGCCCGCGCCGCCGCGCGGTTCGGGGCAGCATCCGTATGTGGCAACGCTGTACGCTCTGAACGTGGAAACGCTGAAGCTTGGCATCAGCACATCGCTGCGAGTGTTTCTGAATCACCTTGAAGGGAAGGTAGTTGCCGAGGCGAGCGTAACGGGGTATTACGAGAGGAAATAAACAGTGAAGCAGCCCTTGCAGGCTGCTTCACGCTCAAGCCGATATGCTTGCTTCAGTCGCTTTACAGAATATACCGCGCGGAGAGCGACCACGACCGCACACCCGCTTCGTTCACGCCGTACGCAATATGCATTTCTCCAACCTCCTCATCATGCAATGACAGCCCCATCGTGGTGAGGAACCTTAGCGATTTGTCCCTCACCATCCAGCCGTTCGATATCGTTGAGGGCAGGGTATCGGTTCGCGTTCTGTTCCATTCACTGCGGACAGAGATGTACTGCGGCATCACACCGCCGCGGAAGGTCAGCACTTTGGACAACGCATATTCTCCTCCTATCGGCACCTGGAGAACAACCCCCTGGCCATTGAGACCGAACAGCGTGTTGATGGTGCTGGTGAGGGCAGGAGTAGAGGGTGAGGAGTGGACCTCTGTTGCAACCTCCGATTGGTCTGACTTCTTTTTGATGTAGTTGAACACAACGCCTGCAAAGATGTTCAAGTGTTCTCCGATCCGCCGTGCCGCTGTTGCGCCGATCTTCACGTCCAGGATATTGCCCTCGACATGCTGGTTGCCCTGTGAATTGTCGAAATATCTGTACACACTATCGCCGGAAGCGACCTCCGCGACACGCGCGCCGGGTGCCTTGTAGGATGTATGGGCTACCTCCAGAAGTGTACGCGCATGCCAGGTGTCATTGATAGGGAATGCATACTCGAAGCCGCCAAGGATGCCGGTTGTGCTGAGGTTGTTGTTGTCGTTCGTCAAGTTCTTGCTGCGTGCAAACGGAGACGTGCGAGAGTGCTCGTAGGTTTCGCTGAGCTGCGGAGTGGAGCGCACGACGCGCGCACGCAGTGCAAGGTGTGTGGTTGTGCCCCGGAAGTGAACCCCTGCAGTAGCCGCGTGTGTGTTTGCTCGTACCGTTCCCTTTCGCTCGTCGAAGAGGGTCTCCGTATTTCCCGAAGAAAAGCTTCGGTAATTGGAGACTCGCTCGGTTCTGCCTCTTGTAAACTGATAGCCGAACCCGAGAGCAATATTCTCCTCGAGTCGCAACCTGTAGAGAAGAGTCGCGTCAACTGAGTTTGTGAGATCATCTGAGTTGGACCTGCCTGAGGAGACGCTGGAAGGAGGAAAAGAAGATGCAGAAGTCCCTTCCGATGAGCGTTCCGAAGCCAAGCCGGCGGAAAGGAAGAGTCCGACGGTGCTGCGGTCAATGGTGGTGATACCGCCCCCGAGGATGGTGCTGGCGTCGGTGCCAAAGCCATAAAGCTCAAATGATCTCGTCCCGACGTCGTACGCTGGATTGCGGAACCAATCGGAGACCGGGTCGGCAATCAATCCGCGGAAGCCCGATGGGAATCCCTGTAAGCGTACCGACTGATGCGATTCTTGGGGCCTCTTCAGCACATACACATCCGTGCCGAAGAGATTCAGCGCGTATGGTAAGTCATACGGCGAAGGAGAGAGGACGTTGAAATAGTAGGGTTGGCTGCGTGCAGAACAGAGAACTGCCCCCACCAACAAAGCAATGCCCAACGATCGCTTCATAAATCCTCCAAATTGTTTGGGAATGAGAGGGGAAAAAGCTGAACGGTGTCGGCGATGGTGGGAAGCTTGAGAGCCGACGCGCCAAATATACTCGTCCACGGGGAGAGTTGCAAGTATGCCTCACCCCCAGCATGTCATCCACACAAGGTGTTAAGTCTTGAAGGCTATCAGAGCAGGTGACCTTAACGCAGCATCTCGCGTACATATCTCGCAATCGCGGGCGATGCCGTCAGTCCCGGTGACTCAATGCCGATGAGATTGATGAGGCCTCGCAAGCCTCGATCAGTTTCGTGTTTGATGATGTAGTCGCGCACGGGTTCGCCGGGTCCTTGCAACTTCGCGCGGATGCCGCTGTAGTCGGGCGCAAGGTCCTCTTCAGAGATGGCGGGAACGATGTGGCGGACGGACTCGGCAAAGGCTCGGCGCTTGGATGCATCGACCCTGTAATCGTACGACCGGCTGGGGAGGTATTCCACATCCGGTCCGAACTTCAATCTCCCGCCCAGATCAATCAGCGCGTGAACGCCGAGCGATTCCCGCGGCGGTACAGGATAGATGAGCCGGTTCAGCAGCTTGGTCTTGGCGGAGTTGGTTACGACGAAGTAACTTCCTTTGCAGTGATGCAGTCGGTAGCCCGCCGCGTCGATGTCGATGCCGGCGAGTGAGGCGATCGTGTCACTTTCCAGTCCCGCTGCATTGATAACAAGCTCCGATGTGAAGGACGACCGGCTGCCTCCCTCGTCCACGGTAACGTCAAATTCACCGTCTTTCTTCTGCAAACCGACCACCGTGCGCCGCGTGAGGATTTCTGCCCCACCGCTTCGGGCAGTGTAAGCGAAGTAGTCCATCAGTCCGTGTGCGCTGATGATGCCGGTGGAAGGAGAGAAGATTCCGCCGAGCGAAGCGATGTGAGGCTCAAGGGCGTGCACCTTCTCGGCCGAGAGGAGTTCCAGCTCAACGCCGTTTGCCCTCCCATGGTTGTACAGGGCCTCGAGGCGTGCAAGTTCATCGGGAGTTGTCGCAGTGATGATTTTGGTGATACGCTTGTGGGGGATGTCGTACTTCGCGCAGAGCTCGTACAGGAGCTGCTTGCCTTCGATGCACAAGCGGGCTTTCAACGAACCATGCGGATAGTAGATACCGGCGTGGATCACTTCGCTGTTCCGGCTGGAGGTTTCGGTGCCGCATTTTTCGCGACGCTCGAGAAGGAACAGCGGAGAAAACGCGGGGGCAAGTTCGGCAGCAATTGCGAGTCCAACGACGCCCCCTCCAATGATCGTCACTGCAACGTCAGCCATGGTGTTCCTTCATGGGTTGGGCAACCGCCGATGGAGAGAGCAGCGTTGGGTGTTCGACAACCACCCACGTATCATCTTGCACGATGTTACTCTCTTTGAAGAAGGTGTACGAAGTTTCCATCCGTGAGTTGATGAGGACTTTCAGTCTGGTTGCGTACGCGAACAGCGGCAGGTCGTAGATGGAATCGCTGACGACAATGAGCGGCGGTGGGGCGCCTGCCTCCTGCAGCGCCTGCACTTTTCCCTCTAACACCGGAACGGGTGTTCGGACTTTTGCACTGAGCATGTTGCTGGAAGCGTGGAGCTCGATGCCAATGATATGATCACGAGGCACGCCTAAGGGTTCGAAGACCTGGCGGACACTCCACGTGTTGCTTCCCGAGACGGCCCAGA
>CAZIKE010000160.1:0-6962 GCA_964539775.1 uncultured Chitinophagales bacterium
GATCCACCGCCGACCGAAATGCCAACCGCCTGCGCTTGCGCATACGGGTTGAAATAAAGATATGTTGGATACGCAGGGCCACGATAGTAGTCGGTGGCGAGAACATCGAGCTGCAGGATCATCGGAACGTTGGTGGTATCAATGATGCCGGCGAGAATGCCGACGTGAGACGAGCCGTAGAGTCCGAGGTTGGTTTGCGCCCACCCTGCGGCCATGGCATCGCCGGTGCCGTAAGGACTTCGCCCGTTGCGGACCTGACGAAGACCTTCGTACGCAATGACGGAAAGCGAGTCGTACTGGCGCGCCCAGGCCGCGTTGTCCTGCAAGCTGTCCGGCAAGAAAGCCGGATAGAACAATCGTGCGGCGTTCGCTGCATTGAGCACCCACTTGCCGATGGCTCGGGCAAAGCGATCGTCGTAGCGCACTAACGGAACCAGCGCGCCGATGTGCTCGAAGGTGTTCATCGCGAAGGCGTAGTCGTTTACACCGTTTACCTCACCGATCAGTCCGCTTACATCGTAGCCGCCCCATGTCCCGACGATCGCTCCCCATGAGCGCAGCGGACCGACATCGAAGCACCAATTGAGCATCCTTTCGACGTTGTACGTGGTGCCAAGCTCGGCATTCATTCTCGCGGCAAGGGAGGTTCCGTAGGGGAGTTGCAGTTCATAGGAGGGATTGCTTCCATAGGAGTCGAGAAACTCCATTGCCCACTCCGCCCCGATGCGGTACTTTGCACTGTCGGTGTGCCGGTATGCATGATAAAACAGCCATGCCAAGGCGCCCGCAGCTTCGGGCTGACGCACACCCTGATCGTACGGCGTCATCGTCTGAAGAAACCATCCTCGATGATTGATGTTGGGGATTTGCCACGGCGTCGTCCGTCCACCCATGACACGCACGGCGTGCAGCCATCGCTCCGCAACCATCCTGAATTGAACATCGAAGTCTCCTGTATGCGGATAAAGAGCGTTAAGCTGATAGAAGAAAACGTTCGGCATCGTCAGGTACCAGAAGTCTTCACCCGAATCATCCACCCAACCGTTCTTGTACACATTCTGCGATGGGCGGCGGTTGAACCATTCTTCTGCCATCAATGCCCAGTTTCGCCCATGCTGGTTGCTCTTGTTGATGCCTGCAAGCGTTGCCCCGATAACGGCAGGCAGACAGTTGATCGCTTCTCTTGTCGTGGGAAAGTTCGTGCCGACGTAGGAATGCAAACCGAAACTCGGATGATTCGGATAGTTGACCGTCGTCGTCACAATCTCGCCGAGCGGCAGATATGTTCCCGTGCGGGAGAAGTCGAACACGAGCGAGTCGTATCCCCGTGCTACGGCCTTCCAGTCACGCATGACGTACGGAGCCGGTATGTTCGGCATGTGCTCGATGCGAGGAATGGAAATCTGTTGGCTCCCAGCCCGTGTGGCCAATGCCGTGAGAAGAAAAAGAACGTGTCCCCATCCCCGACCCATTACTCGTTCACCTGCTGAAGAAATGTTCTGCTTTCGTCGTTTTCAAAGACGAGAAGACGTGAGCGCTCGAGATCAAGGGCAAGGGTCAGTTCGTTGCCGGTTGCGTTCCGAAAAACTCCGAAGAGATAACGCTCGGTTGCCCCCTCACGAATTCTTTGGAGGTGAAGGTAGCGGAGTGCTTGCGGATATTGTTCCAGCTCGATAATCGTAAGCAATGCTTCGATTGTGGATTCGGCGCCCGAATTCATGTTGACTGTGACCGAATCCTGGATGCCGTCGAAGCATCTTCCGGTGCGCGGATCGTACATCCGGTGCCGTGCAGCGTTATTGCCGAGGAGCCACGATGCAGCAAGTCCGGCCATCGTCAGGTACTCCGGCTTGTGCGTTGCTTCGTAGAGCCGAATCAAACCGACGGCGATGGGACGAACACCGTATGCAATCTGCTCGAACTGCACACGACGTTCCGGTTCCGTCACATCCAGCTCTTTCATAAATCCCCGAATCAAGAGGCGGCTGTAGAATGCCTGTGCTTCTCGCTCGGCTGATGCGATAAACTGCTTCTTGCCCAGCACTGCACCTGCGCGGGCAAGCGCCTGCGTTTGTCCGTTTCCCCACATGTGCCAGATGGTTTGCCACGAACGGTGCAGGCCGTAAGGAAACGACGTCATGGTGCCGTCCTGCATCACAATCAGGCCGTGGGCAAATTGCTCGAGGTATGTGCGGCATCGCTCGTCGTTCGTGGCTGCGTAGTGTTCGGCAAGCCCGAGCAGAAGCTCTGATGTTGCATCTGCAGCAGATTCGTACAACAACCATGTGGGAACGCGGTAGCCTTTGATGATCCGGATCGAATCGTAGCGAGCCAACACCTTCTCGATGTGTGGAAAGGTAGCCTCGACGCGTACGCGAAGCTCGTGCGCCAGAAGCGAATCGCTGCGGGCCAGCACGCGGTGGCCGAGCGCCATCGCCCAGACTGCCCGCGCAGCCCACCACCCAAATGATTTGAAGCTGGTCTTTCCGTCTGTGTTGATGGAATGATCGGCAAAAATAAAGTTGTAGAACTGCCCGTCGTCGGCCTGCATTTTCATCACGAAGCGAAGGAGGGTCACCGCCCGGCGAAGACTCACGGTGTCCTTGTTCAGCTCATAGTGCCGAAGATAGGCTACGGCTGCGCGAGCAGCGTCATCCACGCAAGCAATACCCTCGGGTCCCGATTCCTTTGCATCTACCCAGTCGTAGGTGGGATAGTTGGCATAGACATGTACGATATCCACCGAATCGCCCTGAAAGAGAATGCGTTCGGTGAGATGCCGGAGATGGGCGAAGTTCACCAATGACGATTGTGCAAGTCCCGAAGAAGCCACGAACAATCCAAGAACAACAATGTGCATGCAACGCATAGAATCAGCTCTAGTGCAGTCGAAGAATGTTCTTGATCGTTTTCCCCTCTCGAAGAGCCTGCAGGGCTTTGGGCAATTCGTCGAGCGAGAAGATGGAGGGCGACAGTGCTTCGATGTTGATGATGCCGGAAGCAAGCAGATCAATGGCGCGGGCGAACGTGTATGGGTTGACGTATGACCCCACTATGGAAAGTTCGCGAGCATAGACGTCGTGAGGTGAGAGAGGGAATGTTTCATCGTGGGGGCAGACGCCGAAGAAGACGATGGTTCCGCCGCGCCGTACAAGTTGCAGGGCAAGCTCAGCGGATGCCGTGTTGCCTGCACATTCTAACACAACGTCGGCTCCGACCGATGTCAGATCGAAAACCGCCGACCGGACGTCTGCATCAAGCGGGTTGAGTGTAACATCCACGTGCAATGCTTCGGCAGCCTTTCGCTTATGCTCTACCGGTTCGACGACGATGATGCGCGCCGCCCCTGCATGCCGCACAAGCTGCAGCATCAGCAGACCAATAGTGCCCCCACCGAGGATCACGACGCTGTCACCAACGCGAATCCCCGCACGATCAACACCATGCAATGCACAGGAAACCGGTTCGACAAGCGCCGCTGCTTCGGGTGTCAACGTATCTGGAAGTGCATACAACTGTTGAACAGGAACAATGCTGAACTCGGCCATCCCCCCATCGCGGTCAACACCAAGAGCAATGAGGTTCGAACACAGATGCACAAGTCCCCGCCGGCAATAGAAGCACGAACCGCACGAAATGTTCGGGTCAACAGCTGCCCTTACGCCGACACTGACAGACGGAGACTCTCCCAGCATGTCGAGTACCAGGCCGGCGTACTCGTGGCCCAACACAACGGGTGGCCTCGAGCGTGCCGTGCCTTCGATGATATGAAGGTCGGTGCCGCAGACTCCACACGCGTGGACTTGTACAAGTGCTTCGCCGGGCTGGAGGGGTCGCAGCTCGCGCTCGACGATCGAAAGTTGATGAGGTCCGGTATAGACTGCCGCTTTCATTCTTGAGATGCTGCCTTGCTGCTGGCGCCGGCGATACGCAGCGACGCGACGGGGATTTCCAGAAACTCAGCCTCACCAGCTTTGAAGAACACCTCTCTGATCGCACTCCCCTGGGATGTTTCGGCGGTGACGAATCCCTGCACTTCTGCATCCGCTGCGATAAAGAGGAGGAGTGTTCCCTTGCATTCGATCCCGCAGGCGAACAGGTGATCGTTGCTGGTGGTACATGATACCGCACTGCCGACTCGCACCGGGTACCTGCTGCGAATCGGTTGCGTTGCGTACAGTACTCCGTCGTAGAAGAAAGCCGATACGCGCTCTCCTCTATAAAGCAAGTCTTTCACTGCGATCCACTTCCATGAGGAGGGGATGCAGGGATTGACTTCAAGTCCTTCATGCGATGCCCCAACGCCGAGGAGACCTTCGATGCCGAGCCAGAGGTAGGTGGGCGGCATCCAGGGGCTCATTGCCATGCCGCGGCTGACGAATGTTTCACCGTGCAGACGCTCCGGGAATTGTCCCGGGACAACGTTGCCGAAATTCTTGGGTTTCTCGACTTCACTGAGGCGGTAGCAGTTCAGCATCCCTTCGATAAGCTTCTCAGGAAGATTCTCACGCACGCAGTACGCAACCCATGCCGTCAGATTCGGCCACGCTCCTCCCATAAGCTGATAACCGTAATCGGGGTCGTACGATGGTTCATCGGGGCTAACGGTTCGTGTGCCGTACGGCGTCCAGAACTTTTCGCCGAGCAACATATCCAGAATGCGTGATCGCAGTGCAGGTTCAGCTACGTCGAACAGGACGGGAAAAATCAGATCGCCGGTGAGATCATAATGACGGACGCCGTGCGTGTCTTCGTTCAGTATATAGAATCCGGTCTTTTCAGAAATCAGTTCCTTGTTGATGTTCTCTCTCAGGTCCTGCGCTGCGCGAGCAAACCGGGTTGCGTCTTCGTTCAGATTCAATATTGCAGCAGCGCGGGAGAGAAGCTGGAGCGCGTAAGAACATTCGGCATTGATTTCGGTAACGGCGCCGTTGAGTGTATAGTTCTGGATGATGTTCCTCCAGCCACAGATGCCCCACACGCCCGTCCCCTCTGCTGTGCACCGGACAAGTCCATTGTGCATCTGGCTCAGGATGTATTTGCCGGCGCGGCGCATGATCGGGTACACGCTCCTGAGGAAGTCAGCGCTCCCGCATGTCATGGCATGATGGTACAACGCGTAGATGTACAGCGGCGTGTCATCGTTGATGTTCAGGTGATAGTCATGCAGCGCAGGCGGCAGCTCGTTGGCGTGGATGTACTCTGTTAGTTTGCCGTCTGGATGGACGGCGTAGCGATTCACCGTGTCAAGTATTTCTCGCGTGAACGAGGGCGTGAGGTAATCGGCACCGAGGACGTACCAGGCGACATCGCGTACCACCACAATGTCTTGCGGAGGATCGTTCGTGAACGCTAAGCCGATGCGGTAACGATGTTGCACGCGTGCGGTGTTGACCTTTGCCCACTGAAGCGAGCGATTGATCGTGACGTTCGGAGTGAACACATAGCTTCGGGACAGAAGGGCAGCGTATTCTGCGCGCGTTCGTGTCAGGACTGACGAGGCTTGCGTACACTGCTGCTGCGAACGCTTTGCTATGGCAACTCCATCGGGCGAGAAGGCGAAGACGAACGGCAGCTCCATTACCTCTCCGGGCTGAAGCGGAACGTAGTATTCCACGTTCAGCTTCCGTTCGTCGCAGTGAACGGAAAGAGGAAGGACTGAGGAGCCGAACACTCGTCCCTCATGAGGCTGCTCTGCACAGGAGATCTCGATACAATTGGCTTTCTGCACGCATGTGTAGCGCCCTCGTGTTTCTTCGGGAAAGGGGTTCTTCGTAAACTTCTCACTAATGACGGCAGGTAGCGTCAACTCGTGCCGCAGCCGAAACTCGCACGCCCGGCTTCCCGTGTTGCAGAGACGTATGAGGTAGATGGCGGCACGGAGTTTTTCATCATCCTCAGCAGACGGTTCAAGTATAAGAGGGAGAAAAAACTTCCGCTCGGCCTCGCCTTCAGGGTGGATGAGTAACGTCGTCTGCGCCTCAGGTTCGAACGATGTTTCTACGGGGATGAGCAGATGTCCGTTGACGAAGACGTCCACGTTCCATTGTCCCAGATAATATCTGTTGTCAGCGGCGCTCCACAATCCGTGCAGGTTCGTTGTTTCATCCAGACGCGCAAAGGCACGCAGGTTACCCAAACTTGCGCCCGTGGTAAGGTCGTCAACAGCGTACGTGTATTTCAGACTTTCCATATGTTGGAGTAGAATAAAGACATTTCAATCGCTGAAAAACTGCCATCGTTCATCAATGGTCGGGAACGCCACACGCGGGAAGGTGCCGCCGGGTTTGTACACTCGGATCTCGATGGCATGAGGATCGCGTGGAAGCTTCGAGCTTAGATCGGCCAGAAGCGCTTCGTTCAACCGTACGGGATAGCGATGGCGGAGTTCCTGTAACAAGCCGGTGAGCGTCGCCCGTTCCTGCCGGAAATACTCTTCTGCCCACAATTGGTCACGGACCTTTTCGAACGTTGGAGTTGATTGAACTCCGCTGCCGCGTGTGAATCGTTTGTGGTATGCTGCCAGGAGCACGGAATCGGAAACGACGATCGAACGTGCAAGATGCAAGCGCGCTGCAAGGTAGAGTATCTTGGCTTCCCATCCCGATGTCTCATGTCGCACCGACGCCCGTTGGTGCAGCCCGCGGGCATAGGCTTCTTCGCTCAACAGTCTGTCCCGTACCATCTTCCAGATGGTTTGCTTGACGCTTGCATTGAAGGCAGCAAGAGAGTACCGTTTGAGCTGCGGCTGGCGAATGTCGAACCAGCGGAGATAATCGCGTACTGCGAGCATGCGCGTGCCGAACTGGACAAGCGGACGATGAAGGAACTGTTCGGATGCAGTAATCGGCACAGGTCCGGCCTCGGTCATAAAGGTCGAAGGGATCTTCCAGGCAAGTCGCCGGTCGCGGGAAAGCCCCCTGTCGGCCAGATATGCCCGGACGATGTTGTAGCCCTCTGCC
>CAZIKE010000161.1:0-6763 GCA_964539775.1 uncultured Chitinophagales bacterium
ATCCGCGAGCATGGCACGGACTGGAGAATGCTCAAGCAGCAAACGAGTGCCTGGAAGGGTCAAATCCTTCCCATCTTGCAACTCTACGCCGACCGCTTGCCGGGCGCGATGGTCGAGGAGAAAGACTACGCCGTGGCGTGGCACTATCGCTCTGCCGATCCCGAACAGGCGCTGCAGCTCGCCGGGGAATTGTTCGACCATCTTGTAACCTTTACCGCAAATATCGAAATTCAAGTGTTGCGCGGTCATAAGGTGATCGAAGTGAAGACGGCAGGCATCACCAAGGGCACGGCGGCCCAATACATCATCGAGCGCGAGAAACCCGATTTCATCCTCGCCATCGGTGATGACTGGACGGACGAGGATCTCTTCGGTGTGTTGCCGAACGAGGCATACTCGATCCGCGTGGGCATTGCCAACACGCGTGCACGCTTCAATTTGAGGAATACACGAGAGGTTATGCGTTTGCTCGATGCACTCGTGAAAGGCTCAGTATCAGGAATTCTTGTACACTTACCAACCGAGGGAGGAACGACATGATGGACAAGGAGAAGGCAGCAATGGTCAAGGGCCTTGTGACGGGAACACTCATAGGCGGCATCATCGGGGCAGCGATTGCCCTGCTCTATGCGCCTAAGAGCGGGCGAGAACTGCGCACCGACATTCGTCAGAAGACGAATAAACTTCTGACCGACGCGGAAGTCGCAATCGAGAAAGCCAAAGCGAAAGTTGCTTCGACCGTACACGATGCAATGGATAGGATCGTCACCGAAGAGACTCGACTGAAAGAAGCGGTGAAAGCAGGTGTCCAAGCGTACAACGAGGAACGAAAGAACGAAGCAGAATCGTAAAGCGAGTCTACGTGTCGGTACCTGGCGCAGCGGTCGGTAGCTGCTGAGCAATCGCAGACGACTGTTTTTTGCTTCCAGGAGTGAACTTTCCTATATTTACTCTCGCTCTACCACGCTGGAGAGGTGTCCGAGTGGTTGAAGGAGCCGGTCTCGAAAACCGGTATACCCTTTTCGGGTATCGTGGGTTCGAATCCCACCCTCTCCGCACACTGTCATCGTGGGTTCTGCGCCAGAGGCGCATCAGCCTCTGGCGGAGAATCCCACTCTCTCCGCAAAAGCGTGGCCCGAATCTCCTGATTCGGGCTTTTCTTTTCTCTGCACCACCGCTGTTTGTCATTCTATGGCGAAGGTGCGCCGTACTGCAGGCGCAACAGCTTCGTCGAGCGCTGCCGGACGGTGAGAATGAACATCTTATCGAACTCATTCTCCGAGACTGCCGGAGGTTCCACGCCATAGGCCGCAATGATCTGCGGTACCGTGTCCGAATGTCCAATAACAAGCAACCTCTGTCCGCTGCGGCCTCGCAGTGAATCGACAAGCTGTGCAATGCTATCCTTGGGAATCTGGATTTGCGGAAGCGCGTGTGCGATACGCAACGAGTCCGCCGTTTGCCGCGAGCGCAACTTGTCTGAGACGAAGATTCCTTGAATCCCTGCCGAGTCGAGAGCGTGCCTGAGCGCGCGTGCACGCTGGAACCCTGCCGGCGAGAGCGGCGTGGTGTCCGTGTTGTTCAGGCGCTCCGCATGCCGCACCAGCACAATCGTTGTCACGGTTGAAGAGCAGCAGCCTACCAACAGCAGACATGCACTCAGCACGGCTATGCCTGCAACGGCGGACAGCAGATATGGGCGCTTCATGACTTCACCTTGTTCGATGTGGAACATGTGTTGGTTTCGGCACATCATGGCCTTCAGCGGCAAGTTGCTTGCGGAATGTGCTTGTCATCGTGCCGGCGGCGATGGAACTCCGTTGGCCGAAAAGATAGCCGGGAACGGCGTCAGAAGCAAGCAGAGAGGCTGAGCCCTCATCGTGGAGCTTGGGCTGCACCAATCAAGTCCGGCTAAGTTCTCGACCTCCTCCTTTCTTTACCCATTATTCACTACTCGCTCCTTGTAAAATCTACAAAGACAACCGACGTATGGAGATCATCTCCCGTCTGTTAGCGGCTTCCTCTGTTTCATCTTGGTGAAATCCACCAATGTTGCACAGATGCAGTAAGCGAACGGGTGAAGAGTAACGCTGGCATGTTGCGTGAATGATTCTTGGCCGTGAGGCGAGACGTGAGGTTGTTACAGATGCACCATCCCCCTGCTTCCCATCCCCTGAACGCCCTGAAGTCAGCCTCTTTGCTGCAAAGCAAACACACTAACTACTCAACATTCATAAGCTACATGGGATACCTATGGTGAAAGACAACCCGACGACGCCCGGACAGCCAGGCGGCGAGCAGCACTCGTCCTCGTTGCATCCGCGTCTTGCATGGATGATCTGCTACGAGGAGACAGGCAGCGCACAGGAGGTGTGTCGGCGGTTCGGCATCAGCCGCAAGACGTTCTATAAGTGGCTCAAGCGCTACCGTCAATCAGGCGGGGACACGAAGAGCCTGGTCGACCAATCCCGACGGCCGCACCACTTCCCCAGTGCAACACCTGAATCGAGCGTGCAGTTGTTGAAGCGCTTGAAGGAACAGACCGGCTTCGGCCAGCGACGGTTGAAGGCAATCCTGCAAGAGAAGCACAATATCAAGATCTCCGAACGCACCATTTGGAAGATCTTGAAGCGACTCGAGCAGCAGGAACGCTCGGGCCCCCACCAGTTGGGAGACGCCCCGGAGTTGCGCAGCATGGGGCACGCTTCACTGCGCCCGTAGCAAGAGACCTATGGAGCCATCCGTCCCCTCGATGGCTCCACTGTCTCCCATCTCCCTCACCGTTACTGTTCTGCCTGCCTGTTCCGCGTAATTTGTGAGAAACGCACAAAGCGCAACGCCTTTGCGCGACGTTACACTCACGCGCTGTATCGCTTAGTATATTGCCTCACACATTTCCACGCGGAGTGTGGAAAGTCCCCCGCATCTCATTCCTCGAGTTCCGTCCCGGAACTTCCAACACTAACATTCACATACTCTTTAGGGGAGAGTTCACATGGGAGACTACCTCCGCAATCTGAACAATCTTGACCCACATCTGAACGCCCTTGTCGTTTCCAAGCTGAAAGAACTTCAGCGCCGCGACGGGCGACGCCAGATGTCCATCGACGATCTGTCGGAGCAAGATGAGCTGGAATTGCTGCGCGAGTATTGCGTCAATCTTTATCGTGAATACCGCACCTTGCGCAACATGTTCCTCGAACACATGCACGAACAGGGTCGTCGCGAATCGCTTCAGGACAGGATGAACTGAGAAGGCCAACGCCATGCACGTGCTCGCTGCGTTCTTGCTCACACTGCCCTGCGCGGTTCTGCTGACAGCGCAAACGACGTTCGAGACCGTGCGCACCATCGACTTTGCCGGGCGGCCGTGGGAAGTCCGAACCGGATTCGGCGGCCCGGGACCAAACCACTGGTCCGACAGTCCACAAAGTGTCTGGGTTGATGCAGAGGGTAAACTCCACTTGAAACTCCGATGCGTCTCAGGCGTCTGGCGCTCCGTTCAGGTGCGCACTGCTGAGCCGACACAATACGGAATGCATCGGTTCTACGTCAGCGGTGCCGTTGATGTCATCGACAGGAATGTCGTCTTTGCCCCCTTCCTGTACGCCAACGACAGCACCGAGATCGACATGAACTTCTCGCGGTGGGGATGGACGACAGGTTCCAACCTTCAGTATGTCGTTCAGCCCGGACCGTATCTTCAGGGAGAAAACTTCAACGCATTCTCTTTTCAACTCAGCGCACCATCATCAACGCATTACATTGATTGGTCATCTTCACGGATCCGCTTCAAGAGCCTTCGTGGACACTACCCGGAACCTCCCGACTCTACATTCTTGATACAGGAGTGGACGTACGTGGGGACCCGCAATCCCCGCGACACGCAACAACTCCGGGCGCAGCTCAGTCTCTGGCTCATCGAGGGACGCCCACCGACAGACGGTCGAGAGATCGAAGTAGTGATTGCACGCGTCGACCTGCCGGCACTCACGCCTGTTGGCGAAGCGCGTTCAGAGGTGCCTACACAGGACGCTCTGCATCAGAACCACCCCAATCCGTTCTCCGCTTCGGGGGGCAACCCGAGCACAACCATCGGTTTCAGAATTCCCGCCTCATCGGCGGGCAGGCAGGTTTCAGGATTCACGTCGCTGAAGGTGTACGATGTGTTGGGGAGGGAGATGCGCACGCTTGTTGATGAGGAACTTCCAGCAGGGCGCTATTCTGTGGTGTTCTCCGCGGAGGGACTTTCGAGCGGTGTGTATTTTTATCGGTTGACGTCGGGTTCATTTGTGGAAACCAAGAAGATGGTATTGACGAGGTAGTCCTCTATAACAACATGGGGCTGCTCAGCATGGTGCCAAGGTCAGCTCGCTTCACTGTGACACCCGGTCTGGCTTCTTGCGCGATCTTTCATTATACTGGTCGCCAGAAGCAACACATCGGGGGAACGCTATTCTTTTGAACAAGTCTCGCGACAAGAGACCGTCACGCGCAGTCACGCATAAGGGCACATCGTCAGTCGCAGTCTGGTGTGCACTTCTCATCCTTCTTGTTCCTGCCGGCGTACGGGGACAGAGCTTTGACACTCTGCGCATTGCCACGTACAATATTCTGAACTATCCCGGCAGTACCTCCGCAACGCGCAATCCGGAGTTTCGGAAGGTCATTCATACGCTTTCGCCCGATTTGCTGGTCGTGCAAGAATTGGTAAGCGCCGCGGGGCAAAATGAATTCCTCACGAACGTTCTGAACCTTTACACGCCCGATCTGTATACTGCAGCCCCGTTCAACGACGGACCCGACACCGATAACGGCCTCTTTTACAAGCCAAGCAAATGGGAGTTTATCTCCGCGACCTATATCCCGACGGCGCTGCGCGACATTGCAGAGTACATCGTACGGCCGGTCAACTCTGCTCAGCAACTCCGCATCTACTCTCTGCATCTCAAAGCAAGCTCGGGCAGCACGAATGAGCAGGCGCGGCTCCAAGAAGCTACTATCCTGCGCAACCACCTTGATTCTTTGCCTGCCGGAACGTCCTTCATCATTGTGGGAGATTTCAACATCTACTCCAGCAGCGAGCCTGCGTTTCAAAAGCTCATTGGCGCTGGAATCAACCCGTCAGGACAGTCGTTCGACCCGCTGAACCTCACCGGTACATGGAGTGGAAACGCCGCGTTCGCTCCCTATCACACGCAATCGACGCGCGTGCGCTCGTTTGGCGGCGGCTCCACGGGCGGCTTGGATGATCGCTTCGATATGATCCTCACTTCCAGCACAATGGCAAACCGCATCATCAGCCCCACGTACACGGCGTATGGAAACGATGGCAATCATTTCAACGATTCGATCAACCGGTTGCCCAATGCCGCAGTGGCCGATAGTGTGGCGAACGCATTGCACGCCGCCTCCGATCACCTCCCCGTTGCAGCGCTGTTCGTCTTCGAGCGAACGATCGTGCCGATCCAGCTCGCCTACTTCCATGGCTCGCTCAATGCAACCGCCGACAGCGTTGTGCTGCGATGGGGAACCATCACGGAAGTGAACAACTACGGCTTCTTCGTTCAAAAGCGGATTGATGGAATAGCGGAGTGGCGGATCGTTGAGAATTCGTTTGTGCCAGGACACGGAACCACACTCCACCCTCAACACTATCGCTTCGCCGACCCGGTTTCTTCCGGTCCCCTCCTGCAGTACAGACTGAAGCAGGTTGACCTCGATGGAACAGCACACTACACGGAGCCAATTCACGTAAGCACGGTGACCGACGTTGCCGTCTCGCAACCGGCCGGATTCTTCCTCTCCCAAAACTCTCCAAACCCTTTCAACTCCCAGACGAGCATTGTCTTCCGCGTCGCGCAGTCTGATATCGTTTCACTCAGCGTGTATGATGCATTAGGTAGACACGTACGCACGCTGTTCGAAGACGAGGCGACCGCCAATCGCACGTATCGCCTTGTGTTCGAAGCGCAGGACCTTGCCGGTGGCGTTTACTTCTATCGGTTCTCTTCTCGGGCGCACGGTCAGGCCGTCAAGCGATTTCTGTACCTCAAATAACCGTCGTCGGGTACGCCTCCTCATCGCCGCAACAAAAAGCATCGCCTTCCCCCTGAAAGCTCGGAGGAAGGCGAGTGTGTGTGAGAAGCGTGCCGTTTTCTTATTTGAGCAGCAGCGCTTTCTTCAAGTCGCTGCGCGCGCCGCTCTGCAAGCGATAGATATACATGCCGCTTGCGAGACTTGATCCATCCACCTTCACGCGGTAATACTTGCCCGCCTCCGCAACATCGTTGAAGAGCGTTGCCACCTTCTGACCCAACACGTTGAACAACTCTAACGTCGTGTGGCCAGTTGTTTCGACACTGAACTTGATCGTCGTGCTCGGGTTGAAGGGATTCGGGTAGTTCGGAAGCAATTGGAACACCCGTGGTGCTATCTCCTCCACGTCCGTCAACGAAGTCACGTTGATAGAAATGGAGGGACTAAGATGCGACGTCCCATCCAAATCCACCTGACGCAGGCGATAGTGATACAGACCCATCTCGGTGATGGTATTGTCCACGTACGAGTAGAACTGCGGCTCGGTGGTGGTCCCGTGACCCGGCACGAAGCCGGGAAGTTCCGTCCACTGCGGCTCATTGTCCCGCCGCCGCTGCACGTAGAAGCCGTAGTTGTTGATCTCGCTGATCGTCCTCCACTCCAGCAACACGCCGGGTCCATTGGGATTCATGCGCGCCGTGAAGGAGCCGAGAACGATGGGGAG
>CAZIKE010000162.1:0-6672 GCA_964539775.1 uncultured Chitinophagales bacterium
GACGATCCTCGGCTCGGCGTCGGTGCAGGAAGCGCACGACTTCGCCCTCATCGCCCATTCAGCGACGCTGAAAGCACGGTTACCCTTCCTGCACTTCTTCGATGGCTTCCGCACATCGCACGAGGTGATGAAGATCGAACAACTCACCGACGACGATATGCGCGCGATGATTGATGAGCACCTGATCCGTGCCCATCGTGCGCGTGCACTCAACCCGGAGCATCCTGTCATTCGCGGGACGGCACAGAACCCCGACGTGTTCTTCCAGGCACGAGAGACCGTCAATCCCTTCTATGCGTCGTTCCCCGACATTGTTCAGAAGGCCATGGACAAATTCGCGCATATCGTCGGGAGGCAGTATCACCTCTTCGACTACTTCGGCGCGCCGACTGCCGAGCGTGTTATCGTCATGATGGGTTCGGGCGCGGAGACTGCACAGGAAACGGTCGAATACCTGAACGCTCGGGGTGAGAATCTCGGCCTCGTCAAGGTCCGGCTCTACCGGCCCTTCGACGTCAAACGTTTTGTTGCAGCACTGCCGAAGACCGTGAAGAGCATCGCGGTGCTCGATCGCACCAAGGAGCCTGGCGCGGCGGGGGAGCCGCTGTATCAGGACGTTGTCACCGCCATCACCGAAACCTTCATCAATAACGAACTACCGTTCGCGATGCCGAAGATCATCGGCGGACGGTACGGGCTCTCGTCAAAGGAATTCACCCCTGCGATGGTGAAGGCCGTGTACGACGAGCTCAAGAAAGACAGACCAAAGAATCATTTTACCGTCGGTATCGTGGACGATGTGACCTTCACCAGCCTCGAGTGGGACCCCGCATTCAGCACGGAACCCGATGACGTTGTGCGAGCGGTCTTCTACGGTTTGGGCGCCGATGGAACGGTGGGAGCCAACAAGAACTCCATCAAGATCATCGGCGAAGATACGGATTTCTACGCCCAGGGGTATTTTGTGTATGATTCGAAGAAGTCCGGTTCCACCACTGTGTCGCACCTACGGTTCGGCCCTCGTCCGATTCATTCGGCCTATTTAATTGATCGCGCCAATTTTGTAGCGTGCCATCAGTGGTTCTTCCTCGAAAAATACGATGTGTTGAAGGCCGCAGTGCCGGGCGCAACATTTCTGCTCAACAGCTACTACGGTCCCGAACAGGTATGGGATAAGCTGCCGCGCCACATCCAGCAGGAGTTGATTGAGAAGAAGATCAAGTTCTATGTGATTGACGGGTACAAGGTGGCACAGCAAACGGGCATGGGTGCCCGCGTCAACACGATCATGCAAACATGCTTCTTTGCCATCAGTGGCGTCCTGCCCAAGGATCAAGCAATCGCTGCGATCAAAAACTCGATCAAGAAAACGTATGGGAAGAAAGGCGACCAAATCGTGCAGCAGAACTTTGCCGCTGTCGATCAGACGCTTGCCAACCTGTTCGAGGTGAAGGTGCCCGATCGTGTCACCAGCACCATCGCAATGCCTCCCACAGTGTCCGAACGAGCACCGGAGTTTGTCAAGCATGTGACGGCCAAGATCATCGCCGGCTTCGGCGACACGCTGCCCGTCAGCGCGTTCCCGAAGGATGGAACATTCCCGACAGGAACCGCGCAGTGGGAGAAGCGGAACATCGCCCTCGAAATCCCCATCTGGGACGAAACGGGAACATGCATCCAGTGCAACAAGTGCGCTCTCGTGTGCCCGCATGCCGCCATTCGCGTGAAGGTGTACGACCCGAAGGAGCTTGCCGACGCGCCCCCGACATTCAAGTCCATGGACTACAAAGGCACGGAGTACAAAGGCATGAAGTACACCGTGCAGGTCGCGCCCGAAGACTGCACCGGTTGCGGCATCTGTGTCGAAATCTGTCCTGCAAAGAACAAGAAGGAGACACGTCTCAAAGCGATTAACATGACGCCGCAACCGCCGATTCGGCAGCGCGAGCGTGTGAATTATGAGTTCTTCCTTTCTCTTCCCGAACTCGATCGCCGTAGGATCAAGATGGACTCGGTGAAGGGGTCGCAGTTTGCCGAGCCGCTTTTCGAGTACTCCGGTGCCTGCACGGGATGCGGCGAAACGCCGTACGTGAAGCTCGCAACGCAACTGTTCGGCGACCGGATGATTGTTGCCAACGCAACAGGTTGCTCGTCCATTTACGGTGGCAATCTCCCCACGACGCCGTGGACCGTCAATAACGAGGGTCGCGGACCTGCGTGGAACAATTCCCTGTTCGAGGATAACGCGGAGTTCGGTCTCGGCATGCGTCTCGCGATAGATAAGCAGAATCAGATTGCCAGAGAATTGGTCCAGAAACTTAAGAACGAGATCGGGGAAGGGCTTGCCAACGACATTCTCAACGCCGACCAGTCCGACGAGCCGGGCATCTACGAGCAGCGACAACGCGTTGAGGAGTTGAAGAAAAAGCTCGAGGGCACGACCGCGCCCGAAGCGCAACGCCTGCTGTCGGTTGCCGACATGTTGGTGAAGAAGAGCGTGTGGATTATGGGCGGCGATGGCTGGGCATACGACATCGGCTACGGCGGACTCGATCATGTGCTTGCCTCGGGCAAGAACGTGAACATCCTTGTGCTGGATACCGAAGTGTACAGCAATACCGGCGGTCAGATGTCCAAAGCAACGCCGCGCGCTGCTGTTGCCAAGTTTGCCGCGGCCGGCAAGCCGATGGGCAAGAAAGATCTCGGCCGCATTGCCATGCAGTACGGGAATGTGTATGTTGCCCAAGTGGCGATGGGCTACAACGACGCGCAAACCGTGCGCGCATTCATGGAAGCAGAATCATACGACGGTCCATCGCTCATCATCGCCTACAGCCACTGCATTGCACACGGCATCAACATGACGAAGGGTATGACAAACCAGAAGCTCGCCGTTGAGTGCGGCCACTGGCCCATTTATCGCTTCGATCCGCGGCTTGCGGCGCAAGGCAAGAATCCGCTCAAGCTCGACAGCAAGCCGCCGAAAATAAAATTCGAAGAGTACGCGTACATGGAAACGCGCTACAAGATGCTGACGAAGAGCCACCCCCAAGAGGCGAAACGCTTGATGCAGCTTGCGCAGGAAGACGTCGAGGCGCGGTGGAAGGCATTAGAGGAGCTGGCGAAGGAACCAACGATTGCCGTGCCGAAGCCCGCAGCCTCCGCAGCGGCTCCTGTGCAGCCCGTCGAAGAGGGGGCGGATGTGTGAGAGGGCAAAACGAACTCCATAAACTCTATGAACTCTATGAACTCTACAAACTCTACAAACCCAACCTCCACCCTCGTCCTCGTCCGCCACGGCGATCCTTCGACTTCGTCCCGACAAAAAGCGTCGGGACTGCGCTCAGGACTGCTTGATTCCTATTCACAAACTAACACGTTCTCCCTATGAGCCAGCCATCATACAAGGTCGTCCTTCTTCGCCACGGCGAAAGCACATGGAACAAAGAAAACCGCTTCACCGGCTGGACGGATGTTGATCTTTCGGAGAAAGGCATGGAAGAAGCGCACAGCGCGGGCAAGATGTTGAAAGAGAAGGGATTCGTGTTCGATGTGGCGTTCACCTCCGTGCTCAAGCGAGCAATCCGCACGCTGTGGATTCTTCTCGACGAGATGGACCTGATGTGGATTCCGGTGTATAACTCCTGGCGATTGAATGAACGCCATTACGGTGCGCTGCAGGGACTGAACAAGAGCGAGATGGCGGCAAAGTACGGAGAAGAGCAGGTGCACATCTGGCGCCGCAGTTATGATATCCGTCCGCCTGCGCTGGAGAAGAACGACCCGCGCTTTCCGGGTTTTGATCCGCGCTACAAGGACCTCAAGCCCGAGGAGCTTCCGGCAACCGAGTGTTTGAAAGACACCGTCGCTCGGTTTCTTCCCTACTGGCACGATACGATTGCGCCGACCGTCAGAAGCGGCAAGCGAGTGATTATCGCCGCGCACGGCAACAGCCTCAGAGCCTTGGTAAAGTATCTCGACAACATTCCCGACGACAAAATCGTCGAGCTGAATATTCCCACGGGTGTGCCGTTAGTGTATGAGTTGGACGAGAACCTGCGGCCGTTGAAGAGCGAATACCTTGGCGACCCTGAAGCAGTGCGAAAAGCCATGGCAGCAGTAGCTGCCCAGGGAAAAGCACAGCGATAGCCAAGGTGCTGCGACGTTCGTCGGAACACTGCCCGGAAGATTTCTCTCACGTGAAAAGAGGACAGCCTGTGAACAATCTCCGATACCCTCTGAGCATTCTCGCTGCGCTTGTCGGCGTGTTCGTTGCGGAGCTTTTGTACTTCTACCCGCAGTTGCCGGAAACCGTCGCATCACACTTCGACGCAGACGGAGTTGCCAACGGATGGATGAGCAACACCGAGTATGCTCTGGTGATGGTCGTTGTCATGATACTCTCCGCCGCTCCGACGGTGGGGGTTGCATTGATGCTGCCGAAAATGGAAAGCACCATCACTATCCCCCACGCATCGTACTGGCTTGCCCCTGAACGCCGAAAAGAAACGCTCGGGCTTATCGCCGCAACGCTCATCTGGTTAGAGTGCGCCGTGCTTGCTTTGCTGGTTGTGCTGACCTATGCCGTGTGTGTGATGAACATCGAACAGCGACCGTCACTCGATGTGCCGGTGATTCCGACGCTGGCCATGTTCTTCGGCGCTCTTGCATTCCTTGTGGGGAGAATGCTCCTTCGATTTCGGACAGGAAACGAATCAAAGACATCTTAAATTCTGGGGAGTGAGATATGGATCTGTCAACCGATTATCTTGGTCTGCATCTGAAGAACCCGATTGTTCCGTCGGCCTCGCCGCTGTCTCGTACGGTGGAGAGCATGAAGCGTCTCGAAGATGCTGGGGCTGCGGCCATCGTCATGTACTCACTCTTCGAAGAACAAATCGCGCACGAGGCGGCGGAGCTGGATCACTACCTCAACTACGGCACGGAAAGTTTTGCCGAGTCGCTCACTTACTTTCCCGATCTGGAAGAATACAACCTCGGGCCCGATGAGTATATCGAGCTGCTGCATGCCGCCAAGCAATCGCTGGAGATTCCGGTCATCGGCAGCCTCAACGGTGTCTCGACCGGCGGCTGGATAGACTACGCGCGCAAAATTCAGCAGGCCGGTGCCGACGCTCTTGAACTCAACGTCTACTACATTCCGACTGATCCCGAACTGACGAGCCAGGAAGTTGAGGATCGCTACCTTGAGGTGCTGCATGCCGTCAAACAGGCGGTTACCATTCCTGTTGCCATGAAGCTGAGTCCGTTTTTCAGCTCGATGGCGAACATGGCGAAACGGCTCGACCTTGCTGGAGCCAATGGCCTTGTACTCTTCAACCGTTTCTACCAACCCGATATTGATCTGGAGACCCTCGAGGTGATTCCGGGTGTCGTGCTGAGTACGCCGATGGCGATGCGCCTGCCGTTGCGCTGGATTGCTATTCTCTACGGAACAGTGAAGGCGAGCCTCGCGGCGACCAGCGGCATTCATACCGCGCAGGATGTGATCAAGATGCTGATGGTTGGCGCGGACGTGACCATGATGTGCTCCGCTCTGCTGAAGAACGGACCCGGACACATCACCCGCGTGCTTGCCGAGATCCGCCAGTGGATGCTCGAGCACGAGTATGTCTCCGTCTCGCAGATGAAGGGAAGCATGAGCCAGAAATCCGTTGCCGACCCGGCAGCGTTCGAGCGCGCCAACTACATGAAGGCGCTGAATCAATACAAGGTGACAATTTGAGAGGCGGGCCGACTGCCCTCGTTGGTCCCGACGGCCCTGTAGGTCGAATCTCCTGATTCGACATACATGCGCAGCAATCAGGACACGGCAAGCGGTGCCCCTTGGCGAAAACCCAAGCTCAACCCAACCCCTGCATAACCTCTCCCTCTCCTTTCAGGAGAGGGCCGGGGAGAGGTTGGAGGGCTTCTGTTGTTGTGACGGGCAGAGGTGATGAAGCAGGGGGCTTCGCGGTTTAGTTGCTCTTCGGTCGGCTTCTCAACATCCGGAGGGTCTGGGACGGCCTCAGTGTGCGCTGACAAGATCGCCGAACAGGAGTTCGGCGCTACAGGGTTGCCCCGACCTCTTCATGTGTGACGCTTTCAGCGTCGGCTGCGAGCCCGAACTGTAGGTCGAATCTCTGATTCGACACACCGAGCGAGCTGGGCATGATGGTGAGGTCAACAAGAGAACATACCATGAACCAGGACATCAAAGCCTTTCTCTCCTCGGAAGCATTTGCTGTTGTCGGCGTCTCGCGCAATCCGCGCAAGTTCGGCAATGCGGTTTTTCGGGAGATGAGGAAGAAGGGACTCGACGTGCATCCTGTGCATCCCCACCTCGACGCGTTCGACGGTGTTGCCTGTGTTGGACAGATCAGCCGGCTGCCCGCGACCGTTCACTCGGTTGTTGTGGTTGTGCATCCAGAAGACGCAAGGAAGATCGTGGCCGAATGCTGTGAGCACGGCATCAGGCACATCTGGCTGCAACAGGGTGCCGAGTCCGAGGAGGCGATTGCCTACGCCAACGAGCATGGCCTGAATCTGATTCACGGACAATGCGTGCTGATGTTTCTCGAGCCCGTCAAGTCCATACACGCTCTGCATCGGTGGGTGAACAAGCTGTTCGGGAGATATCCCGCTTGAAGGTGGGGTTGCACGTACCTCGTG
>CAZIKE010000163.1:0-6646 GCA_964539775.1 uncultured Chitinophagales bacterium
CTCAGGATAAACAGGAAGACAATCACGACAGAGACTCCGGATACCATCGCTCCATTTATGACGCGTAAGCCAACGCCACGCGGCGTTGCGTTTCTTCAATCACCTCCACAATCAACGGGAAGTAGCGATCGAGGACACAATCAACGTAACGGCGCAGTACGCACCCGCCTGTGCTCGATTGGTTCTTGCATCTGCTGCAGACTCTCAAGCGGAGTTGCTCTTCGTACGGAAGGATCGAGGAACTGTAAACTGAGCTAACAACATCAACGATGGCAGGGAAGTACGCCTTCAGCGCGCAGAACCCGTCCTGGCCAATGCGACAATCTCCAAGGCCGTTCCCATCGAGGCACTTCACACACACCCGGTCTTGCAAAGCCTGCCACATCTCGTCTTGCGTCGCCACGTCAACACTCCTTTCATCCCCGGGATGTTCTTGCCGCTCAGCTCGACTGGGCCTCCTTCAGCATGAACTTGAACGGGATCGAGACCCATACCTTTACCGGACCGTTGTTCATCACGGCCGGCGTGAACACGAACTTCATCGCTGCTTCAACCGCGGAGTCGTTGAACAGCTCGGCGGTGGATTTGACGACGACGGCTTTCTTGGGCAGGCCATCCTTATCTACGAGGATCTTTACCCACACTGTTCCTTCCAGACCTGCACGCAGCGCCATATCCGGATATCTCGGGATGACGCGCTTCACGATCTGCGGCTGCTTCTCAACGGGGATAAACTCGTCCATGCCCGGCTCATCTTCCGGCGCGATGACAATGTCCTGCTGCACCTGGAATTGACCGGTTTCACCAGCTCCCTGTTCCAGTGCAGGCGATGGCGTTGCGCTCAACTCTGCTTGTGTTGCAATGGTCTGTTCGGCTGAAGCCTCCGCATCGGGAACAGGAACAGGAACGCCGATCGAGGGCTTCACGGCTGCGGTCACACCAATCGCCGGAGGAGGCGGAACCGCTGCAATCGAGGGGGGCGGACCAAGATCGCTGTACTTCAGAATGCGTACGCTTACCATGGGGATATCGTCATCACTCTCGCCAAGGTATTGGGCAAGATAGTACGTCCCGAGCAATGCGAAGTGCACCACAAAGGAGATGAGCATCCCGCGTACGTAGTTGCGCTGAAATACGCTCTTGAGTTCAGGACGCCCGTACGCGCCTGCGGTGGTCTCTATCTTCGCCACTTGCTCCGCGCGATTTTTCATGTCCTTCATTCCTCCTTCCAGAGTAGGGCAAACAACCAATCGACTGCATAAAGAGAAGGGACAATTGACATGCCAGCCGAACCGGATGCAAATCGTGCAAATTCCCAACGATTAACCTTCCCGTGAGTTGTGCCCTTCCCAATCGTAAGAAACGCAAGGCGCAAATGGGAAGTGCCCGCTGCGGCGAGTAGGAATAGTGCGTACGCGCAGCGGTGTGCTATGCACTGTACATTATTGCGATGAGCAGGAGAAAGAGAAAAGGAAGTATGATTGCGGCAAGGCCGATGCGGAGATACATGTCGTCACACTATCTATTTCGTGATTTCGATAAACCTGCATGTAGTGTTGAACAGTTCAACACTGCGTTCACGCTGCACCAACAGCGCGCCCCGCCCACGTCAGACGAGCGTGACGCGCTGATGGCGAAATTGCCTCCTCGTGCAACTAAAAATCCCACTCCTGTCCGAACGCGTTCAACTTGCCGTTGACGTGCCTGATCGGGTCAATGATGCGCACGTTCGCATCAACGATCCCTGCATGGCACTGCGAGCAGGTCAGAACGTTGGGATGCGTCCCGCCCTGCGCGGCCGTTTTGGGCAACGCACGTTCGGCAAGCGTCGGCTTCGTGACATCGCCGTGGCACGTGCCGCATGCCATGGCGGCGCCCGTCGTGTCGGTCCATGTAGGAACGAACGTCGGGTTGCCGTTCTTGAAATTGCCATGACAATATGTTGATGCGCACGAGAGTGTGCCGGCATCGTACGTCGGATTGGGAGAGAACAACGGCAGCGTCGGGCTGTACGTTGTGGTACCGGGCTCGTTGGTGACTGTTCCGGCAAGTTCCGTCATGACGACTTCTGCGTTCGGCGTCTGGTCAATATGTGTCGGCTCGTAGATCGCTCCCGGCACGACATGGCATTGATGACAGAACATCGGCGCCGCAAGTGATGTCCCGGCAACGTGCACCTGATGCGCGCCTACCCCGCGAATGCTGCGCGCTGTGTTGCCGCGAAGATCGCGCGGCGGCGCAGGATTGCTGGAGCCATGACATGTTGCGCAGTTTTCCGGCCCACCCGGTTGATTGTGACAGGTGGTGCACGGAACAGGAGTACTTCCCCCCGTGTACCGCGTCCCGTGGCAAGGCTGGCAGGGACGCATGTCCCAGTTCGCTGCCGCTATCGCTCTGCCGTGGAAGTTGGAGGAGGATGGACTCTCCCATCCACGCCCGTGGATGTTCGCGCCTTCGGCGTTATGGCACGTGATGCACGAGACCTTGGATGTTCCGCCGTTGTAGTCGTTGCCGTGACAGACCAAGCACGTTTGCACATCAACGCGCGCGGACTTCAGCACGGTGCCGTGAAAGTTCGTCGATGCGGTGTCCACCCAGCTTGGCAGGTGCACCTGCACTCCCGGTTCGATGGGCTGAGGCAGTTCGTCCTTGAGTTTTGTACAGCCGCCTCCCACGGCGGCTGCACTGATCAGTATGAGTAATAACCTCATGAACGCTTTCATTGTCGTCACCACGTTTATGGTGTTCGTAAGGCCTGCAGCGATGAATTGAGCAAGTCCTGCGTGTACTTCGTATTGTGCATCCCCCTGCTGGCGTCATGCTCGATGAAGAGATAGTTGTAGAGCGCTCCTGCCTTGGCAGCAGGGGCAATCTTCAACGGACGGCTGGTGCTGGCGTTGACAAGCCCCGCTGTGGTCAACCAGTTGCGTTGAATCAGCAATGTTTCCAGAGCTTGCAGCGAATCCTCGATGGCTTTCTCTGCTTCAAGCAGTGATGCCTTCGTGAAGCCATTTGCACCGTGGCAGCCGCTCTGGTTGCATCCGGTGAGCACGAAGAGTGTGTCCGTAGCGGCTTCCGTCGAGGAGTAGCGGATTTTCATCGTGTGGCCTCCGCCTCGTCCCGTGCCAAGATCGGGCGGATACACCTGCGACGCCATGTGGCATGCAACGCATCCTTCCTGTCGAATCGTCGCGTTCGTTGTGTGATTCGAGTTACCCCGATAGTTGTAGCCCTGGAACTGAAACCCTCCTGTTCCCATCAACATCTGTCCCTGTACCCCATAGTGTGGATACCAGCGATTGGAAGTAATGACGATTGTGTCCGTGGGAGCGGTCTTCGTGGGATCGGGCTTCGGACTCATCGGGCTTGCCGTGCGGGTTTGGTGACAGCGCACGCAAATGTTGCCATTGCCGTAATCAAACGTTGCATCGGGAACACCCTGAATAAACGAGGCGATGGTTACCGGCGTTGTGTCACGGCGCGAGAAGTTTCCTCGTGAGTGCGGCGAGTGGCAGGCAAAGCATCCGGGCGGACTCGGGTTATCCTTGGCGCCCACAACTTGCGTGGACCAGTTGTTCTTCCACCGCTCAATGAAGCCTTCGGTCGTATGGCAGCCGGCGCAATTCGGGCCGTTGCGTTCCAGGTCGCCTCCGTAAGCATGCAACGAGCGCTCCCACTGGTAGCGCCGTGCCCACAGGTAATACGTTGTATCGATGTCGGGATTGTGGCAACTGCCACAGTTGATGCCCGGCGCGAACCCTTCGAGGTTCAGCACGCCGGTCTGACCGTCTTTGCCGTCCTTTCCGGCCGGGCCTTGCGGACCTTCGCAACCGAACAACACGATTGCTGCAACCACCAGCACGGCAAGCAAGGCAAAAGGTGTGTGTGATTTCTTCATGGCAATGTCTCCTTGTAATGCGACTTGTCGATGAGGTTCCATTCTCTTCATACAATCCTACCGCACACGGCCGTTGTCGAGGTGGCACGTCATGCACGTGGGGTCTTGACCTTCCACATCATGGCAAGCGATGCAGCTTTCCATGTCGCGCCGCGCTTCTTCCGCATGCAGGCCGCCGCCCGAGCCGCGCCCGAGTGTTGTGAAGCCGGGAACCGAATGCGAGGCCGGCTTGAATTTGATCTGTGTAATGTTGCCGCCCGCACTGTGGCACTCCGCGCAGAACGTCTGCACCGCGTGGCACGACTGGCACTCCGCCTGTCGCGCCTTCGCATCGATGCCGTGGGTGAAGCGATAGTTCAGCTCGTGGACGTTCTGCAACAGCGTTTGTTTTGGTGAATCTTTGGTGGATGTCTTGTGCGCCGGCTCCGTCATCAGATCACGCTGCCTGCCGTACGAGTATGACTTTACCTCCGCTTGAAGATGACATTGCTGGCAGAAGGTCTCGGTATGGCAGGTCTGGCAGTCCGTCGTCAATCCGCCCAGGCGTGAGAGGTCCCGGTGGTTGCGCGCGAAATCCGAGCGCTGGTGATCTACAGGCAGCAGCGTGGCGAAGTTGGTGTGGCACCCCTCGCACGTATTGCTCGCCTTGCGATCGTTATGGCATGTACTGCACGTCGTCATCGACGGCATGTTCGCTGCCGTCGCCTGATCCACTTTCTCCATGCCCACGTGGCACGTCGTACATTGAACATCGGCCAGCGCAACGTGCTGCTCATGCGAAAAGATCAGCTCGCGCTTTGCGGCAGGCCTGGCCTGGATGTTCGTCACGTCGGTATGGCAGTATACGCACTGTGCCTGGGTGGCATCGTTCACCTGTTCTTCGTGGCAGCTCACGCACGCGTCGTGGTTTGCCGCAAGGTGGTCCGACGAGAGCGTGCTCGTCTTCGCCGCCGCGTGGCATGCGGCACAGTCCGTCACCCCCGCCTCGGTGATGTGGAACTTGTGCGAGAACTTCAGCTCCGGGTTGCCGAGCGGCGACGCAGCCTCCGGCATTCCCACCGCTTGCAACGGAGCTTCGGAGTGCATCACCACCACTCCGATGCCGAGCACAAGCATCCCCATGAGTATTGCATATCGTTGTATCATAGAAGATTCCTTTTCTGTCTAAAAGCGACAAGTCAACGACAGAATGCTACCATTGTTGGGTAAACCAGAAGTTGATCTTTCCGAACAAGCGCAGGTCGCTCTTCACAATCTTGTTGGTCAAATACTGACCCTGCAAGTCGAATGACAGTTGTTGCAACGGACGAACCGACGCGCCCAGTGTTCCTGCAACGCCGTCCTCTCTCTTGCTCGAAGCATCGTACTTGTATGAGATGTACGCCAATCCCAGCGACGGTACGAGCTTATTGTCCATGAGAGGATACAGCGCTTGCAGACTGAGGTTCGTCAGTTCTCCCGCGTAGCCGGAGCTGCCGCGGTAGGTAAGTCCCACAAACCGATGAGCAACGCCTGCCGTATAGCGGACGCTGTTGTCGCCCGAGTACTTCACGTACGCAACGCGTGCGAAGGCTCGATACTCGGCCGTCACCATGTAATCCGCGCCTACCTCGTACTCATCAACGGCTTTCACGTCGAAGATCGAGAAGAAGGAATTGAACAGCACGCGCGGCTCGCGATGGATGTAATCTGCACTGATGTGGAGATCGTCCATGACGCCAAAACGGACGCCGAGCTGTCCGCGCTGGGTTTTCTCAGAGTTCAGATCGTAGTCGTAGCGTCCGTACACGCTCAGGTTCTCGTACCGATAGGAGACATCCCCACTGAGGTATTGCTCTTGCGCGACGGTTGGAACGACGTACACCTGAACAGGATTGAGCAGCGAATCTTCGCGCGTTGCCCAGTACCCCGTTCGCTCGCGGTGGCGATTCACATAGCTGATGCCGATGCGAGTGTTGTCAATCGCATTGATGAGAAGCTGGCTTCCGACGGTGAAATTGTTCTTCAGCTTCTTCCACTCTTTCAACTCATACTCCAACGGTGTGGTTTGGCCGCCGTAGAGCGTGAGTTTGAACTTGTTCTCAGGGCACCAAACCCTCAGCAGAGCCCCGTCCAGCGTTCCGTTGCCAACGCCGGCGAAGTACGGCATCCGCCCGAAGGAGAACTCCGCCACATCGAGGATGTTCTTCCACTTTGCATACAGGTAGTAGAAACGGTAGTCCGGCACCTCATCGAGCTTCGATTGCAGGTTTCCTGCTACCTGAAAGTGCGTGTGAAGGCTGAAGTCCGCATACGACACATCGAACAGCGCCGATTGGAAACCCCGAACGAATTTCTTGGAAACGCCGACCGTGTCGAACTTCTCAAAGGTGTAGAAAGAGCCAATCAATCGTCCGTTGACCAGCTGCGAGAAGGATACCAGCGGCAGGGTAATCGCAGTCAGGACGAGTGTAAGAAGGATGTGAGCGAGTTTTTTCATAGCTGTCTCTATGAAATGTGAGAAACCATCAGGTAACTGTCGAGCAACCTATGTGCCACGCAGCCGGGAGAAGGAATGCTGAAAGATGCAACAGGAACGCACACCGTGTCCGGTGGTGACACGCAGATTTCCTATCTGTGAGAGAACGGCCCGCTGCGATTCCAACTCTTGCAAAACAGCGAACCTCGTTACAACACCGGAAATCCGGCAGGCCGTTCAATCCCCATGGGAGGGGGGGAGACGAACGGAACCTGCCGTTGAGTGCTTTT
>CAZIKE010000164.1:0-6464 GCA_964539775.1 uncultured Chitinophagales bacterium
GGTGTTGGTGCGCGTAGTTCGCAGTGAGCACGGTGAATCCGGCAAACACGAATGCAAGGAGAATCGCATTCAGTATAGAGATGGTCAGATTCCTTCGTATATGACGTAGCCGCTTCTGTCGCGGGGAAAAAGGTGCAACACTCTCCCACGTCAGGAACAGGAAAAGAACAAACACCGCAAGAAACGGCTGCCACTGACTAAGCAGCGTGTGAAACACGTTCATTCACCGTCGCCATGGAGAAATGAGAGCCCTCTGCAAGACGCTGCAGGTTCCTGAGCGAGTACGCCATGCTAAGCTTCAACCACTGAGAAACGAGGGGATTGAGAAGGAAGTCCAACAAAGGAACAGCAAGGCCGACCTCCATCGTCCAGGTGATGTGCGATGCGTCGCCAGCCGGTTCGACGAGGAACTCTCCCTTCATGGCAAGCTTCCCTCCTACCCTTCTGCGGACGAACCGCCGCCCCGATTCGAACTCATCGATCACAGCCTCAGCCTTCATGACGGTCAAGGGGCCGATGCCGAACTTGCAGGTCATTCTGGTTCCTTCGCGCATGCCACCCGGCGTCAGCACGTCCGTTCCGACGAGGCCTAACATCCAGCGGCTGTCGTTCACAGGATGAGAGATGATATCAAATATCTCCGCCGCTGAACGACGGATATTCCTCTCGCACCGTACTGTTCTTACCCAGCACAGCTCGGCGCAGGTATTCCTGCTCATGCGTGTTTCTCCTCAATACCGTTCGAGAAAATCTTCGATGCGCTCCCGAAGAACTTCGGCGGGTTCTGTCCTCCGCAGTTCGGCCAGACGCGCTTTGAGAAGACGCTCGAATTCGAGACGGTCAAAGCAATGTCGGCACGTTTCCATATGATGCTCCAACTGTTTGCGCTCGGCCGGGCCGAGTTCTTTGTCGAGGTATTCAGCGACCAGCGCGAGCGCCTCTTGGCAGTTGAGTTCGTTCACAATCACAGGGTTCATTGATGTTCTTTCCTTTCGAAGAGGCTTTCTGCGATGAAAGCCAGCCCTGTTCCTTCGCGTAGTGATAGAGTCGTTTTTGCAGAAGTCCGCGCCCGCGAGAAAGCCGGGATCGGACGGTTCCTATCGGCACATCGAGTATTGCAGCGATCTCCTGATACGCGTATCCCTCCACATCGCACAACACAACTACGGCCCGATACTCCTGCGGCAGCGCTGCTATTGCTTGTTGAATCTCCTCATCCATCAGTTTGCTGATGACGATGCGCTCAGGATTACGTTCCTCGCTCTGATGCTGCGTCAGGGCTTCGAAGAGAGAGAACGACGGCGCATCGTCATCATCGGTTTCGTTGTAGGGAACTTCCTGCCGGCGTTTTTTCGAGCGACGGGAACTCAGGAACGCGTTCGTAAGAATCCGGAGTAACCACTGCTTCGCTTTCGTGAGGTCGCGTAGTGAGGTGATATTCTCGCAGGCCCGCGCCACTGTCTCGCCCACCAACTCTTCTGCCTCCACGTTGGAATGCGTCAAGCGCAGCGCAACCCGATAAAGGTCGTCGAGCAGCGGCAGAACGACTGTTTTGAGCGTCGTTCGTCCGTACGCAGTATGGGCGGTTTGGGGCATGGTCATAGCCACGTAACTGACGCCTGAAAGGTAGAAGAGTTCCCGGTGCAAAGCAACGCCTTGCTAATCCCGCCGGACTTTCCTACTTTCATGTAGCATTATTCTCACCGTTCTTTCCTTCATGACAATACAGCTCTCGGCGCAGCACGTTATCGGAACGGTTACGCAAACGAGCATCCGCGTGCAGTGCATGTAGCCAAAACTGTTTTGCCCAACAAGATGAGGATACTATGTCTGAGTATGTAAAGAACCTGATTGCCCAAGTCAAAGCGAAGAATCCGGCCGAGCCTGAATTCCACCAGGCGGTGCAGGAAGTAACTGAATCATTGGAGCTTGTGTTAGAACGTCACCCCGAATATCGCTCGGCAAGGATCTTGGAGCGTTTGGTGGAACCCGAACGTGTGGTGATCTTTCGCGTTCCCTGGCAGGACGACCAGGGCAACTACCATATCAACCGCGGGTATCGTATTCAAATGAACAGCGCCATCGGACCGTACAAGGGCGGACTGCGCTTTCACCCGTCCGTTACGCTCGGCATTCTGAAGTTCCTCGCGTTCGAGCAAGTATTCAAGAATAGCCTCACTTCCCTTCCCATGGGAGGCGGTAAGGGAGGCTCCGACTTCGATCCTAAGGGAAAGACCGACAACGAAGTAATGCGCTTTTGCCAGAGCTTCATGACCGAGTTGTTCCGTCACATCGGTCCCGACGTCGATGTGCCTGCAGGCGACAGTGGTGTTGGCGGAAGGGAAATAGGCTACCTGTTCGGGCAGTGGAAACGTTTGACGCGCGAGTTCAACGGCGTTCTGACGGGCAAGGGATTGAATTGGGGAGGCTCGCTCATCCGTCCCGAAGCGACGGGCTACGGCGCCGTGTATTTTGCCGAAGAGATGTTGAAGACGCGCGGCATGACGATCGCCGATAAGCGCGTTGCCCTCTCGGGCTTCGGGAATGTTGCATGGGGTGCCGCCTTGAAAGTCACACAACTCGGCGGAAAGGTCGTGACCCTTTCGGGACCCGACGGTTTCATTCTCGATGAGGATGGGGTGAGCGGCGAGAAGATCGACTACATGCTCACCCTCCGCGCAAGCGCGATGGATGCCGTGAAGCCGTACGCGGACAAATTCAAAGTCCCGTTCTACGAAGGTAAGCGCCCGTGGAGTGTTCCGGTCGATGTTGCCATGCCGTGCGCGACACAAAACGAACTCGACGAGCAGGATGCACGTGAGCTTGTGAAGAACGGCTGTGTGTGCGTGTGCGAGGGAGCCAATATGCCCAGCACGCTCGGCGCCATCAAAATCTTCCAGGAGGCAAGACTTCTCTTCTCCCCCGGCAAGGCATCCAACGCCGGCGGCGTAGCAACATCGGGCCTTGAAATGAGCCAGAACAGCATGCGCCTCCCCTGGCCCAAAGAGGAAGTGGACAACCGGCTTCGTCAGATTATGAAGAATATCCACCAGACGTGCCTTGAAACTGCCGAGAAGTATGGTGCTCCGGGCAACTACGTTGTCGGCGCCAACATTGCAGGCTTCCTCAAGGTTGCCAACGCGATGATGGATCAGGGGTTGGTATGACCAGGAAGACTTCTATCAATGCTTGTCATTGAGTCCAGCAAGTGCCTTGGGATTCTCAAGGAGTTGAAGGAACGGCAAACACGAGGCACGCGCTCATTCCACATATCCATTCCCAATTACATGGAGGTATGCCATGGATGCTGCACTGCAACAAGTTGTGAACCATCTGGAATTCTTTGGCTTCGAGATTGTTCCGAGGGACACCGAGAACTCCGTTCTGGCAAAGCACGCTGTGCACGGTACTGTGTTCGTGAAGTCGTACCTCGGGGGTGTGTTGTTGCAGCAGTATTTTCGCGTCAATGATAATGTCTCCAAGGATCGGAACGGGTTTTTGGAAGCGCTCAACCAGCTCAACACATCGGCGCATCTGACAACCTATGTTGCAGGCCCCACCGACGATCCCCACATACGCATGGACGGCCTTTTCCTGGGAACATACGACAAGAAAAATTTTGGCGCCTTCCTCGACGCCTTCCTTGTGGATACAGGCGAACGGATCGTGAGCAGCGAGCAGATCCGTAGATTCATAAGCTGACTGCCGCCGCTGTTTTTGTGTTTGTGAACGGGTTTTTATAGATTTTCATCAGCGAAGCACGTTCATCACCTTCCCCATCTGTGCGTTTCTCCTGTTCTTCCACATACGGATGAAGAGAAACGAGGGCGAACGCGGCATACTGCGGGGGCCCTCCTTGCGCAGACGTTACCACCATCAGAGCCTCATGACAATCTGTACTCCATGAGCAAGATCGATCATCTCAACATAGAAGACATCTCCGGCAGTCGCATCAAAACGTTTCAAAAACTGATGCGCTTCAAGGTCAGGGATATCCTCCTGGTCTCCAGTATGTACGATAACTATTTGTTCGAGGAGGACGGCAGACTGTACGAGCTGATTCGGCATGAAGCGCAGGCTCTGAATCTGAGCCACGCGCCGGAGATCACCCATGTGACCAGCGCTGCCGAGGCTATGGAACTTGCTTCGGGTCCGAATCCGTTCGATCTGATCATCACCACGCTGCACATCGAAGACATGCACGTCATCAAGTTTGCGCAGACGGTGCGTGCCGCGGGCATCACGACACCCATTGTTCTGCTAGCATATGACAATCGCGAGCGGAAGGAACTGGTGACGATGTACGACACGTCCGTGTTCGACCGCATCTTTATCTGGCAGGGAGACTATCGCCTGCTCATTGCCATCATCAAAGATGTGGAGGACCGGCGCAATGTCGAGAGCGACACACTCACCGTCGGTGTTCAGTCTATCTTGTTGGTGGAGGATGACGTGCGCTTCTATTCGTCCTATCTTCCCATTCTCTACACGGAAGTGCTTCATCACTCGCAGCAGCTCATTGCCGAGGGCGTCAACCTTACCCACCGGTTGCTGCGCATGAGGGCGCGGCCGAAGATTCTGCTCTGCACCTCGTATGAGGAAGCATGGTCGTATTATGAGAAGTACGAGGAGTTCATCCTCGGCATTATTTCGGATATCAACTTCAAACGGAACGGTGTGAAAGATCCGGAAGCAGGATTCGATTTTGCCAAAAAAGTGCGCGCCGCACACGAGGATATTCCCATTTTGTTGCAGTCCAGCAACGCCGCGTTTGCCGATCAGGCGCGCAGCATTGGAGCGTCCTTTCTCCTCAAAACGTCCCCGCGCCTCCTGCACGAGCTGCGCGAGTTCATCATGTCCAATTTCGGGTTCGGCGATTTCGTTTTCCGTACGCCCGACGGGCGAGAGGTTGGGCGTGCACACAACCTGAAGATGCTCGAAGAACAACTGCATGTTGTGCCCGATGAGTCCATCGTCTATCACGCCAAACGCAACCACTTCTCCAACTGGCTCAAAGCCCGAACCGAGTTCTGGCTTGCACAGCGGCTGCGTCCCCGCAAGGTAGAAGACTTCGCGTCGGTTGCGGACTTGCGCCATGAGCTGATCACGTCGCTTCGGCTTTATCAGGAGATCCGGCAGCGCGGGGTGATTACCGAGTTCAGCAAGGAGACGTTCGATCCGCAGAACAGCTTTGCGCGTATTGGCAGCGGGTCTCTGGGCGGCAAGGCACGCGGCCTCGGCTTCATTAACACGCTGATCAACAATTACAACATCAGGAACCGATTCGAGGGTATCGAGATCTATGTGCCGTCCGCCGTAGTGGTCGCGACAGACGTGTTCGACACGTTCCTGGAGATGAACCACCTCGAGCATCTCCTCATCGACCCTCCGCAGGATGAGGAGTTGTACCGTCGTTTCAAGGAGGCACAACATTTCCCTTCCGACATTGTCATGAAACTGCGGGAGTTTCTTGATATCACCCATGAGCCTCTTGCAGTGCGGTCATCCAGCTTGTTGGAAGATTCGCAATACCAGCCATTCGCCGGCGTGTATCAGACATACATGATACCCAACGATCACGCGGACGTGAACGTGCGCCTCCAGCAACTTCTCACCACCATCAAGTGCGTGTACGCTTCAACATTTGCGCGGAAGGCCCGCGATTACATGAAAGCGACCGCCTATCGCCTGGAAGAAGAAAAGATGGCGGTCATTATCCAGCGGATGGTTGGTGCGAAACACGATGGCAGGTTTTATCCGGACTTCGCGGGCGTCGGTAAGTCCTACAACTTCTATCCCGTGCCGCCGCAATCGTCCAACGATGGGATCGTGGATGTTGCGCTCGGACTCGGTAAGACGGTTGTCGATGGAGGCAATACCGTGCGCTTTTGCCCGAAGTTTCCACGCCATCTGCTCCAATTCTTCTCCACGAGAGAAACACTGAAAAATGCTCAGCAGAATTTCTACGCGTTGGACTTGCAGAGCGGCTTGAGCAGTGATGGGACGCTTGATCCCACGGAGTTCGTCCGGCTCTACGATCTGACCAAAGCCGAGGAAGACCAAACGCTGTATCATGTCGGCTCGACGTATTCGCCGGACGACGACACGGTGCATGACGGCGTTTCGCGGAGCGGCAGGCGCGTCGTGACGTTTGCCCCAATCCTCAAACATCGCATCTTCCCTCTCCCAGAAATTCTTGAGCTGGTGCTGGACATGGGCACATGGGGCATGGGGACGCCCGTTGAGATCGAGTTCGCAGTCAACCTTTCTGTGCCACCAGGTCGTTTGAAGGAGTTTGCGTTCTTGCAGATTCGTCCCTTAGTCCTGAGCTATGAGTTGGAAGAGTTGGACATCGACAAAGTGAAACCGGAAGATCTCATCTGTCACAGCACGCAGGTGTTGGGCAACGGTGTCGTCACCAATATTCATGACATGGTCGTTGTCGATATCCACAAGTTTGATCG
>CAZIKE010000165.1:0-6328 GCA_964539775.1 uncultured Chitinophagales bacterium
GCACCGCTGGCGACGTTGGTAGCAATCGAAGCAGGCTTTACGGCGGTGATGGTATGCGCGGCGGGAATGTACCTTCTTGCAGCACTCACTGCAGGGACATTCGCAACGCAAGCGCTTTCAAGCCATCGGGTGGACGCCTGCTAATGCGTCGAATCCTCCTGTTGAATGAGATACCGCTTGATCTTCTGGGTCGTGGTCTTCTCGAACTCCTTCTCGCGGATTTCCACCTTCTTGATTTGCTGATGCCCTAACAGTTGCGTATTCAGCTTGCGGATTTCGTCGTTCAGCACCTTCTCGATCAGCTCGGTGGTCACCTCGAGCTTGTGTTTCTGGGCGTACTCGATGAAGGTCTCGGCGTTCGGCACAATCATCACACGAATCTCTTCGTCGTTCTTTTCATTCCGCGCGCCGTAGATGACCGACTCAAGGACGAAGGGAATCTTGTTCACCTTGTCTTCGAGTTCTTCGGGATAGACATTCTCGCCGTTGCGCGCAACGATGACGTTTTTCTTCCGTCCGTTGATGTGCAAGAAGCCATCGCCGTCGAAGTAGCCGATATCGCCGGTGTAGAACCAGCCATCGCGCAGGACCTCTCGGGTTGCGGCTTCGTTCTTGTAATAGCCGAGCATGATGGACGGCCCGCGGGCAATGATCTCCCCGTGGCCGTTGGGATCGGGGTTGGCAATCTTAAGTTCGACACTCGGCAGCGGCAAGCCGGCCGCCTCGTCTTTGAAATTGAATTCACGATTGACCGTCAGGATCGGAGAAGTCTCTGTGAGTCCATATCCTTGAATGATCTTGAACCCGAACGAGCGCATTCCTTTCATCACCTGCGGGTCGGGGGCAGCGCCACCGGCAATGAACAAACGAATCGCTCCGCCGAACTTCTCGTGCATCTCGGAAAAGATTCGCTTGCGAGCACCCTCGGCACCGAGTGTTTCTAACCAGCCGGCAAGTGTTTTCAGCGGCGGGATGAGCGCCTTGGTCAATTTCTTTTCATCAATCGCTACCAGGATACGGCGGTACATCTTATCGTACATCAGCGGCACGCCGAGGAAGATGGTGGGTCGGGCGCGCTGCATGTCTTCGAGGACGGTCTTGAGACTTCGAGCGTAATGCACCGACGCGCCGGCATACAGCGGACAGAGGAACCCGCACGTCCCCTCGTAGGTGTGATGCATAGGAAGAACGGACAGGAAGCGATCCTCGGGACCTAAGTTGATCATCTTCCGCATATCCATCAGGTTCGTGCAGAGATTCTTCTGCGACATCATGACGCCCTTGGCTCGGCCCATGGAGCCGGACGTGAAGACAATGACCGCCACATCATCGGGATTCGTCTTCACGAATTGGGTGCGTCGAGCATCGACGCGCGCCTTATCCATCACTTCCGTCATGGAGTGGACGCCATTCTCCTTCCGGGGAAGGTCCATGTCGATCAGATAGTGAAGAGCCTTGATGGAGTGCTTGAACCCGATGAATATATCACGGAACGGCTCGGAAAACACAGCGGCCTTCGCATCCGAGACGTGGAGGATGTTGACGATGTCGTTCTCCTTCAGATTCTTGTCGATGGGAACCGCCACAAAGTTGAACGTCACACACGCCAGATGCGTGATCGCCCATTGCACGCGGTTTTCACCGATGAACGCGATATGGTCCCGTTCCTTCAAGCCCAGTTTCCTGAGCGCTGTGCCGAAGGCAAGAACATGGTCCTGCAACTCACGGTAGGTGACACGCGGAATCGGTGTCGGGTTCAAGTCCTCCAGCGCAAGCTTGTTCGGATATTTCTCTACCGATTTGGTCAGCATCTCAGCGATCGTGGAGATATGCTCAACGTCGTAGTACGGATAGTCTTCGTTGATCGTTTTCATGATATCACAAGGCGAGTGTGAAGAGATGTCTCAAGAGCGCCCCTCCGCTCCACGCTTTCTCCAAAAATAATACACCGGAACTCCTAACGCAAGAAACCCGAGTCCCGCCACGGCTTGTTCCGGTTTTTCGACACATGTGTTGATGACAAACCACATAGCAACTGCAATGAAGAGCAACGGCGTGGCAGGATAGCCGAACGTTTTGTACGGCCGCGCAGCATCGGGCATTCTTCTACGAAAGATGAAGATGCTGCCGGCTGCGAGTCCGAAGAAAATCCAGTCCGTAAAGACGACATAGGAGATGAGTTCGTTGAAGGTTCCCCAGAACAGAATCAGCACACACGCCCACGCCGACTGGATGATGATGGCTGTTGCAGGTGTGTGAAAGCGTGGATGAACTTGCGCCACGCTGCGGAAGAACACCCCGTCATGCGCCATGGCGAAGTAGATGCGTGGAGCAGTGAGTGTGTAGATCCCTGCCGTGCCGAAGGTGGAAACAACAATGGCGGCAGCGATCATCGTACCGCCGGCAGGCCCCAGCACAACGCTGATGGCGTCTGCAGCCACACGTTCCGCTCCACCGATGGAAGACAGAGGAAGCAAAAGCATGTATGCAACGTTCGTCAGGATGTACACTGCCGTAACGACCAACGCACCGGTGACCATCGCCAACGGAACGGTTCGCTGAGGCTCCTTCGCTTCCGCCGCGGCAAACGATGCATGCTGCCACCCGCCGTACGACCACAACACACCAACCATCGCAACAGCGAGTGCACCCCCGAGATTCTCGGGGAGCACCGCTGCAGCAGAAAACTCGGTTGCACTGCTCGAGCCCCAGCCCAGTCCCACTACGATGAGCAGGATGATGCCCGCCAATTTCAGCAGCGTGAAGACGTCGGAGAACATTCCTCCGACTTTTACGCCGATGACATTGAGCGCCGTCAGGAATGCCAGTCCCAGAATCGCCGCAAGGGTTGTACCCGTCGGGTCGAGAGACACGAAGGAGCCGAAGTATGTCGCAAAAGCGACGCTGAGCGCTGCAACACCGCCCGTGTTCACCACCAACAAATATGCCCAGCCGAAGAGAAAGCCCCAGAGTCCGCCGTACGCTTGGTTCAGATAGACATAGACGCCACCCGCTCCGGGCAGCATGCCGCCAAGTTCGGCAAACGTCAACGCACCGGCGATAGTCGTCACTCCGCCGACCACCCACACTGCAAGGATGAGCCATGGCGATTCAAGCTGTTGGGCGATGAGCGAGGGCGTCAAGAAAATCCCTGAACCGATCGTTGAGCCGATCGCAATCATCGTGAGATCGAAGCCCGTCAGGGCTTGCTTCAGGTGAGCCATAGGGAGCGACGAACGTACGTGCGACGATTTAAGGACTGAGAGGATCGAACTCCGCCAGGCGCCTGAGAAAGTTGCGTAATGCCTTGTCCCAGTACTGCCAGCTATGGTTGCCGGGCGTTTCGTGATACTCGTAGAGAATCCCCTTGGTGCGCAGCTTCTCGATGAAATCCCGGTTCGTCTCAACGATGCGCTGGAGTTGATCGTCCTTGCCCGTGGCAATGTAGAAGTACGGCAGCGAGGCGGGGAGGGACTTCTCGGCAAGAGCGGTCAGGTCGTTGCGTGTCCAATGCTCGCTGCGTTGCGGTCCGAAGGCACGGGCGAGACTTTCGGAGATTTCCTTGTTGTCCGAGCGCGAGCCTGCAGGCACGTACAACGCTCCGCTGAAGGACGCAGCAAGAATGAAGCGGTCGGGATACTTCAAACCGAACTTGAGCGCGCCATAGCCGCCCATCGAAAGTCCAGCGACCACGCGCCCGTGTCGCGTGCCGAGTGTCCGATACTTGCCCTGTACGTAGGGGATCAACTCGTCAAGAAGGTACTGTTCGTATTTCAGTGTGCCGTCCGGTGTGTTGGTGTACCAACTGTTGTGGGCGTCGGGACAGACGAACAGAAAGCGATACGCCGCTGCATACCGCACCAGATCCGTACGATGCACCCAGTCCATGCGAGTGCCGCCGAAGCCGTGCAGCAAATACACCGTCGGATGCCGCTCGTGCGTACGATGGTAGTCCCTGGGCAGAACGACGACGAACCGCATCATCGTGTTGACGTTGGTGGAACGGAGACTATCCTCGAGGACGGTGACACTGTCCTGCGGATAGACCAGGGGGGAAAGTACAACAACGAGAATCAAAAGAAGTACGGTGCGTGTAGGCATCATGGTTCTCCAGATGTCTCTACCGACTTGACGCAAAGAAGAGCCGCCGCCTGCGATGGATGCCGGCGAGTGTACAGATACTGCGAGAGCGCAGAAAGGATGCCGGAGAGCCACGCGGGCTTCAGCCGATGCCGATGCTGCTCGCCGCGCAGTACCTTCCATCCATGCATCCCAATCACCGCGAAGCCGAGCGCCTCCATCTCCTCTGCCGTCCATCCCGACCGATGCTCCTGCAGGTCTCCTTCATGACTCTGCTGCGGAAGAAATCCGTTGGGCGTAAACAGGAGTACTTTCTTCGATGCGATCCGTTGCATGTCGGAAATCAGCTTCATGCCGTCGTCTTTCGAAAGATGTTCAATCAGATCGAGCGCAACGCAGCAGTCGAACTGCTTCGGCGAGAAGTGGCGGTCGAGCTGTGTTGCATTGCACAGGACGAATTCGTCGTGGGTTCGCCGCGTGCGTGCCTGCTGCAGCAGCGGCTCATGTCCATCCACACCGACAGCGTACTCGAACTTGAGATGCCGGACGGGCGAATCACCTCCACACCCGATGTCGAGACAGGTGCGGCAATCCTCCAGCTGTTTCCTCATCGTGTTGAGATAGGAGAATTGCAGGAGCCGTGGGAACGTGATTCTGAAAAGCTCTGACGAAGATGTAGGCATGGAGCGGGATACGGGAATCGAACCCGTTTTTCAAGCTTGGGAAGCTCGCGTTGAACCAATCAACTAATCCCGCAAAACCTTCTGCCAAAATATACGCCATTCTCACGGGAGTTGCAATTGGTTGTACCGGTTTGCTTCTGCTGTCATCCTTCTGTAGATTGTGCCAGCGCTGGTAATGTTCACTCTGACGATCACAACCCCCTATGCACGAGACCATACCCCCCGGTGAACCGAAGAAGAAAAAATTCCGCTGGAAGCTCTGGCTCTCCATCACCCTGCTTGCACCCCTTGTGCTCTTCGTTCTTTACACGTGGTTTGTGTTGACCTGGAGCTACTCCACAGGCGAAAGAGCAGGCTACGTTCAGAAGCTTTCGAAAAAGGGGTTCATTGCCAAGACATGGGAAGGGGAGTTGGCGATGGTTTCCATGCCGGGCACCTTGCCGGAGATCTTTCACTTCACTGTTCCAAGCGACGAAGTCGCCGCCGAGATGAACAGATCGCTCGGCAAGCGCGTGCGACTCCACTACGAGCAACACATCGGTGTGCCAACGAAGCTCTTTGGCGAAAGCGAGTACTTCGTCACCAAGGTTGAGGTAGTTGAGTAGCAGCGCTCGACAGGAGGCGTGCGCTCCGCGCGGTGCAGCGGCGCCAATATACCCCCATCGCCCACATGTGTGCCGAGCGCGGCAGGCTCGAACGCTTCGGCAACATGTGACAGACCTTTTGCTGCATTCTGATCGCGCCAGTCAATATGCCAGCGGCGGGCAAGATCACTCAGCCGTGAACAAACGATTTATTTCTGGCCGAAAGGTTCACACGCACAATAAGGGCTTCCCCATTGGCAAAAGCAGTTCGGTTTTGTTCCAGCTGGACAGGAGACCTCACAGGAACCGAATAAGCAATCGACTCTACACCATCCCCCGGCACCTTCTTTGGGCTGCGTAGGAGTCCCTTTTGGAACAACCAGCGTCCGAAAGAAATTGTACATATCGTTTGTTTCGGTGGAGCTCAGTTTGCTCAGCACAGAATTGAGACGCCCAACGCTCGTGATGTATGAGTTGTAGTCGTTCTTCTTGAGTGCCGCAAACACTACCTGGTACGCACTCTTAAGGCTATCATTCCGTTTTAGCGAAGAATGGGTCCCCAGCCAAGCCATAAAAGAGTTGAAGTTGTCCTCTTGTTGAGAGGAGACGCTGAGTGTGGCGATTACCGTGTCGGGGCCTTGTGCACACGCAGTAACGTGGCAAACTACCAATGCCAGACCGATGATGGACATGAGAAAAGTGTTGAGTTTCATATGTCCCTTCGCATGTGAGTTCGTGAATGATGAGTTCATTATGCGAGCAGGAGCGAGAACCCTACAAAATGAAGTCAACGAAGTTTCAAGACCACAGACTCCGCAATGGATCGAGTTGATAATCGCATAGCGGACTTCCTTGAGAAGGGGGCGACTGAAATGATCTCTAACCACCGCAAAAATACTGCACGGCGGGGGCGAAGTCAAGAGGCAATGCCGGCGGAACATTCCTTGTTCGGCAAACACTTCGAGCGAACCGGTGCAACGA
>CAZIKE010000166.1:0-6310 GCA_964539775.1 uncultured Chitinophagales bacterium
GAATCCGAACCATGTGCTGGGGAACTTCAATCACGACTGTGCACCGTGCCACACCACGACAGCGTGGCGGCCTTCGACGTTCGATCATGCGAACACGGCGTTTCCGTTGACGGGCGCGCACCAGGCAACATCGTGCAACCAGTGTCACGTGAACAACCAATACCAAGGATTGCCAACGACGTGCGTGGGTTGCCATCTCACCAATTACAACAACACGACGAACCCAAACCATGTGGCACGGAACTTCAGTCAGAACTGTACCGAGTGTCATACAACGGCGGCATGGAGCCCGGCATCGTTCGACCATACGAACTCCGCGTTTCCGCTCACTGGGCGGCATGTCACGACTCCCTGCGTTGCTTGCCATGTCAACAATAACTACAACCTCATCTATGAAGATTGTTATCAGTGCCATGCCGCGCAGTATGCACAACCGCAGAACCCGAATCACGTGACGCTGCAGTTCAGCCACGATTGCACGCCATGCCACACGACGACCGCATGGCTGCCGTCAACGTTCAATCACGATGTACAGTATTTCAGGATTTACTCGGGGAAACATCGCGGCAAGTGGACTTCGTGTTCGCAGTGTCATCCGACGATCGGGCAGTATCAGATCTTCACGTGCATCAGCTGCCATGAACACCGCCAGAGCGAAATGGACAACAAGCACCGGGGAGTTCCGAATTATCAATACAACAGCCAAGCATGTTACAGTTGCCATAGGAATGTATGATGAAGAGAGGAATGATGGTGATGTGGCTGTTCGCAGCGTTCGTGCTGCATGCCGAAGAGAAGGTCGTCCGTGGGACGGTTACGTACCTCGCAGGCGGAAGTGTGTACACGTCGCTTGGCCGCGCCGGTGGCGTGCAGGATTCGACGCTGCTGTATGTTGTGAGCGGGCGCGACACGACGGCGGTGCTGAAAGTGTACGCGGTGAGTTCGAAGTCCTCCGTGTGCAGAGTGCTGAGTGCACTGCGTCCGATTGTTGTTGGGGATGATGTATGGGGGAAAGTGATGCTTGCCGACGAAAAGAGGTCCGAGCCCGGAACGCCCCGACCGGAGCGAACCTCCGGCGAGCCATTGCCGAATCCTCAGCCCGTTCGTTCCTCCTCCATAACAGAACAGGGACCGTTCACGCTGCAAGGACGCGTCAGCGCTCAGTACTTTACGTCCCTGTACGAAAATGCGGCGTTCACCCTTGTGCAGCCGGGCATGGTGCTCCATCTACGCTGCGCACTGCGTGACGTGCCGCTCAAAGTTGAAGTCTTAGCCAATCTCCGCTCGCTCACCGTCGGGAACCGGAGTCCGTTCTCCAAGCGCGCCATCAATCAGTCTCGCATCTATGGCTTGTCGGTGACCTACGATGATGGTGCGCGCATGTTTTCTGTCGGGAGAATCATTCCCGTCTCTGCGCCCTCCATCGGCTATGTGGACGGTGTGTTGGCGTCGGCGAGGCTTGGCCCGGTCCTGGTCGGCACCACGCTGGGGTACCAGCCCGACGTTACGCTGCGCGGGATCGCTACGGACTACAAGAAGTTCGCTCTCTTTGCACAGCTCCTGCCGTCGGAGAAACACCGGCTCTCCATCGCCACGGCGTACGCGAGGACGTACTATCGCTCTACACTTGATCGGGAAGTAGCCAGCCTGTTGGTGAATGCGGCAATCGCCAACAACCTTTTTATCTATGGCAATGTGGAGACAGATCTGCGAAAGAAATCAGAAAACGCATTTGTGCTTGCGCCACGGCTCACGAGTGCGTATGTGAATCTCACCTATCGCATTGCGGGGTCTCTCAGTATCGGGCTGGGTGCCGATGCGTCGCGTCCGTACTACAGCTTCCGGGCGATTCGGGATGTGCCCGACTCACTGCTGGCGGACGACGTGCGTTCCGGGATGAGCCTCAGCGTGAACTGGTTCCTGCCTGCGGGGATCACTCTTGCAAATACCTATATGCCTCGCACGGCGCCGCATGCAGCGTTCGGCAAAGAGTACTCCAACACGTCGTCGCTTTCGTTCAACGACATTGGATCGTCGGGTGTTGCCGTGCGTTCGAGCTTCAACCTGCACGCCAATCGCTACACGAAGGCATCGGGTTACGGCGTGGCGGTGCAGAGAAGCTTCGGTGGGCTGGTAGATCTGACGGCTCGCTTCCAGCGCAGCGGCTACACGGTCCGGCAAACGGCTCAACGCGACCACAGTACGACCATAGGAGCCGACCTTCTCGTCTTCATCAGCTCCTCTCTGACCCTGATGACGACGTATGACAGACTGGACGGCTACGGCACGGTGTCGAACTCTCTGTTCGCCGAGATGAGTGTGAGGTTTTAGGAGTGACGACACATACCTCTTGTTTGAACAACATCTAATGTGCAGGGGAGTTAACGAGATGGAGACGATCTACACATCAGTCATTTTCCTGATACTCTTCGGATTGATTGCCGTTCCGTACTGGCGGCAGGTTGCCCGGCATCGGCGTGAGGCAGAGGAGAAGTTCGAGAAGAGTCGGCGGATGGGCATCACCGCACCCGTGACGCTTCATCCGCATTTCGATCTCACAGACTGCATCGGGTGCGCGAACTGCGTGCGCGCTTGTCCTGAGCATGTGCTCGGCATTGTGCAGGGCAGACCCGCTATCATCAACGGAACAAAGTGCGTCGGTCACGGCTTGTGCGCCGACGTTTGTCCTGTTGGTGCGATCACGCTTGCCTTCGGTACCCCGCGGCAGGGAATGGAAATCCCCTACTACGATGACAACTACCAGACGAATGTGGAAGGGTTGTACATCGTCGGCGAGTTGGGCGGCATTGGCTTGATCAAGAATGCGGTGACGCAGGGAATCAAGGGTCTCCAGCACATTGCCACAACCCATCGTGCCAGGCACCTTGCCGACTTCGACGTTGTGATTGTGGGCGCAGGACCGGCCGGGCTTGCTGCCGCGCTTGCCGCGCAGGCAAACAACATGCGCTACGCCGTTCTCGAGCAGGATGAGATCGGCGGTGCGCTTCTGCACTATCCCCGCCAGAAACTTGTGCTGACCAGTCCCGTCGAGCTTCCGCTCTACGGTAAACTCAAAGTCTCTGAAATCACCAAAGAGGAACTCCTTGCCATCTGGCAGGATATTGTGGGGCGTTTTCGACTGAACATCCTTGCCGGAGAGAAAGTGGAGGCAATCTACTCGTTGAGCGATCACTTCGTTGTAAAGACACACAGCGCTGAGTACCGGACCGCCAATGTCATGCTTGCGCTGGGACGACGCGGGAGCCCGCGCAAGTTGGGCGTGCCGGGTGAGCATCTCACCAAAGTCATGTACCGCTTGATCGAAGCCGAGTCGTACAAGCACAAGCACATCCTCGTTGTGGGCGGTGGTGATAGCGCAGTGGAAGCGGCCATCGGCCTTGCGACGCAGGTGGGGAATGTGGTGACGATCAGCTACCGCAAGGAGGAGTTCGTGCGACTGAAGGAGAAAAACGAGCAGAAGGTGAAGCAGTTCATCGAGTCGGGCAAGCTGAACGTCATCTTCTCCTCGCACGTCGTAGAGATCAAGCCCGACGCAGTGATCGTGCAGGAGAACGAAAACATCATGCACAACGTGCGCAATGATTTCGTGTTCGTGTTTGCCGGGGGTGAGATGCCGACCGAATTGCTGAAACGCTGCGGCATCAAGATGCGACCGGTCGAGGTGGAAGCGCAAGCCGCCGCCGCGTAGAAAAGCCGTATTGATGCTGACCCCCGCTCATCAAGACATGCTCAACGGAAGCTGCAAAAAAGAGGAGATGGTTATGGCTAAGACATTTGCGCAGTGCACGCTACGGAGCCTGTTGCTCGCGGCATTCACTTTTCTCCCACCCCTCCTCCTCGGTCAAGAATCTCCCCACGGGCCAATGCGTATTCCTTGCGCGGCCTGTCACTCCACGGACTCGTGGAAGATGAAGAGAGAGCCTGCATTCCGGCACACATCAACGGGGTTTGCACTCACCGGCAAGCATGAGGCTGTGACGTGTGTGAGCTGCCACGCCGGACTGAAGTTTGCGAAATCCTCCGCGGACTGCTACGCGTGCCACACGGATGTGCACAAGAGTGAGCTTGGCGCTTCGTGCTTGCGGTGCCATACCACAAAGACGTGGAAGATAACAAACATGGTGCAGAAACATGAGTCCACACGGTTTGCCCTGCTCGGCCGCCATGCGACACTCGCGTGCGAGGCATGCCATGCTCATGCAGCACAGCGACTGTATGTCGGAACGCCCATCGAATGTGTGGCCTGCCACCGCACGGAGTACGTCCAGACGGCATCACCCAACCACGCGGCGGCGCACTTCTCCACCGACTGCCTCCAGTGTCATCAGCCGGCGGCGCGGACGTGGGGGTCGGGGTTCGACCATGCACGCACGGCGTTTCCGCTGATGGGCGCGCACGCGGCAACAACCTGCTCGCAGTGCCACGCGGGCAACCGCTTCCGAGGACTGGATGCGACGTGCTTTGGCTGTCATCGTGCAGACTACAACAATGCGAACAATCCCGCGCACGCTGCAAGCGGCTTCTCCACAGAGTGCCGCTCCTGCCACACGCAGTCAGCGTGGCGGCCTGCGACGTTTGACCACAACGGCACCGGGTTCCCCCTCACCGGCAGACACACGACTACGGCATGCGCGTCCTGCCACGTCGGCAACAACTACAATCTCACATACCAGGACTGCTACCAGTGTCACGCAACGCAGTTCGAGCAAACCATCAACCCCAATCACATCACTTCGCAGTTCAGCCACGACTGCACACCGTGCCATACGACAACGGCGTGGCGTCCTTCCACGTTCGACCACGACGCGCGGTCGTTCAGGATCTATTCGGGCAAACATCGCGGCAAGTGGACCACCTGCGCACAATGCCATACCAGTCCGGCACAGTACCAGGTCTTCACGTGCTTGAGCTGCCACGAACATGAGCAGACCAGGATGGACGACAAGCACCGCAACCGGCAGGGATACATCTATTCGAGTCCGGCATGTTATAGCTGCCACCGGAATGTGTGATCAGACTCCGGGGCTGTCATGCGCGGGCCCTGTACCTCGAGCGCTGCCGGATACAGGTGGCGATGCTTGCATTTTATGAGCGTGTGCCGTAGCTTTCGCCGTGGTTCTCCCCGACGGCAGAAATCCAAACACGTCAGCCGGTGGAAAGTGAATGACATTCGAAGTCCGGTGCCGAGCATTCCCCGCACAGCGGGAGGAGGAGAGAAGGAAGGTTAGGAGAATATTTTGCCAACAGCCCGTCGCTCTGCGACGAGATATGGAGTGGGAACGTTGAGTTCCAGTTCAAGCGAAAACGTATCAGCTCGTGCAAATCAGCCACCCGAGGCAGCGGGTGAGAGCACTACCGTGAATCTCACAATTCCACATGTTGACCCGTCAAAGGCGCAGATGGTGATCGAAACGATTACCGAGGCTCTCAAGAAGTGCGGCGCGACAAATATTCAGGTTACAATTGAGGTAAAGAAGGAACCTCGGCCCGCCGCGATTGCAAATTTCTTTCTACGAATGATCGAGCGTTCACCTTCTCCAAGTGCAACTTTGGGAAAGATGTGTTTCTTTGGACTGACTGCCCTTGTCATGTTCATCTTCTCTATCGAGTACGCCATTGAGAAGGGCGATCTGTCGGTCTTTTTTGTCTTCTTCGTCGCATTGGTGTTGGGCTTCTCCATTCTCTTTTTGAATGAACTCAACAGAATGCAGTGAGAACCACGACAACGCCTCAGCTTACAGCAGGGCGCCTGCCTCCTCCATGAAGTTTCGCCGATACGAGTCAACGCAATGAACCAGGGTGAATCTATGAACACCGTCGTTCGATGTGTCTTTTCTTTTCTCCTCTTCGTTCTTGCCTTCACGCTTACGCTGAACCAGCGCAGGTCGGAAACGCGTTCGGATTCGATGGAAGCGTTGGACCTATGGACGCAGTCGCGTGCCTATCCGTTCGAGGATATCTCACCCGATGGACACTTCAAGGCGTTCGAATACTCGCGACGAGAGATGAGCGAGGCTCACTCTGTGGATGCGTGGCGCTCTCTTGGACCGATCAACGTTTCGGGACGCATGATCGCCGTGATCATCAATCCTCTGAACCCCTCGACTGTATATGCTGGTGCTGCAAGTGGAGGACTCTGGCGTTCCTTCACCGGAGGCCTCGGCGGCGACTGGCACAGAATCGAGACGGGATTCCCGGTTCTCGGTGTGAATGCCATCGCCATCCACCCGACGGATACGAACACGATCTATATCGGGACGGGCGAAGTGTATCGGTATCAGGGTTCGAC
>CAZIKE010000167.1:0-5406 GCA_964539775.1 uncultured Chitinophagales bacterium
CTCAAGCTCATAAGCTGCAAGCGCCGTGTTGTCAACGCCGTTCATGAAACCTTCGAAGCCGCGAGCAATCAGGTGGTCTGCAACGCACACAGCATGCGGAGAAGCAGCCACCACGCGTCGCAACGCTTTCGATGCAATCGTCTCAAGCTCACCGGTGAAACCCACTTTCAGGTAACCGCGAGCCTGAGCATAGAGTGTCGGCAGAAGATCAGCCTGATTGAACAGGTCATGTGCGACGTGCAGCTCTTCCCGGTCGGCAAATGACAGTCCCGATCCCAGTCGTTCACATCTCACGCTATCAAGTCGTGTTCTCTCAATCATCTTTCCGTTATTCTCGATCATGTCCCGTGCAATCACATCTGCCGCGTCATCGCGTCGGTGTTGCGGGACGAGGACATCGGCAAAGCCAAGATGATAAAGAAGTTGAGGGGAAGACGTGGCGATACCTCCGGCAAGCATGTAGTAGCGCGCAAGCGCAAGGGCAAGCTCGGCATCGTTCGTCTTCTTGTAGATGATTTGTGGGAACGTAAGCGTGCCGCGCAGACCGGGGTAAATGCCGAGACGAGTTTCGGGAAACGAAAACGACGTACGATTCGTCATGAGCACAATCGAATTCGGATCAAGGGCAAATGCGCAGGCGACCTCCACACCTCCGCCGAATGCCTGTCCATCCACAATAGCAATCTTCGGTTTGCTCGTCCCCGTCATCACCTCGAAGATGACGCGTTGCCACTCCTCTGTCTCTTGCTTGAGAGCTTCAAAGTCCCTCGCTTTGATCTTTCCAATGAACGTCGGAATGTGTGCGCCGGCGATGAACGTTTTGATCGGTGCGGTGTCAAAGATGATGACCTTGCACGTGTCGTCCTCGTTTGCTTCGGTGAATTGCTGCTTCAGTTCGGCGAACACTGCGCTGCTCATCGCGTTGGCTGCGCGGGGATTCGAGAGCGTTATTCGGCGGACGGCGCCGTTGTGCTCGCGTTCTGTCGAGACCGTTGAGAGATAAAACCGCCACGGTGTTGGTATCCCCATCTCTTTCTTCAGCAGATTGCAGATGGGGAAATCTTGCTTGAACGACTTTGCCAGCTCGGCTCGTTTCTCGATCACCTCACGCACTTTCTGTTTGCCCATCTTGTTCATCAGCGTGAACGGTCCCTCCCGCCAGAGAAATGCGTTCTGCGTCAGCAGCTCAAGGTCTTCGATGGTGATCAATCCTGCATTGACTGTCTCCGTTGCCGTGAGAAAACCGATAGCGAGGAAGCGCTCTGAGAGAGTCTCGATGGTTTGAGGTTTAAGGTTTGGGGTTTGAGTGGTGCTGTCTTGGACCCAACGGACTGTCGACTTGTCGGCTGCAGTATTGTAGCGTTCGATCAGCTCGACGTAGTTCTGACGAGGCATAAAGAAGTTCCCGTAGACTTTGAAGAGTGCGTCGTTTGGGTTGGACGAATCCGAAAACGAACGCATCGAATGAAGGCCTACGGGAAGGCCGGTTACATCCATCAGCTCCAGAAAGCCGACGGGGATGCCGTATGCCTTCTTACCCGCTGCTTCAACGGTTGCAACGTCGAATCCTTCCTCCAGCATTCGTGTCGCTTCAAGCAGAAGCGCAACGAAAATGACATCGGCAACGCCGCCTTTGCGGCTGCCGCGTACGTGTGTCGGAATCTTGCCGCCAAGCTTGAGATACTTGCGCGCGAGGGCTTTGCTTTCTTCAGACGCCGAGTCAGTGCCGGCATACTCTGCGGCTCTGTTCTTGTGCGGGAGATAGAAGTAATGCATCCAGACCACCTTGTCCGGACGTTTCGTTGCGGCAGCAAGGATGTTCGTATCGAGAGATGATGAGTTCGACGCAAGCACAACATGCGGAGCTGTCAAGGCATCAAGACATTTGAAAATCTCCAGCTTGATATCGAGTCGCTCGGTAGCAGCTTCGATCACGAGCGTGAGGTTCGAGCCTCTGCACGCTTCGGTGTAGTCGGTCGTGCCGATGATGCGCTCGCGGATTGTTTGCACCTCAGCAGGCGAGAAAATCTTCCCCTTCGCGCTCTCGAGTTCACGCTTGATCGTCTGGAACCCTCGATGGAGGATTTCATCCGACACATCTACCACGCCAACGTTGAAGCCACTCTGCGCGTACGTTTGCGCGAGGCTGGCCCCCATCGTTCCCGCGCCGACGATAAGAAGCTCTATGTCATTCCAGGTGGGTTTCATGGTCCTTCAACCCTCAAACCGTAACACTCACGCGTAACCCTCGACGATGAGCGCTCCACCTTGTCCACCGCCGATGCACGCGCTGGCGATACCAAGGCCGCCGAGTTTCAGCAGTGCAACGGTCATGCGCGCACCCGTTGCACCGAGCGGGTGTCCCAACGCAATCGCCCCGCCGTTCACGTTGACTTTCGTCCGATCAAGCTCCAGCTCTCGCTCAACCGCAAGATACTGCCCGGCGAACGCCTCATTGATCTCAATGTGCTTCAGGTCCTTCCACGTAAGCCCTGCGCGCTTCAACGCAATCATCGACGCAGGTACGGGACCGATTCCCATGTAGTGCGGATCCACGCCGGCAACACCCCACGCGATCAGTTCGCCGATGGGATCAACGCCCAACTCTTTGGCCTTGCGCGCCGTGGTCATGACAAGCGCTGCAGCACCATCAACGATACCGGATGAGTTGCCTCCCGTGTGCACGCCATCGGGCTTCACCGCAGGAAGCCGTGCGAGCGCGGCGAGCGTCGTGTCAGGGCGAGGGTTTTCGTCGGCAGAGAGAATACGTTCCTTCCTTCCTTCACGAATCGTCACCGGAGTGATCTCTTTACCGAGCCGACATTGCTCCTGTGCTTCCTTCGCTTTCATTTGTGATGAAAGCGCAAACTCATCCACCTCTTCACGAGTGATACCGTACAAGCGTACCAGGTTCTCCGCCGTTCCCATCATATCGTTGTTGATGAACGTATCGGTCAGGCCATCCCTGAACAGAAACATCGTCCGCGGCCCGCTCATGTACGGAAAGCCGAACGCAGCGCCGTAAACAAGCATCGGAGACTGCGACGTGCTTTCGTATCCGCCTACGAGTACCACGTCAGCCTCGCCGCTCAACAATTCCTTTGCTCCTTGCACAATTGCCTCGCCGCCCGACCAACAGATGCGGTTCACCGTCAGCGCAGTCGAGAATTGCGAGAGACCCGCTTTCAGCGCAACATGTCGTGCGCCGTAGTGCGAGTCGATACTCGTGTGCATTCCGTTGCCGAAAATGGCTGCATCGATAACGTCTGCACAATCGGCAAGGCCTGCTTGTGCGATGGCAGCGCGCGCTGCAAGGACGCCCAGGTCAATCGGCGAAAAGTCCTTCAGGCTTCCACCGACGCGACCAAACGGCGTGCGAGTAGCCGAAAGGAACACGACGCGCTTGTTCTTGTCGCGCATGTTCCACGGGCCTTCCGCACCCATGTCGTCATTCAGACGATAGATGAGCTTGTCAATCCTCTTTCCCATTCATCGTGCGCCAGATGGTGTTCAGCATGTGTATGAACTCAGCCGTTTGTTGGGGAGTGAATTGCTGCATTGCTTCGCGGTTGATTGCTTCGGCCTCTTCGCTCGTGCGCAGAGCAAGGGCCTTGCCGCGTGATGTGAGAAAAACGTTGATGACGCGTCGGTCACCCGCAACGCGCCGTCGTTCAACAAGGTCATCGCGTTCCATCCGGTCCACGACGCCGGTGATCGTCGGGTTGTCGAAGTAGAGTTTCTGTCCCAGGAGCGAGAGCGATGCGCCATCGTGTTCGCGCAGAACTTCGAGCACGATGTACTGCGTCGCGGTGATGTTATGTTCCGAGAGACGGGCCTCAAGCGCGCGCTTCATACTGCGGGCCGCACGCGAAAGAAGAAAGCCCACGCTCCCATCGAGAGCGTTCATAGTGCCTTCAAGAAGTTGGGATTATGCGCCCTGAGGAGGGAAAACTGCGGAAGAGACTATTCCAGGGCAAAAGAACAGTTCGTACGCTGAATATTCGTACGCTAAAAATATAACACAAAAATCTCTGAAATCAAGAGGGCGGGGAAAAATTAATGTTCCATCTTGCACGTGAGGAAGATAGTGGCCTTCGCGGTGGCTGAAGCGGAGACGACACGCGCATACGCAATCCCCGGCTCCGCTCCAACTATCTGATCGATAAGCTACGAGCAGGACGAGCACACATTCCACCGAAGAATGATTTCCTTTGTCCCGTTGAGCGTCAGTTCTCCTTCAGCCCAGCCTTCGAGGGTCAGAGATCCTTCCTACGACTGCCGACGCCGCCGCAACCGCCGGACTTGCGAGGAATACCTTGCTCGTCGGGTGACCGTTGCGTCCTTTGAAGTTCCGGTTGGTTGTGTAGAGGCCGACTTCGTTCTCGGCAAGGATACCCATGTGGCCGCCGATGCACGGACCGCATGTCGGCGGGCTGATCGTTGCACCCGCCTCGACGAACACCTTGAGGAGTCCTTCGTCAATCATCTGCAGGTACACTTGCTGCGTTGCAGGGATGACAATCATGCGCACGGCAGGGGCAACTTCGCGTCCGCGCAGAAGCTCAGCGGCAATGCGGAAGTCCTCGATACGGCCGTTCGTGCAGGAGCCGAGAACCACCTGGTCGACTTTGATCGGATCAACCTGCGAAATCGGCTTCACGTTGCTCGGAAGATATGGCAATGCAACTTGCGGCTCAAGGTCGGTGACATCGATTTCGATGACCTGTGCGTACTCTGCATCGGGGTCAGAGCGGTAGATGATATACTCACGTTCGCTACGACCACGGATAAACTCCATCACTTTGCCGTCCGCTTCAATGATTCCTCCTTTGGCTCCTGCCTCGATTGCCATGTTGCAGAGTGTGAACCGGTCAGCAAGAGGAAGCTGCTCGACGATTTCACCGGCGAACTCCATGGAGGCATAGATCGCCCCCTCGACTCCAAGGATTCCGATCGTGTAGAGGATCATGTCCTTCCCTCCAACCATCTCTCCCAGCTTGCCTGTGTAGAGGATTTTGATCGATGGAGGAACCTTGAACCAGTTCTCACCCAACGCCCACGACGCCGCCATATCCGTGCTGCCGACACCTGTTGCAAACGCCCCGAGCGCGCCGTACGTACACGTGTGGGAATCTGCGCCGATGACGAGATCACCCGGCAACACCAGTCCGCTCTCCGGTACAATGCAATGGCAGAGACCCGAGCGCCCTACTTCGAAGTAGCTCTCGATAGCGTACTTGCTGGCAAACTCACGCATGCTTTTGGAAAGTCCGGCCGCCTGAATGTCTTTCGCAGGCACAAAGTGATCATTCACGAGAGCGATTTTGGTTCGATCAAACACATCGTCCGCCCCAATGCGGTTGAACACCTCAACCGCAAGCGGAACGGTGACGTCTGTGCCCATCA
>CAZIKE010000167.1:5416-6031 GCA_964539775.1 uncultured Chitinophagales bacterium
GATTGTTGCATAGACAAGCTCGCCCGGTCGTACTACATCACGTCCTGCGTGAGCGGCAAAGATCTTTTCAGTGATGGTCATACCCATAATCTAGCCTCCTACCTAATCATTGGCGATGTGTGACTTTAGAATCTCCAGCACGGCTGCGCCGGCTTCGCGAGTTCCTAACGTGCCTCCAAGGTCGCTTGTGGTCTTGTCTTCCCGAACGGCCTGACGGACTGCGCTTTCAACCAGTCTGCCTTCCTTCGTGTAGCCCAGGTGTTCAAGCATCAATCCTGCCGTCAAGATCGCACCGAAGGGGTTGGCGATGTTCTTGCCGGCATACTTGGGCGCCGAGCCGTGGACAGGCTCGAACATGCACACGCCATGCGGGTTGATGTTGCCGGATGCCGCCATCCCCAATCCGCCCTGCAGTTGCGCGCCGATATCCGTGATGATATCGCCGAACATATTGTTTGTCACAATCACCTGAAACTGCTCCGGTCGCTTGATCATCTGCATCGCCAGCGCGTCGACGAACCAATGCTCCTTTTCGATATCCGGATACTCCTCGCCCACGTGCTGAAAGACCCGATACCAGAGATCCCCCTCGAAGCGCAGCGCGTTGTTCTTATC
>CAZIKE010000168.1:0-5880 GCA_964539775.1 uncultured Chitinophagales bacterium
AGCTCAACCAAAACCCAAGCTCAACCCAATCCCTGCATAATCTCTCCCTCTCCTTGGAGGAGAGGGCCGGGGAGAGGTGAATCATGATCTCCTTCTCCATCTGCATCCCCAACTACAACTACGCCCGCTACATCGGCGAGACGATTCAGAGTGTGCTGAACCAAACCTATCCGCACTTTGAGATCGTGGTGGTGGACAATGCTTCGACGGACAACTCGGTGGAAGTGGTGAAGAGCTTCAAAGATCCCCGCATCAAGCTGTACGTCAATCAGTACAACGTCGGGTTTGCGCCGAACTTGGATCGGGCGGCGCAGAAGGCAAGTAATCCGTTTATCATCATGCTCTCGTCTGATGATCTCATGAAGGTGCATGCGCTCGAGGTTTATGCAGACACCCTCTGTCGCGTTGAAGACCTTGGTTCTCCATTCCTTCTTGTTTCTTCGATTGACGTGATCGATGAAGAAGGAAAAACCACGGGACGAATGACGAGGGAGAGCTATTATACCATTTCTCCGGATAGCGTCATGCCCATCGGCACTAACGGTAAGATGCTGGAGGCCTTTTCAGGGCTACGCGTCTTCAAGGAGGTCTTTCCGAGGATGTCGGTGCCGGGACATTTCTGCACGACGCTTTATTCACGAGGCCTCTACGAACGCGTCGGCGGCTACAGCAGCATGAACTTTATTGGCCCCGACGCCCACTTTGCGTACAAGGCACTGCTGCAGGATGCCCGAGTGTATTTTGTGAGCGAGCCGCTGTTTTCGTATCGAGTCCATACCGCCAATCAACTCTCCTCGAACAAGAAGCATCGAACGCTCAAAGTTCCGATGGATCGCTATACCTTTGTGCTCCAGTACACGGACGAGGAGCTTGCGCGTGCCGGTGTCCGGCGCGAGCAGATGGTTCGGCACCTTATCGACGAAGCCTGCATCAATGACGGGCTGCGCGAGCTTGTTGCCGGCTCGCGGCATCAAGCGTTTCGGTTGCTCATGTTTGCATTTGCCACATATCCCCGCACAGCCTTGAAAAACCCGCGCATGTATCTTCTCGTTCTGTTGTTACTGCTTGGGCCGTTGGGGACGGCGGTGGGCAATGTGATGAGGAAGTGGTATGTGGGGGGAAAGAGGCAAGAGGGGAAAAGCATCGTATGAAGGTTGCACGTCCATCCGTTGCTCGCCGCAGTGCGCCCGTTTTGACATCCGTGAGCATTGGTGCGCAGATGCACGATGCAGCTGCAAAAAAGTACACATGGGAACGGGTAAACCACTGGGATCGTCTTGCAGTGACGCGTGGCCCCAAGCGAAGAGGTGCTACGTATTACTACAAGCTACTCTCACATATCTACCGTTTCCTCGTTCCGCCAGGCATGCGCGTACTCGAAGTAGGCTGCGGGATCGGTGACATTCTTGCGGCGGTGAACCCTTCGGAGGGGGTGGGAGTGGATTTCTCTCCTAAGATGATTCGTCTTGCCTCCGGACGTCATCCCGGTTTGCGTTTTATTGAGAAGGATGCTCACAACCTTGCCGAGTTAGGCGAGACGTTTGATGTAGTAATTCTCTCTGATTTGCTGAACGACGTGTGGGATGTGCAGAATGTATTGGAGCAAGTTGCGGCTGTGTCGCATCCGAGCACCCGCGTCATCATCAATGTGTACAGTCGTATATGGGAGGTGCCGCTGGCACTTTCCGCATGGCTGGGGCTGGCAAAGCCGAAGCTCCGCCAGAATTGGTTGACGGTGGAAGACCTTGCCTCGTTGCTGACACTAACGGATTTCGAAGTGATCCGGAGCTGGCAGGAGATCCTCATGCCGCTTCCCGTTCCGTTGTTGAGCCGCTTTCTGAACCGCTATGTAGCAAAGCTGTGGCCGTTCAGATACTTCGCGCTTACTAATTTCATCGTTGCCCGACCTCGTGCCCATCATGTGGGTACGCGGCAGCCGACGGTCTCTGTGGTTGTGCCGGCTCGCAACGAAGCGGGCAACATCCCGGCGATCTTTGAGCGAACACCCGTAATGGGAAGCGGTACGGAATTGATTTTCGTAGAAGGACATTCGACCGACGCAACACACGAAACGATTGAGCGGTGCATACGCGAACATCCGGAACGAAAGGCGAGACTGTACAGGCAAACAGGAAGGGGAAAGGGAGATGCCGTGCGGCTCGGCTTTTCCAAAGCGACGGGTGACGTGTTGATGATTCTCGACGCCGACCTCACGGTGGCCCCCGAAGACCTTCCGCGATTTTACGAAACACTCGCATCTGGAAAAGCGGAATTCGTCAACGGCGTCCGGCTGGTTTACCCGATGGAGGAACAGGCAATGCGGTTCTTCAATTTTCTCGGGAACAAGTTCTTCTCGCTCGCATTCTCCTGGCTGTTGGGCCAGAGCATCAAGGATACATTGTGCGGGACGAAAGTCCTCTGGCGCCGGGACTACGAGCGGATCGCGGCAAACAGAGCCTACTTCGGTAACTTCGATCCGTTCGGTGATTTTGATTTGATCTTCGGCGCCGCAAAGCTCAACTTAAAGATTCTCGACATGCCCATACGCTACCGGGAGCGTACCTACGGCACAACAAACATTCAGCGCTGGCGCCACGGCCTTCTGTTGCTAGAGATGGTGCTGTTTGCAGCGAGAAGAGTGAAGTTTTTCTGACGTGCCGGTATTCTCGTGACTCGTAAAGCAATCGAAATATCACATCGTCTCCGCATTGCACACGATGCCGAAGATGTGTGGGGCTTGGGGAACACACGCTGGAAAACGTCGTGAACGACGACGGCGAGGGTTGCTGATTGAATACGGTGCGGTGCGGGAAGGATCAACGGTACTTGGACTCGGGTGCGGCACAGGGATTTTCACGAAATATCTTACAGAGACAGGTGCGACAGTGACGGCCCTTGATCTTTCCTGGGATTTGCTTGTTCAAGTAAACGGGGTTCATGGCCGGCGGGTCCGCCGGATCCTCGGCGATGCGGAATCGCTGCCTTTTGCAGATAGCTCCTTTGATGCAGTCGTCGGAAGTTCGATTCTTCACCATCTTGACGTTCCATGGGCGTTACATGAAGTGCTGAGGGTGCTGCGTCCCGGTGGGCGCATTGAATTTTGCGAACCGAACATGCTCAACCTCCAGATTGCTGTTCAGAAAAACGTGCCGTTTATCAAGCGGATGCTCGGAGACTCGCCAGACCAGCGGGCGTTCATTCGTTGGCGAAGTATAGCGCTGGTAAGAGAAGTCGGATTCGACGATGTCAAAGTTTTCCCCTACAATTCGCTCCATGCCCTGGTCCCTCCAATGCACAAACCGGTTGCCGAAATCTTTTCCGACTTACCGCACACAGGAGCCGGAGGTTCGCTTGTTGAGGATGGTGATGGTTTGCAGCGAGAAGAGCATCTTTGTGTAGAGTAGATTACAAAGGCCAATTTGCAAGTGTGCCCGTGGCGCTCTCCAGCGAAGAGAGCTGTGGAGCTATATCGAACAGCAAAGGGTCAAGTATATCTATATCATAGACTGGGAGGCTGAGATAGAAAAACTGCTGGGCCGAGAACTGCCCCTGAACTCAAGTGGAGAGAAGTATACGCATCTCGCTCAGAGTCGATGCACCAAGTAGTCGTGTCCAACTTGCAAGGCCAATAATATGTTAGGAAACGGTTCTATTCGATTACCTACTCGTAGTCTACTCACAAAAACAAACGCCGAAGACCCGCTCGACTACTACTACCACTGGCTGACGGGGCCGGCGTACCGGAAGCGGCTGCAGTTAGCGGTAAGCATGCTCGAAGAGCGGCGGTACGACTCGATTCTGGAAGTCGGTTTCGGAAGTGGTATTCTGCTTCCGGAGCTTTTCCGACGGAGCAACAAGCTCTATGGAATCGAAACACACGATCAGATCGAGGCGGTACGACGAATGCTGAAAGCCGAGGGCGTGTGTGCTGATCTTCGCCAGGGAAGTATTCTGGAATTGGAGTTTGAATCCGGCACTGTGGATGCTGTGGTCTGCTTGAGCGTGCTCGAGCATATGAATGCGCATCAACTCCCCGTGGCTATTTCTGAACTTCGGAGAGTCGCTCGCCCCGCAGGTATGGTCGTTACAGGATTTCCCGTGCGTAACGTTGTCACCGACAATTTCTATCGGATTGTAGGCTTTCGGCCTCGGGATATTCACCCTTCCAGCCACAGCGATATTGTCGGAGAAATGGAAAGGCAGTTCTCCGACGTTGTTGTGGTCACGTGGCCGCCGCTGCTTCCGGTGAATCTATCGCTTTACGTTGTGTGCAAATGCATCAGATAGCCGTTGACGAAAAGAGTGCCTGCCATCTTGCTGTCGTAGCTTCCAACCAGGCAGCGATAAAAAGTAAGCTGGCGTTGTTACTTGCTACTTGCCTTTCCGCGGTCGTGTGTTTCCTGTACTCGTCCGCCGGCGTTGTCCAGCCATTCTATGTGGACGAGATGTTTTACGACAGGTACGCAATGGAGTTAGCACATTGGCTGATCACCTCAGAGCCAGTAAAATTCTCGTACATTCATCCCTCAGGTTACTCTCTCGTCCTGGCATTTGTATTTGGAGCCTATTACCTTCTCGGCAAACTGCTTGGTCAGTTTCCCGATCTCGCAAGCTTCCTGATTCACTTTGGAACACACCGAGGCGATTTCGTCTTTCTTGCCCGCTTACTGTCTGCTATGTTTGCGGTCGCCGCTGTTCCGTTCCTGTATGCATTAGCTCGACGCATGTTTGGCGAGCGGGCAGCGCTGCTTGCCTCGTTTGCTTATGGTGTCAGTTATCCGGTTGTGTTCTACGCGCACATTGCAGCGAACATCACGATGCTCATGTTTCTGACTGCAGCAACAATGTATTTCGTCGTCCGCATCTCTCAAGAAGAATCTTTACGGAACTATATTTTCGCTGGGGCGTTCATCGGTGTTGCGGTTGGTACGAAGTACTATCCCATTGTGCTGGGGTTGCCGCTGCTTTTGGCACATTTCCAGCGCATTGGGTGGAGAAAAGGGTGGTCAAACGTATCAAGCCTCAGGAAGCTGCTTGCTGCCGCACTTGCAGCCGTTGTATGTGTGGTTATCGTGTTTCCCTTGCCTGTCATCGCGTTTGACCAGTGGTCGTACTTCATCAAGGATACGTTCTCCTACTACACGGGCGGCAATCTGTTTCGCAACGCGTTCAAGCTTCTCTGGGGCAGCGTGCCCTCCTATGCAGAGACGGCTGCAGAACCGTCCCCATGGTGGTCGAACTCTCTTCGATCGTGGAGCGAAACAACTCTGCTGTGGATTGGCGTCGGTTCACTCTATGCGGCGCTACGTTTTCGTCGCCACTTCTTCCTGCTTGCGTCTCCCTTTGCCATAATGTTTGTTGCCCAGGCCCTTCGGGGAGGTTTGGGATTGGGCGTCAGGCAGTTGTACTTTGCCGTTCCATTGCTTCTTGTGCTTGCATCAGGCGCCTTTGTCCACTTCGTAGACACGTTCGGAGTCCCTTTGAAGTGGAAAAGAACGGTGTGGCTACTTGGTTCGGTTGTTTTGTTCGCACAGCCTGCTCTATGGACAGTGAGTTTCCTCTCGCTGCTGTCCAATCCTACCACGGTCGAGTTAGGGAGGACATGGCTGACTCAGAACCTTCCGCGAGGTTCCGTGTTGCTTTGCGATGGGGGCGCCGCTCCTTTTGGCGACACGGAGGACTGGTGGCGTGAAAGACCCCGCCGGACCTTCTCGCTTGGTGGCATCGAGGAGAGGGTGCATGCAGCTCGCAGACAAGTTGCTTGCTTCAAGGTGCTCAGCATGAAGTGGAAGAATGCGCGTGATGATTTTGCAACAGCACGTTCGGTTGGAAGCCCAGTGTACATTGTCACTACGGACTATTTCTTTTCTGACTACTGGC
>CAZIKE010000169.1:0-5816 GCA_964539775.1 uncultured Chitinophagales bacterium
AAGATAATGTGGTAAAGGAAAACAGGTTTACATTCGGAGAGGTGGGTGAGTGGCCTAAACCAGCGGTTTGCTAAACCGCCGTACGGTTGAAAAGCCGTACCGAGAGTTCGAATCTCTCCCTCTCCGCTTGATGGCAGGCTTATCCGAGCCTGCCTTTTGTGTTTGGAGGGGGGGGCAGAGTCTTGCCTAGGAGGAACCCATGTTTTGTGTGTACATTCTGTTGTCGGAGAGTGCTGCCCGGACGTACGTAGGGCAGACGGAGGACTTGGAGGAGAGGGTACGGAAACATAATGCAGGGGGAGTGCGTTCGACGAAAGCGTATCGTCCGTGGAGAGTGATTCACGTGGAGGAGTATGGCACGCGTGCGGAGGCGATGGAACGTGAGCAGTGGTTGAAGAGTCGAACAGGAAGAAAGTTCGTAGCAGCACTGCTGCAGTCAGGACATGGATAAGATGTGTTAGCGATTGCGTCTTGATTTCAGACGAGGCACGTCTCGTTTTGCAAGACGGCCCATCCCGAAGCAGTCGGGACGGACTACATCGCCGTGCGGTTGAAAAGCCGTACCGAGAGTTCGCCGTCCCGCCGATATCGTCTCAGGATGATGACTCTTGGTTGGATGACGTAATATGTCCCGAAGTTCTCCACGGGAACGTCAGTGATGTCAGCATGCAAAAGCTCTAAGGCCTTCTCAGGACGCCTCAGATACTGTCTCAAGGCTTTTGAGCGCTCGCGCAGGTCTTTCCGCCAGGTGGAAGGATAGGACCAATGATCTTCTTTTCAAGGAATTCTTGATGAGTCGTGTACCGGTGCCATAAAGATTCGGGAATCGCAGAAGTGGCAGGAAGGGGAGATTTGCTATTTCTCATGGGTTAATCGATCCGAGGACAATCCGATGCAAAAGGCAGAAACAGACTCTGGAGAATATTCTCATAAGCAGATTAAGAAGCAAGAAGTGGATTGGCGTGATGATGATCCCTTTTCAAAAGCACCAGTATGTAGGAACACATTCAAGCAGAAAGATCCCGATGAATCCAAGGATCTGCCATTCATAACAGGTCTTGCAGTTCTAATTGTTTGCCGCCCTCCTGAGCAGGCCGATGCTCTGCCTTAGGCATGCGAAGGGCGGCCGGCGAAGCCGAGCTGGTGCGAAACGAAGTGAAGCACGGAAGTCCGCCGGAGCCGGACGTACCCCGAGGAGTCCTTCGGACCCGACCCGCTGAAGTCCGGCGTAGCCGAGACAAGGCGGGAGACGCCCAATCAAACCGTGTTTGACGCCGCGCAAACTCACCCATCAGCGTTCTTGTATCTCGCTGCTTTTTTTCGCATTATGGTGCAGATTTTACGGGGGAGTTTCACGTCGCATCGTCCAATCGAACACCCATGCATCAAAATCCGTTGACGACCTTTCTCATTGCCCTTGTCGCACTCGGGTACTCTTCTGCCGGGACTGAAGCGCAGGGCCAGACTGGGCAGCATCTGCGTGAACCGGTCGAAACGCGATTGCAAACGATGAAACCGGACGAGATCGAGCGCAAGCTGAAGGAGTTAGGCATCTCGCGTGAAGAGGCAATCAAGCGTGCGAAAGAGTTAAACATCAGTCTCGAAGAGTACTTAGCGCAACCGACCGTTAGCGAACCGGAATCATCCAGTGCACCTGCACCTGCATTAGCACAACCGCAGCCCGCGGTAGCAGTCCCAACGCCCGCGCCTGCAGTGCCTTCCATTCCGGGTCTCTCCGATCGTGCACGGGATGTGGAGCCCTTCGGCTACAGTCTGTTCCACTTGCCGGCCAGCACGTTCGAACCAGTGTTGAATCTTGCCAGCCCGCCCTCGTACGTGTTGGGGCCGGGTGATGAGATTGTCATTACGGTGTGGGGCGAAACACGGCTGAACTATCAATTGCAGATCAACCGTGAAGGGAACGTGCTTCTACCGGATGTAGGTCCGGTGAGTGCGGCGGGTTCGACCATCGACGAGTTCAAGAAGCGGTTGCTGCAGCGCATGGCGGCGATCTATTCGGGATTGGATAGCCGCTTTGGTAAGCCCAACACATTTCTGGATGTGTCGTTGGGGAAGCTTCGCACGCTGCAAGTGTTTGTGTTGGGCGAGGTTGCGCGGCCGGGAGGCTACGCGATCTCGTCGTTTGCCACAGCCTTCCATGCGCTCTATGCCGCAGGCGGCCCGACGGTCAATGGAACGCTGCGTTCGGTGCAGGTAATGCGGCGTGGGACGAGTATTCCACCGGTTGACGTCTATGAGTACGTGCTGCGTGGCGACAACTCGAAGGACGTTCGCTTGCAGGATGGTGATGTCGTGTTCGTTCGTCCTGCAGGGCGGCGCATAGCCCTGGTCGGCAGTGTGGTGCGTCCTGCCATCTATGAGTTGAAGGAATCCGAATCGCTGGGCGAGCTGATAACACTTGCAGGCGGACTTCGCTTCGATGCCTATTTCGATCGTGTGCACATCGAACGCATCGTGCCGTTTGCCAACCGCTCGAAAGAGAGCAAGCATGTTCTCGAACTCGATCTGCGGTTCGGATCGCTCGACGAGCTGCGCGCCAGCAAGGAACGGCTGGAGGACGGTGATGTGGTAACGGTGTTTAGGATTTCGGATGGCGTGCGGAATCGTGTGAGCATTGCCGGTACCGTGAACAAGCCGGGAAGATTCGAGCTAAAACCCGGCATGCGCCTGCGCGATCTGATTCTGGAAGCCGACAGCTTTCAACGCAACACCTTCGGCGAGCGGGGAACGCTGTTTCGCCTGCAGCCCAACCTGCGCAGGGAAGTTCGCTCGTTCAATCCCCGCCTCGCACTCGAAGGCGATCCGGCGAACAACATCGAACTGCAGAACGAAGACAGCATTGTCGTCTATCCTGAAAGCCAGTTCTATCCCCAGCGTACGGTGAGCATCGGTGGGGCGGTTCGGAATCCGGGTGTCTATCCTCGCAACGAAAAAATGACCGTAGCAGATTTGGTTGTTCTTGCCGGCGGCATCACAGAATCTGCCTCGCTGCGAGGTTGGGAGATATCACGGTTGGATACCACGCAGCTTGGCACCTACAGCATCGTGCATAAAGTTGATGCCTCGCCCGACTACTGGAACAGTGCAGGCGGACAGAGTTTCGAGTTACGGGATTTCGACTTCGTGTTTGTGCCGACCGATCCGCGCTTTGTGCTGAACAAGTTGGTGACGATTTCCGGCTACGTGATGAGTCCGGGAGTGTATGCTATTCGGTACGAGGGCGAACGGCTTGCAGAGCTGATTAAGCGTGCAGGCGGGGTGCGGCCAGGGGCGTATCTCGAGGCGTCGCGATTTGTCCGCCGGGCGAACAACACCGGGTTGATTCCCGTGGACTTTCGTCGGGCGTTGGACAACCCGTACTCTCGTGATAATATCGTGCTGAACGAAGGCGACTCCATTCATGTTGCATTCAGCGATGACGTGGTCTACGTATCCGGCGAAGTGTTTACGCCCACCGCAGTGCTGTACAAGAAAGGCGAGGGTGTGGACTACTACATTCGTCAGGCAGGAGGCTTGAAGCAGGAAGCCGATCAGGATCGCATTGTGGCCTTCCTGCCCGGCGGCAAGAAGTGGGAACCGGGATGGTTCTTCGTTGCCGACCCGGAACTTCCCCCCGGTAGTAGCGTGATAGTGCCGAAGAAGATCGAAAAAGAAGACAAGACGTTGCCGGTTATCCGCGACATGGCGACCATCCTTGCGAGCCTGGCTGCTATTACCGTGGCCATCGTGCAGGTGACGAAGTGAGGTGTTGGATGCACGAGTCCGCCAGAAGAGAAGGAGCAAAAGCGTCCAATCCGGTGGGATGCCGCAAGTTTGCCGGTACCGGCCGATGTTGCTGTGTACACCCAGGAAGAATGGGAAGCACTCCTGACGCATCGTACGTCGGTGCAAAGGAGAGCAAGCGAAATGGTGTGGGTGTATGAGAAAGGAAAGTGACCTCCAAGAGTCATGGTACTCGAGACGTATAGTTATCTAATCGAGCAATTGCTGGCGGAGTGCCGGCGCTTCTACGGCCGACGGCTCATCAGCTTCTGTCTCTTTGGTTCTGCGGCTCGAGGAACCGTGGCCCGCACTCGGATATTGATTTCCTGCTCGTGGTAGACCCGCTGCCCAATGGGAGAGTGAAAAGGGTGGAGGAGTTCATGACCATTGAACGCTCGTTGCAAGGTGCGCTGGCCGAAGCTCGACAGAGGGGGATCTTCGTAGAACTTTCGCCGGTACTCAAAACCCCGGCCGAGGTACGCATCGGCAGTCCGCTGTTTCTCGACATGGTGGAGGACGGCAAGATTCTTTTTGACACTGACGGCTTCTTCGAAAAGTTCCTGTCCGATTTCAAAGCAAGACTTCAAGCGCAAGGGGCACACCGCGTCTTTCGAGGCGATTCCTGGTACTGGATTCTCAGGGACCCGTACGTGCCGGGCGAGGAGATCGAACTGTGACGTCTTCGGTCCTGGCAAAGAGTTATTTGGAGAAGGCAAGCAAGAGATTGAAAATCTTGACAGTGCTGTTACATGATGAAGCGTATTCGGATGTGGTTCGTGAAGCTCAGGAGATCGTGCAACTTGCTCTCAAAGGCATGCTCAGACAGATCGGGATAGAGCCGCCACAATTCCACGATGTGGGTCAATTCCTTACTGATAACAGGACGAGGTTCCACGCTGATGTGCAAAAGGACTTACCGCGTCTGGCGGAGATTTCATCCTGGCTCAGGAAAGAGCGAGAATTTTCTTTTTACGGAGATATTGACTTCATCCCAACCGAACGGTATTCGCTCGAAGATGCTCGGAAGGCAATCGCCGATGCGCAGTTCGCCGTGGATGACGCCCGCAGAGTGATAGTGTGAGGTATGATCAGGTTATGAAAAAAATTATGAAATCCCCGACGAGAGACGAGGTCATCAGCATTCTTCGTGAGCGACTGGACCAGCATCCGGAAATCCTCTTCGCGTATCTGTTCGGCTCGGTCATCGAGGTGGAGCAGTTCCGCGATGTGGATGTTGCGGTGTACGTAGACCCGCAACACTACCCGGAGGACTGGATGACGTACATGTTTGGCCTCGGCGACGAACTGTCGCACGCATTGCACTACCCTACAGACGTGGTGCTCATGAGCGAAGCTCCCGACCACCTTATTCATTCAATCGCAAAAGGAACTGTACTGGTAGATCGTGATGAGCACTATCGCTTCGAGTGGATTGAACGTGCACTGAGCAGATACTTTGATTATCAACCGTCGCGGCGCAGAGCTGTCGCCGACTTGTTTACCTGATATGAGCCCGGTGAACCCTGACAAAATAGACACACTCGTGGCTGAGGCCAGGAACAGCCTCAAGCACCTGAACGCGTACGCCAAGGAGGACCCGGATGAGTTGATCGCATCGCACGAGAAGATGAGCAGCATCAAGTATCAGTTCGTGATATGTGCGGAAGCATGCTTGAACCTGTGCCAACATATTAGCGCAAAGGAATTTGCAACCATTCCCGATTCGTACGCTGAATGCTTCGACGTGCTGGCAGAGAATCGGATCCTCGACCCAGAACACGCTCAGCAGCTCCGCCAGCTCACCGGATTGAGAAACCTCCTGGTGCATTTGTACTGGAAGGTGGACAACAGGAAGGTAATCAACATGTTGAGCCACCTTCATCCGATCGAGCGATACCTTGAAATCATCTGGAAGCGCTATAGCGGTCAAAGGAGACTCTAAGATGCCGGAACCAGCGCACGAACCAATGCCGATGACCGAGAGCGAAACAGAAGGCCCATCGCTGCAGGAAATCCTCGTTCCCATCTGGGCG
>CAZIKE010000170.1:0-5734 GCA_964539775.1 uncultured Chitinophagales bacterium
ATACGAACACGATCTATATCGGGACGGGCGAAGTGTATCGGTATCAGGGTTCGACCGGCGGCATCGTCATTCGCACGACGCGCGGAAGTTACGGCATGGGCATCCTGAAGACGACGAACGGCGGCTTGACATGGACGAAGAGTCTCGACTGGTCGTACCACCAGCAGCGAGGCGTGCAGGCGATTCGGCTGAATCCTCTGAACCCGAACACGATCTTTGCAGCTACCTCTGAGGGCGTCTTCAAATCGAAGGATGCGGGCACAACCTGGGTGCAAACGCTGAATGCACTCCTCGCGCAGGATGTTGTCATCAATGCGTGGGACACGATGCAGGTGCTTGCAACGTGCGGCAACTTCAGTTCAGCGGGGCGCGGCGTGTATCGCTCGAGCGACGGCGGCGAGTCGTTCACAATGATCGCCGGGCTGCCGGCCTTCTCCGGCAAGGGGATGCTTTCTCAGCAAAGAGCCAACCCGCTCTACGTGCTCGCAAGTCTCGCCGACAGCACAACGGGCGCCGGCTCGCTCTGGCGCACCACAGATTTCGGCGCAACCTGGACGCTCCTGAGTAGCGAAGCACTCTACGGCGTGCAGGGCTGGTACTCGCAGTTTGTTGCCGTGCATCCCACGGATGCAAATCAGGTAGTACGCGGCGGTGTGTACATCTTCAAATCAACGAACGGCGGCGTCACCTCCTTCCAGCGCTCCGGCGCGTACTACGACATGCATAACTTCGCGCATCATCCAACCAATCCTAACATTCTCTATGTTGTCAGTGATGGCGGTGTGTTCCGCTCGACGAATTTCGGCGATACGTACGCCAGCGCAAACACAGGCTTGCTCACGTCGCAGTTCTACAACGGCTTCTCGACCTCGGCGCAGGATTCGTTCATGGCGATGGGACAGGTGCAGGATCATTTTGGGTTCCGCTACGTCGGAACACCGTCATGGCCGTCGGGTGCAGTAGACGAGGTTGGATGGACGGCGATCAATCAGCAGAATGATTTGATTCAGTACGCAGGTGACCGCGGAGGCGGGACTCTCTATAGGTCAACCAACAGGGGAACGTCATTCTCGATCCTGCCGACAGGGTTTACGGGACGTTCATGCTGGAACACGCCGTTCGTTCTCTCACCGTCGAATGCGAACATCCTGTACTTCGGCAGGAGCGTTGTGTACAAATCCACGAATGCGGGCACGAGTTGGTTTGCAACGAATGGCGGCGCTGCGCTGGATGGAAATCCGCTGCTCTCGATGGCAATCGCGCCCACGCATCCCGACACGGTCTTTGCCGGGACGGTGCCGGGCATCGTGCGTCCGCATCTGTATAGAACGACCAATGGCGGGGGGTCCTGGTCGGATGTTACGGGGTCTCTTCCCAACCGCTATTACATGGACCTTGCCGTTGATCCACGAGATGCACGCATCGTCTATGTTGCCATCGGCGGCTTCGATACGATGCGCGTCGCGAAGTCCACTGACTGCGGCGCAAGCTGGACGGACGTAAGCGGCTCTCTTCCCAACGTTCCAACGACAGCACTTGCCATTGATCCGGTTTCTCCCACACATGTGTACGTCGGAACGGATGTCGGGGTGTTTGTCTCGACAGATGCCGGCGGGAACTGGCTGAGCTTTAACGAGGGGTTACCTGAAGCAGTCATTGTTGCCGATCTTGTCGTGTCTCCCTCCAATCGTGCGTTGCGTCTGGCGACGCATAGTAATGGTGTGTTCGAGCGTAAGCTCCTGAGCGCGTTGACATCCGTCTCCGAGCCGGCGCAGCTCCCGGTGAGTGTTGTTCTTGAGCAGAACTATCCGAATCCGTTTAACCCGAGCACAACCATTGGATTCAGGATTCAGGTTTCAGGATTCACGTCGCTGAAGGTGTACGATGTGCTGGGGAGGGAGGTGGCGACGTTAGTAGATGGGGTTCTCCGTGAGGAGTCCTTCGGACAAGATTCAGGGTTCAAGTTGGTGGAGTTTGACGCCGGCAATTTGCCGAGCGGCGTGTACTTCTACCAACTTCGGGCGGGAACTTCCGTCCTGACGCGGAAGATGGTCCTCGCTCGTTAGACACTGTGCGTGAGAGCATCGCGTGCTCGGCTTCGGGCCAGGAGCTCTGTGCGTGCAGGTACGTCGTCACCCGTCTCTCGTAAATACGAGGTACAAGAATTCTTTCGCTTGGGGATGAAGCCCCTTGCGCTGCGACTGACAGTGCAGTATATTGGAGTCGGCTACCCTACTCTTGCTACTCGATGAGGACCCCGTGACCAGAGCACGCGGGTCGCTGCTCATCACCGAAACAAGCGTACACTCAACCAGTACATAGAGCTTCCCGGAAAGGAGCGGACCATGCGGCTTCTGCGCATCGAACATGCAGAACGGCGGACTGTCATCTACCACCCATCGCCGGAAGATATCTGGAAGCGCCTGCGGTGTTTTGTTGGAAGGCACGAGTATGTTGCCGTGCGTGAATACCCCAGCGTCGGTGCGAAGGAGGAAATGTGTGCGCACTGTCTGAAAGAGCGTTACCTCCTCGGGCGAACCGCTGTTCATGCCGAGCGGCCGATCTCACCTGCGTAGTGTCTTGCATTCCATCCCCAATTCTCCTATAGTTCAACGCCACCATTCTCATCTCCAACCTTTCTCAAGGGTGCGGCCATGAAAAGACTATGCGCTGTTATGGGTGTAGCGCTGATTCTTGTAGCCCGGGGGGTTGCACAGGACACGTTCTCCATCGTCGCTGAATCAGCGCAGCGGATTTGACATCCTCAGGAATAGTGACTACTATTTCAACCATCAGGCGATAAACTCTACTCACATCATTACAAAGGTCTTGCCGATGCCACGTATCGTGACCTGCGGTCTTATTCAATGTTCCATTGCCACATCAAACGATCAGCCACTCGACGTCATCAAGAAAGCGATGATTGACAAGCACATCCCTTTCATCGAAGAGGCGGGGAAGAGGGGTGTGCAGATTTTGTGTCTGCAGGAAATCTTCTACGGTCCATATTTCTGCGCAGAGCAGAGCAAGAGGTGGTACGATGCTACCGAACGCATTCCCGATGGCCCGACGATCAAACTCATGCAGCAATACGCCAGGAAGTACAATATGGTGATGATCGTGCCCATTTATGAAGAAGAAATGGCGGGCGTGTACTACAACGCGGCAGCGGTTCTGGATGCCGATGGCTCGTATCTCGGCAAGTACCGCAAGACGCACATCCCGCAGGTTGATCCGGGCTTCTGGGAGAAGTTCTACTTCCGGCCCGGTAACCTCGGATACCCTGTTTTCAAAACTCGCTATGCGAACGTTGGGGTGTACATTTGTTACGACCGGCATTTCCCAGAGGGCGCACGCTGTCTCGGTCTCAACGGCGCGGAGATCGTGTTCAATCCCTCGGCAACGGTGGCGGGACTTTCGGAGTATCTGTGGGAATTGGAACAGCCGGCACACGCAGTTGCCAACGGCTACTTCGTTGGGGCGATCAATCGGGTTGGCGTCGAAGCGCCGTGGAACATCGGTGAGTTTTATGGGAAGAGTTATTTCTGCACTCCACGCGGGAAGATCATTGCACAGGCAAGCAGAGATAAAGACGAACTGCTCGTGGCCGATCTGGATCTGGACATGATCAAGGAAGTGCGAGAGGTGTGGCAGTTCTTCCGCGACCGGAGACCGGACATGTACAAGCAGCTTGTCGAGATGTGAGGACAATCGCCAAAACCTTGAACCCTGTCCGAAGGACTCCTTCGGAGAACCTTGAACCTGAGCGCAAATCACCTGTAGCGACCGATGCCCAATCTCATTCCCGCGGAAATCATCGAACAGCGCATCTTCCTGATTCGCGGGGAGAAAGTGATGATTGATAGAGACCTTGCAGAGTTGTATCACGTTCAAACAAAAGCACTCAATCAGGCGGCGAAGCGTAACGCTGACCGGTTCCCGGACACCTTTATGTTTCAGCTCACGAAATGGGAGCGGGACGAACTGGTCACAAATTGTGACCGGTTCGAGACCCTCAAACATTCGACGGCGCTTCCATTGGCATTCACAGAGCAAGGCGTTGCAATGCTTTCCTCGGTATTGCGCAGCAAGCGGGCTATTCAGGTCAACATTCAGATCATGAACACCTTCGTCCAGTTGCGGCGCATGCTCGCCGACAACAAGGCGCTTGCCCAACGGCTCGATGCGCTTGAACAGAAGTACGACGCGCAGTTCAAAGTCGTGTTCGACGCGCTGCGTAAGTTGATTGCGCCTCCCGATCCGCCGAAGCGCCCGATTGGGTTTGGCGTTCGCGAAGGTAAGACGCCCTATATCGTCATCAAAAGGAGAGTATAGGAGTGTGCTATGAAACGCTTCGTGTTTCCGATTGCGTTGTTGCTCTTTGTCGAGGTCGGTCTCGCCCAGCTTCCCGACACTATTATCGTCGAGACAAATCGTGTCAAGGGCATAGGGCCATTTCCCTTGACGTTTTCCCCTCTGCAAACAGTATCAGACGACAGCGAATGGAAAAAGGCGATTCCCGAAATCAAAGGCCTGCCGAAGGATATGTCGGGCATGATGCTTTGCACGGAACAAGCCGACTTCCTGCAGTTTGTCTATCAGAACTATCATGCCGGCAAAATATCGCAACAACTCTATACCGATTGTCAATCAGCATGGGGATGGAAACCTGATTCTTCCGAGTTCACGAAGGAAGTTGTGAAGGGGGACATCGCCATTCTGTCCTTTAAGGACACATCGGGTGGCGTGAAGGTGAAGGTGGACCGGAACAACAATTATGACTTGAGCGAAGACGATTGGATTACTCTTGCGGTCACATCCGAGAAGAACCTGTTCAAACGCTACAACGATTCGTTAGTCATTGAAGTTGCGTACGAGTGGTTTGATGGCAACGCTGTCCGAAAGGACAACACGTGGATTTACATCGATCATGCTCCGTACCGTCAACAGCCGACGTTCTTCTTCACTTTTGCAGATCACCGACGCGGTGAATTCACTATCAACGGCACAAAGTACTTGCTTGCATTACGAGGTCACAGACCGGTGGTTCGTGGCGACTATCGCATCAAAGTATGGGAGGCAACACACCAAGAGAACAATGACCAGAACGCCGCCGAGGAAGGGTTTGCCGAAAACGAAATCCTTCAGCTCGGTCAGGCCTATTACAGGATAGCCCGGACATCTATCGGCGGCGGTAGGGTGACATTGCTACGCATCAAAGACACCGAGGAGCTAACGGGACACCAGGTGGGCCTGAAGGCACACCCGTTCACTGCGTATTCACTTGACGGCACAATTATAGACCTCAACAGTGAAAACGGGAAATACATTTTCCTTGATTTCTGGGGGACCTGGTGTCTCCCGTGTCGCGAGGAAATACCAAAGCTTAAGGAGATCTATACCAAATATGCAGGAAAGACATTTCTCATGATCGGCATCGCAGCCGACCAGCGAAAAGCGCTTGAGTCATTCATTCAAGAGAACGATGTGCAGTGGCCGCAGATTCTTCAGGAACAGGACAGGCAGATCATTGCATTGTACGGTGTCAACCGCTACCCGACGACGTTTCTGATTGACCCCGACGGCAAAATCATCGCGAAAGATATCCATGCCGCCGAATTAGAAAAGAAGCTGCAAGAAATCCTTGAGAAGTAAATGGGAGACTAATGAACAAGCTCGCCTCACAAGAAATCTCCGACCTCACCGCACGCTACACCTACGGCACGTGGCGCTT
>CAZIKE010000171.1:0-5704 GCA_964539775.1 uncultured Chitinophagales bacterium
TGAGGGGGTGGCGCCCAAAAGGCGTGCGGGTTCAAGTCCCGCCTTCCGCACTCGAGAAGCCTTGCACAAAGGTGCAAGGCTTTTTCATTATCAGACCAACTCTTCACTGTGAACCTTGCAGAGATAGAACTTCTTGCGCGTGTCTCGGTGCTTGCGGCACTCGGCCGCCGCGTCAAACTCGGAACGCTCCTCGAAACAAGTGCCACGTCGCGAATTGCGTCAACGAAGATTATCGAGACACTGCTCCAGGTACACCTTTTCGGAGGCTTTCCTGCATCAATAGAGGGTCTGAGGGTCTTTCATAATGCCTATGGAAGGACAAGGCATAGCCGTACCATAGGTACCCGCATGAGGCTCCATGAACGGACCCGACGCGGTATTGCAACATGTAAGCGAGTTTACGGCCCCAAATACACCCACCTGCTCACGTCAATGCGGAAGCTGCACCCTGATCTCTGTATGTGGATGATTGAGGATGGATATGGCAAAGTTCTTTCTCGTCCCGGACTGACGTTGGCTGAACGTGAGCTGATCGCCGTTGCAACGTTGGCAGGCTTAGATTGGCCTCGTCAGCTATGTTCGCATGTTATAGGCTGTGTGAACGCCGGTGTGCACCGCAGGTCAATTCTGGCAATTCTTCGGGCCATCCAAGCGCTCCTCCCGCGCAGGAGATATTTTAAGGCACTGCGTATTACCAAACAGGCTCTACAGCAAAAAAGTGCTTGATTTTGACGGGATGTGACGGTATATTCCTTCAGCCATTCATCTGATCAATGATCATGAAACTCCGGAAGTCGTTACTTACAATTGCTGCTGTGTTTCTTGCGGTGAGTGTTTTTGGCGGAGTCGTGAAAGAGGGGAGCCTGAATGGGAGAAGCGATGGCAGCACGATCACCATTCGGTGGTTAAGCGAAGACGAGACAGGCGTTGCGAAGTATGTTCTTGAGCGTAAAGCAGGAGTCAACGGTTCCTTCATCCCGCTCGCCGAAATTCAGCCCAGGGGAAACAACGAGTCGTATGAATATGTCGATGATACTGCCTTCCGCATTTCGGAGAGCATTTACCAGTATCGCCTCAAGGTCGTGTTCGTGAACAGTTCGGCACCGATCTACTACGGGCCTATTACGGTGAGTCACAGGACGAGCGACGTCCGCCGCACATGGGGCAGCATCAAAGCGATGTTCCGATGAGGGTGTTCTTCAAGGTGTTTGGAGATGAAAAAAAGCGATACGATGTGTCGCTTTTTTTCTTTGGATGAGCGGGTTCTATGCATCTCATCAAACCCCTCGTCCTCGCATCCAAGTCGCCGCGACGTATCAGCTTGCTGCGGCAAATCGGCATTCAGCCGATGGTCATTACTGCCGATGTGGAAGAAGATTTCAGCAATGATGAAACACCGATTGAGAACGCGCTCCGACTCTCACTGAAGAAAGCGCAGGCAGTTGAAGAGAAAGTGAAAGAAGGAATTATCGTCGGAGCGGATACGATAGTTGTGCTTGGTGAGCAACTGCTCGGCAAACCCGAAAGCGAAGATGATGCACATCGTATGCTGCGGTTGTTAAGTGGCAAGACGCACAACGTTATCACCGGGTTTGCGCTGCTGGACGTGCCGACCCGCAAGCGGGCAACAGCTTACGAGGAGACTCGTGTGACCTTTCGTGAGTTACCGGATGACGAGATAGCTGAGTATATCAGCAGCGGGGCGCCGATGGACAAAGCAGGTGCGTATGGCATTCAGGACGATTACGGGGCGGTGTTCGTTACGCGGATTGAAGGATGCTTCTACAACGTTGTGGGTTTTCCGCTCGCGAAGTTTTACTCAACACTCCAGAAGTTCCAAACTCAACTCAATCACGAAACACGTTGACATATGGCTCGCAAGATCAGAGTGCTCGTTGCCAAAGTCGGACTCGATGGTCACGATCGCGGTGCAAAGGTGGTTGCTGCCGCACTCCGCGATGCCGGCATGGAGGTCATCTACACCGGGCTGCGAAAAACTCCGGATATGATCGTGGAAGCCGCTCTCCAGGAAGATGTCGATGCGATCGGCATCAGCATCCTCAGCGGGGCGCATATGACCATCTTTCCCAAAATCGTCTCTCTCCTGAAGGACAAAGGGCTGCACGATGTTCTCCTGTTCGGCGGAGGTATCATCCCGCAGCAAGATATTGAGGAGTTGAAGAAGATGGGGGTCGGTGAACTTTTTACCCCCGGAGCGTCGACGAAGGAGATTGTCGAGTACGTGAAGCGCTGGGCCGCCGAGCACCGAAACTAAGACTCCTCCTCGTACGGAACAGCAATCCCTTCTCGTAGGAGAAGGGATTGTGAGATCTCAACACGCGGGGGGTTCAACGCGCCCGTTGTCACGGCGTCGCTCTGGTGACCTTGACCGCTTGCAGGCCTTTCGCACCTTGTTCAACCTCGAACTGGACCGTCTCTCCTTCCTTGAGAGTCTTGTAGCCTTCACCGATAATCGACTTGAAGTGGACGAACAAGTCTTCTCCACTCTCGCGCTTGATGAAGCCGTAGCCCTTCGCGTTGTTGAACCACTTCACGGTACCCTTTTCCATACGCGAATAACCTTTGGTTGTGGAACAAATGCATAACACCCAATGCACGCGCACGCGTATCTCTACACAGAGTACCGTGCAGTGTGGCTACTGTTTCGGCAGAGATTCGCTCGCCACCTGCCTCTCTCCAGACCCGACAATCTTGTAACGAAAACAGTTGGTGTTGCGTGAACTGTGGGCGTATATTAGCAAAGAGGATTGTCAAACGCAAGCGGCGGAATATCGTTAGTTTTATTTTTCCCCTTCCTCCACCCAGGGGCTTTCGTCGTCAGGAGCTCCGCTCTCGGGTCTGGCGGCGCCAAGCGTTCTGCGGTTGATGATCGTAATCCCGTCCGCTGAAAAAGGAAAAAGATCATCGAGCGAGAAGATATTCCGGAAATCCTTCGGATCGAAGAACTCTTTGAATTTCTCAGAGAACTCGTCAAGTCTGCGCATGTAGTAGGCCGAGTTCTCGTCGGGAAAGTTGGGGTTCCATTCCGTGATGGGCTTGCAGTTCTCGTACGTCTTCACATTGGGATCGTTTCCTGTGATGTAGTAGGAGATCGAGTCTCCCGTCCTGTAGCTTCTTCCTGTGGCTTTGGCCACCTCGTAGGCCGCACTCTTGTTCCGTCGCTCGTTGTGCACCCCGCGCTCGTAGTCGGCAAGCGAGTCCTTCAGTGTCTCCGTTCGCGCGAACTCCCTTACGTCCAACCGGTGATCGAGAATGGCGTTGCGGTACTCAACATACAAGCGATGCAAACCGGCGATATCCTCTTTCAGCAAACACTCGATACACTGGCGGATGTATTGACGCCCGAACCGCTCGAGGCTGCGTGAAATGAGGGACGATCCTTTGATGCGAAGCTTCCCGTCATACCCCAGCAGCGCGTAGTTCTTCATCTTATAGCTCAGCATTTTCTGGTAACGACCATCGAGCGCGACCGTGATACCCTCCGGCATCAACGCCGAGAGACGCTCTACAAACTTCACTTCATCCTCCTCGCCCCGCACTGAGGGGGGAGGGACGAAGAAGATTCCATCCGTATCGACTTCAATGACCGTTCCCTGTTCCGCCTGAATGAAATCGATCATCGCGCGCAACAGCTCTTGCCCTGTGGTCGTGACGACATCGGCCTGCTGAAAGTCATTGAACAACCCTCGTGCGTAGCCCAGGTAGCCGTAGAAAGAGTTGATCAGGATCTTGAATGATGATTGCAGAGCGTCAAGCTGTGAGCGTTCATCGTCATCCCTCGCCTGTTTCATCTTTCGCTTTGTTTCGATGCGGAACGCGGTGAGCACGGCGAGGAGCTCCTTGAACACACCGAGCACATCGGACGCAGGTGCGATTTGTTTGCTGATCATGATGGAGGGATACAGCGACTCGACATCGGCGTGCAGCACGGGACCGAGAATGCCTGTCACGAAGATGTCGGTGTAGCCGCCGGTAGTTTGAATGCCGACGCTGGGTCGAGGAATTGCCTGCCGGGCGCGCAGGTATTCGCGGACAAGGAGGCTTTCGATCTTTGCGGCTGATCCGATCCGCGCTACCTGTCCGTAACTGAAGGGAAGCATCTGGGTGAGCGAAAACACCGTCCCCGAAAGCCGTTCGCTGAGTTTGCGCGTTTCGGTTACGTCATCCAGTGCGTAGGCCGTCAAGGTATGCGGATCGTTGTCCCAGTACCACGAAATCTTGTTGCCGGGAATGTACGTGCGATGCGGGGAGGAGAGGCCAAAGTACGACGCTGCGTACTTGAGACCGTAGCTCTCCATGTTGCGTTTCGTCATGTCGTAGCTCTGCAGCAGCAGCATCGTGTCGATGATATGCCTGCCGGCAATGTCGGCGGCAGTGTATGCGAACGCCCGATCGGCGTAGGAAGCCCGCGTGTCGAACATGCGCGGCGTACTTCCGTCCCGGCCGATGGCGAAGGGCAGCTTGTGCATCTCGCAACGTTTCATGATGTAGGGGAGATCGAAGTTGAAGATGTTGTGCCCTTCGATAACGTCCGGGTCTTTCTCCCGGATCAGTTGAATCAGGTCCGCCAGCATTTCCTTTTCGTTCTTCTTCTTGCCATCGAGCACTTCCTGCCAGCCTCTGTTGTCTGAAAGGGCGATAAGGATGATGCGATCGCTCGACCTGTTTGCATTACTGAAGCGATGCGTCCCACCGGCATACGTCTCGATGTCCAACTGCATGCGGTAGACCTCTTGAAACGTCATCCCCTTGAAGAGGGTTCTTCCGCTCTGCATCAGATACTGCGTTACGGGATCGGCATAGAGGAAGATTTCCTCAAGCTCGGTGTACGATTCCTTGCGTTGATCGTACAGCCGGGCATACTGGTCGAGAATGAAGCGCACAGCGTCCCACATCGTGCCCCATTCTTCAAACGCACAGAGGTGCTGATAGTAGGCGGTGCCTTCGAGCTGCTTCAGCCAGTGCTTCTGCGGGAAGCCTTCAAGAAGCTTCTTGTCGGCGAGGAAGAAGAACGGGAAGAGCGGCGCGTCTTCATAGTGGACGGTGTTCTCCTCGCGAAAGTAGACACGCATCGTCCTTTCGTCTTTCTGCTGAACGGCGACGATCCGTTCATCGGTATTGTGACCGTACAGGAGAGTGTTCATTGCAAGAGGAAACCGCGTCTGTCTGCCACGGAAATGGTACGGATTTCTCTCTGGAAAGAAAAACTGGCGGCGGCCCCGAGGTCACGGCGGAGCCGCTACGCCTGTGGCATCTACTTCTTGTTGTTCTTCTTTACCATTTCGAGGAATGGCGAGATCAAGTCAATGGGAACAGGAAAGATGGTTGTCGAATTTTTCTCCGATGCGACTTCCGTGAGTGTTTGCAAAAAGCGGAGTTGCAGTGCCGTGGGATGCTTTTCGATCACCTGTGCGGCGTCGGCCAGACGTTGTGATGCCTGGAACTCGCCCTCGGCGTGAATGACTTTTGCCCGGCGTTCGCGCTCGGCTTCTGCTTGTCGCGCCATCGCACGCTGCATCTCCGATGGCAGATCCACATGCTTTACCTCCACATTCGACACCTTGATCCCCCAGGGTTCCGTCTGGAAATCAATGATCTGCTGAAGCTTCTGGTTGATCTTCTCCCGTTCAGCAAGCAGCTCATCCAGTTCCGATTGGCCAAGGATGCTGCGCAACGTTGTTTG
>CAZIKE010000172.1:0-5633 GCA_964539775.1 uncultured Chitinophagales bacterium
GCTTCACCTTCCATCCCGCCTACTTCTTCCTGCGGGCGGCCATGACGCATAACGTTCAGTGGCCACGCCGTGCCCGCCTCAATGCCTTTTCTTTTTTGGCATAAATGAGGCGGGCATGGAACGAACTCTAATGGTCGCGCCAAACTGCGCCCTAACATTGTCTCACCAAATGATGTGAGTGTCGTGGCCACATTTGTTAGGCGGCGTGGCCCGCCTTTGATTGAGGAAAATGTGTTGTTTCCCTAGTAGCGCTCACGACTAAGAGTTAAGCCTCATCCGCCGAACGATTGCAAATGGCAAAATGGCGAATACTCATTTCTGCTTTTTCTTCCAAAACGTTCCATAGCAAATCAACTTCCCTTCATTAAAGGGCTTAGCGAAAACAATCTGACTGACAATGAATCCGTCAAATTTGTTCTTCTTGCAGACTTCCCGCAATTCTTCCCAAAGGTCGTTCATAGCTGCGGATGTCGGGTCTCCAAGAAGTTGACTAGAGATTGATACGATATGGGCGTATACTTGTGTATATGTATAGTAGAACGACATAGAGTCAGGCATGAACGATAAAATAAATGGTTGTACCTCCTTCTCTTCTTCTTTTTCTTGTGCACACACGTGACTAATAGAAACAAATAATGCAAATAGCGCGCATGCGCAATATAGTGACTTCCGTTTCATATTGAACTCCCTAATGTTGTTGAGTGGATTTGTTTTTGTAAAGTGCGGCCATGACGCCTAACTACCGTAAGTACGACACTCCAGTGTCGTCTATCCTTCCACTGTCGGATAAAAAGCGACACTGTGTCGTCTATTTTGATTTTAGAACTCTATCCAACGGGCTTGTAATTTTTCCTAAGGACTTCTTGCTGACATGCGTATATATCTCCGTTGTTTTTGAATTGCTGTGGCCTAATAGTTCCTGAATATATCGTAAATCGGTCCCTGCTTCGAGCAGATGAGTCGCGAACGAATGCCTGAGCGTATGCACCGATACTTGTTTCAAGATTCCCGCCGCGTTAGCTGCTCGCTCGAAAATGTGCTGAACACTTCGCTCCGAGTAATGGCGTCGTACGCCCTGTCCCTCAAACAAAAATTCCTTCGGGCGGTATTCGCGTAAGTACTCAGCGAGCGTTCCCAAAAACGACGTCGAAAGTATCGTGTATCTGTCCTTCGCTCCTTTTGCCTTGTGAAGATGAATGAGCCCTCGCTGCTCATCAACATCGCTTATTCGAATGCGGACAACTTCGCCTACGCGCAAGCCTGCCGAATATATCAACATCAAAATTGTTTTATGCTTCAGGTTGTCAATTGCGTCGAAAATCTTCAGCACTTCCCCCTCGCTGAGAATCTCGGGCAGCTTCCGCTCTTTTCGGGGTCGTGGAAGGTTGTCAAGCTGCATTGTCCGCTTGTACAGGTCAATGTATAGGAATCGCAGTGCGTTGATCATCTGGTTAACGCTCGAAGCTGCCCATTGGTTGTGTTCGATCAGGTGGATGAGAAATGCTCGCAGGTCTTCGTTGGTTAGCTCTCGTGGGTGGCGTTGGTAGGAGTGCTTCACAAGTGAGCGGATGCAACTGGTGTATGCCGTGATTGTCTTGTGACTGTAGTTTCGCAAGAGCATTTCGCGGCGCAGGGTCTCGAACAGCCAGGGCGGTTTGGATGTATTCGGAGGCTTCTCTCTTACCCGCGGCGCTTCGGGCCTCTGCGGCACCAGAGATGGTGTGGGAGAAAACGACAGTGGATGGGCTGGCATCGCTATCTCCTTGGGTTTGGGCTATTCCTCTCGCTTCACGCTCCAAGGGTTGGGGTACCGGAACGCGTTCAGCGCAGGCAGAATGCACGGCGCAAAGTACAGCACCGCAAGGAAAAATGCAAGAGGGGGCAAAAAAAATTTCGGGCAAGTTCGATCGCTCGCTATCCCGTGGTCCTTGGTTGTGCTTCGTGTGCGAGGAGCAATATGGAAGAGCGAGTATTGCGAGGGTTTCGGAGATGTACCGGTGTTGGTACAATTTCCCACCTGTTTGCCACCGCGGCTTTCCTGCAACGAGTCTGCGCATACGCTTCATCACGAAGGTGTGCCGAGACAACGGGTTGGCGACGGAAGGGGCCGAGTCGCGAAGGCCGATTGCCCCGGCCTGCCGGGCCCGATAGAGTTGCACCTTTCCTGCTCATTGCCTATCCTACGGCACGTGTTCGTTCCGAACCCTCGAACCACCTGCGGGCCGGCGGAGCCGAGCCTCGTCGGAGACGGGCCGGCGGAGGCGAGCCTCGTCGGAGACGGGCCGGCGGAGCCGCAGAGAACAGCGTGCCGGTTAACAAACGACAAGTTCGTAGAACCCACAGCTTCATCTACTTTCCCCCAACCACACATGGAGGTGCCTCGTGTTCGAGATCATCGATAGCATAATCGCTACAGTCACGGTGGTGTTGGTGTTGAGCCTCATCGTGCAGGCCCTTCAGCAAATCGTCAAACAACTCTTCAATATGAAATCGAAATTCATGGAACGGGAGCTGTTTGCCATGTTCGCCCGCGTCGAGTACAAACCGAGCCTCATGCCGGTGAAGATGCAGTATGAGCGGCTTGCACAGAGGCATCGTGACGTGAAGGAACTTGTGCAGAACATTGCCGGCCGGTTGAGCAGTATCGGCTACAACGATCTCGCAATGATTGAGACGATGAAGAAGGACGAGTTCCTTAGAACAGTCGGCGATCTTTTCGACACTTCGGCGATGGAGACGGCCGACGCGTCGAAGCTCACGGCCGAAGAGAAGGAGCTCGCAGCGAAGAACATCACGTTCCTGCAGCAGGCACGCCTTGATGTCGAACGCTGGTACGATGCGACGCTGAAGGCGTTCCAGGATCACTACGAGCGGCGCATGCGACTGTGGGCTTACATCCTCAGCGCGCTGGTGGTGGTGTGGTTGAACGCCAACCTGTTCGAGATTTACCGGGAGTTTTCGACGAACAAGGTGTTGCGCGAGATGGCTGTCCGCCTGGGTGAACGCCTTGCCGCGACGCCGCGGGATTCCCTGATCGTCGTCCGGACTGCCGAAGGCGGGGAGGTGGTGCAGCAGGTTGCTGACTCCGCAGCCCTCGCCGCTCTTCAATCCAACATCCGTCGCATTGACTCGCTGGTCTACGGACAGTCGTACACGATCATGCGCTGGAACTCACCGAGCGGCACGCCGCTCCCATCGAACGTGGGAATGGTATGGGATGCACTCGAGCGGAACTTCTTTGGCTGGTTTGGCATGACGCTGCTTGTGGGTTTGGGTGCGCCATTCTGGTATGATATTCTCAAGACGTTAGTCGGTGTGAAAGAGCGCTTACGTGGGCGTGCAGAAGCGCGCAGCGAAGCCCCCGCCGAAGAAACACCGCGTCCGGTCGCACCGCAAGCACTCGGACCTGTCCAAACGCTCCCTCCGGCAGTGGGATAATCGAAGGAGGAGATCATGGCATTCAAAGAGAAATATCGGGTCGTACCTCGTTATCTCGCCGCCGGCACAAAGCGTCGGTCGGGCAAGCTCATCTCGCCGACGGTGAAGTTTATCGTCGCACACGATACCGGCAACCCGAACTCGACCGCACACAGCAACGTCCGATACTATCAAAGCTCGGTGAACGAGATGAGTGCATCGGCACACCTGTTTGTGGACGACCGTGAGATCATCGAATGCGTTCCCGCGCTCACCGGAACTCCGGAGAAGGCCTGGCACGTGCTCTACGGCGTCGTTGCCGACAACAACCTCTACGGCTACAATGCGAATGACACGGCCATCGGCGTGGAGTACTGTTACGGCACGAACATCAACGCGGATGAAGCATACAACCGCTACGTATGGGTGATGGCCTACATCTGCTACCGCTTCACGCTCGATCCGCGAAAAGCCATCGTCGGGCATTTCTTTCTGGATCCGCTGCGCAAGACAGATCCCGTGACGGGACTTGCGCACAGCCGGCGTACCTACGAGCAACTCCTGCGCGATGTCGCGGATGAATTCACCGCCTGCGGCGGTATACTTCCGGAAACGGTACTCGGTCCGAAGAAAGGAACCTTGACGGTCATCTCACGATTGAACATCCGAAGTGGGGCACCCCACACACGCTCGCCGCTGGTGCGTACGGTGCCGGCCGGAACGAAGCTCACGTACGCCGCGCGCATCAACGACGGCGAGCCGGTTAACGGCAATCCCGTGTGGTATAAGTTGGATGATGGGAACTTCCTATGGAGTGGAGGGGTGACCGTGGCATGATGGTCGCAGGAGAACATGCTTCATGAACGCGTTTGCGGATGGAATGGACCGAGCCCCCGGATAGGCTACAGCCGTGGAGTATTGTCACCGCGCTATCCAACTCCCCTGCGCGATGGGCTTCAAAGCCGCGCGAGGCATCTGCGTGCCGTTGTGAGCTGAGAAAGGCGAAAGCTCATGCAGGAGCCTGCCGACGATGAGGGCATTCGTCGTTATCGTAACAGGATCAGCTTTCTTGTCTCCGAAAAGCCACCGGATTCCAGCCTGTACAGATACACGCCACTTGCCATTCCAGTGGCCTGCCCGCCGTTTGTTTGGCGGGCATCCCAGGACACAGAGTAGGAGCCTGCAGGTTTCTCTTCGTTCACAAGGGTCGCGACTTCCCGTCCGAGGATATCGTACACTCGTAGGGACGTACGGCTATGCGTCCCCACAACAAATCGGATTGTGGTTGTTGGGTTTCCGCCGGAAGTGGATCCGCCTCTGGCGGAGAACGGGTTGGGGTAATTGGGATAAAGAGCAAAGCGTCGCGCCGGTTGTTCTTCGACGGACGTTGCTTCCGGTCGCAGGAGCCATCGTCTCGTTGTCGAATCGTTCTTAAAGAACTTCAAGAGCATCTGTGCAACCTTCATCCGTCCCGAAGCCGATGGATGTGTACGATCGGAGGGAACGAAATCATCACACAACCAAATCAAGCTGTCGCTGCGCGCGACAAGTCCATCGGCCCACAGGTATGGCCCCCACGCAAGCCACGGAGCGCGGGGCTGTGGATCGGAGTAGCTCAGTGCCGTGTCGCCGTTGATCTGCCGCGTAATGGTCCATTTCACCGCAAAGCCCGACTCGTACGCGTAGGGCTCCGGGTTGAGAGTCGTCGTGGCGTAGCCGCCATAGGTTCGGCTCGACCAATAGGCAAGTCTGATGTTGGGATAGAACTGTTTGAGAATGCGGGCGATCAGCACGAACTGGCTGTCCAGAATCTGTGCATGACGAGGAAACCCTTCGGTGGGGCGTGCGTTGGCTTCTTTCACCCAGGCGGCCTGAACCTGTGTGCGCGTCACGCCGGCGGCGGCCAACCGCTGGTCGATCACCCGCCAGAACTGCGCATTGGGATCGGAGATGATGGCCGCGGTCTGTCCGCCCTGCGCGCCATCGACGATCACCAACTTCGGATTCTTCGTCGTGTCTGCATCGGCAAGCTGCTTGAACACGGAGAACTCCTGTGTTGCGTTCGACATGCCGATGGAGAGCAGAACAATCTTGCCGGCGGTCATGTCCACATTCCCGGCCGTGTCGCGCGGAAGAACGAGCGCACTGAATGCACGTCCGGCTGAGTCGTGCCGTGCAGGCCGCACGTTCACTCCACCCGGGTATAAGCCACCCTG
>CAZIKE010000173.1:0-5582 GCA_964539775.1 uncultured Chitinophagales bacterium
GTAGGCCGAATCTCCTGATTCGACACACATGCGCAGCAATCAGGACAGGGCATGCCGTGTCTCTACACGCGGTGTGCACAAACGAAAGCGGCTGAAGCCACTCGCCCGGGGAAAAAATGGTTTCGGCATCTGCAAACCCCGACATGAATGTCGGGGCTATGGGCTATGGGCTTCCGGGAAGCGCAGTTCAGCCATATCCAGATTTCTGCCGTTCCGTGGCTTTACGTTTTCTTAACATTGCTTTTACGTGGAGTTGACCTGTGTTGTGTAGATTTTTGTAGGTGCCAATCCGGAAGGCTGCCGCCGTGGGAAGTCCCCCTCGGGCATGGACAACAACCAAGGAGATCGTTATGAACAAATCAGGATTCCTCGTAGTCGCGCTGCTCGGAGCAGCTACACTTCTCGCTGAAGAAAAAATCACCGTCAAAGGCTCGGACACAATGGTCATCCTCGCGCAACGGTGGGCTGAGCGATATATGGCAACGCACAAGAACGTGACGATCCAGGTAACGGGCGGAGGATCCGGCACGGGGATCTCCGCACTGATCAACGGGACGACGGACATCTGTAACTCCTCGCGCCCCATCAAGCCATCGGAGCGCGACCTGCTGCAGCAAAAGTGGGGCACACGCGGCGTGGAAATCAAGTGTGCACTCGACGGACTTGCTGTGTACGTGAACACCGACAACCCGATCAAGGAGTTGACGATGCAGCAACTCAAAGACATCTACCAAGGCAAGATCACCAACTGGAAGCAGGTTGGCGGCCGCGACCAGAAAATCATCCTCTACAGCCGCGAGAACAACTCCGGCACGTACGTGTACTTTAAAGATAACGTGTTGAACGGAGAGGATTTCGCTGCTACTGCGCAGAACATGCCCGGCACGGCGGCGGTGGTGAATGCGGTTGCGAAGGATAAAGCCGGCATTGGTTACGGCGGCGCTGCCTACGGGAAAGGAATCCGGGAGTTACCTATCAAAGCAGATGAGAAGTCACCTGCGTACGCGCCGACGATGGACAACATCCGCAGCGGCAAATATCCCGTGAGCAGGTTCCTGTACATGTACGTCCGTACGAAGCCCACGGGCGTACTCAAGGAGTACATTGATTGGATCCTCAGCAGCGAAGGACAAAAAGTCGTGAGTGAGGTGGGGTATTTCCCGATTCGATAGGAATGGTTGAGGTATTGGAACGCACGGCTGCGGACAAGGAAGACGTTTCGGTGACGTTGCCTCTGCGCGAGGCCACAGCGCCGACGCGTCCGTCGCAGATCACTGCGGCGGTGTTGAAGAAGCGTTTCCGGTGGGATGAGTTTCTTGCCGAAAAGCTGGTCACCGCGGTCGCATTCACTTCGCTTGCAACGATCGTCCTCATCTTCGTCTTTGTCTTTCGTGAAGCCGTGCCATTGTTCTTTGCGAAGGAAGATACTGCTCAAGCCACGCAACAGGTAGGCGGGATAGAGACGTATGGTGAAGAAGCATTGGGTGAAGGGGCGCGTGACTTGCATGCACGAACTCGCAGTGCAGAGAGCATCGATGCCGTATCCGGTGATGCGACGTTGGGAAATCTGCTGTCCGTCACATGGCAGCCCATCAGCTCGTCGCCGAAGTACGGGTTGATTCCGTTGGTGGTTGGTTCATTCAAGGTTACCGTTGTGGCATTGCTGATCGCCGCGCCGTTGGCGATTCTTGCCGCCATCTTCACGTCGGCATTTGCACCTCGTTGGCTTCGGGAATTCATCAAACCCGTGATCGAGTTGCTTGCAGGTTTTCCCTCCGTGGTCATTGGGTTCTTCGCACTCGTATCGCTTGCCACGGTCATGCAGCAGACCTTCGGGTACCAGTACCGATTGAACGTCCTGCTGGGCGGCATAGCGATGGCGCTTACCGTAACCCCTATCGTCTACACCGTGGCTGAAGACGCGCTGAATGCCGTGCCGAAGTTCATGAAAGAGGCAAGCCTCGCCTTAGGTGCTACGGGCTGGCAAACGGCGCTGTTCGTGACACTGCCCGCTGCAACGCCCGGAGTCTTTGCGGCGATCCTGCTCGGTTTCGGTCGCGCCTTTGGCGAAACGATGATTGTGTTGATGGCGACAGGGAACGCGGCGTTGGTGTCGTGGAGTATCCTTGAACCCGTGCGCACCATGTCCGCGACGATTGGTGCCGAGATGGCGGAGGTCGTGTTTGGCGATACCCATTACCACGTTCTGTTTTTTATCGGGGCCATCTTGTTCGTGTTCACGTTTGTCCTCAACGCCGTGGCCGAGGTGTACATTCGGCAGCGTCTGCTCAAACGGTTCCGGGGATCCTGACATGCCGCTGAAGCGACGCATCATGGGCATGTGGGTCATCGGTTCCAGTGCGGTGGCTACAGTCGTGATTGTGGGGGCGATGGTCTTTATGTCTCTCACCATTTTCCTTGGTGGGAAGGATACGCTGAGCTGGGAGTTCCTCACGTCCCCGCCGAAAGATGGGATGACTGCGGGCGGCATCTTTCCAGCCATGGTCGGTACGGTGCTGTTGGTCCTGCTCATGTCGATTGCCGGCGTTCCCGCAGGCGCGATCACGGCACTGTATCTCAGCGAGTATGCGAGTCAGCGTTCGGTCGTTGCACGTTCGATACGCTTTGCGGTCAACACACTTGCGGGCGTACCGTCCATCGTCTTCGGCTTGTTCGGGCTTGGCTTCTTCGTTCAGTTCGTCGGCGCGGGTATGGATAGGATGTTGACCGATGGCATCGAGCTGCGCTGGGCGCAGCCGAACATTCTCTGGGCAAGCCTTACCATGGCGCTGCTGACGTTGCCGGTTGTCATTGTTTCGGTGGAGGAAGCGATCAGGAGTGTGCCGCAGGAGTTGCGAGCGGCGAGCTTTGCGCTCGGCGCAACGCGGTGGCAGACGGTGTGGAAGGTGGTCCTTCCCAACTCGCTGAACGGCATCCTCACCGGCGGCATTCTCGCGGTGAGTCGCGGCGCAGGAGAGGTAGCGCCGATTCTCTTTACCGGTGCGGCGTACTTCCTTCCCGAACTGCCGGACTCTCTTTCCAGTCAGTTCATGCATCTCGGCTATCACATCTACATTATGTCCACACAATCCACCAACGTCGAGGCCACGAAAGGGATTCAATACGCCACGACGCTGGTGTTGCTCATGTTGACCTTTGTGCTTAACTTATCGGCGATCGTTCTGCGGTCGCGTGTCCGGTCGCGGCAAATTCAATAGTCGTTCATCATGACTCTGTTATCCACCAAAATTATCACGCAGGATCTCAATCTGTTCTACGGCACAAAGCAGGCACTGAAGAACATCAGCATGCAGATTCCCTCCAATCGCGTGACCGCATTTATTGGTCCCTCGGGCTGCGGCAAGTCCACCTACCTCCGCACGCTCAACCGCATGAACGACTTGATTGACGGCGTCACGATCGAGGGAACGGTGCTGATCGACGGCGTGAACATCTACGACAATGGTGTGGATGTGGTCGAATTACGCAAGCGAGTCGGGATGATCTTCCAGAAATCCAATCCCTTTCCCAAATCCATCTACGATAACGTTGCCTACGGCCCGCGCATCAACGGCGTGCGTGAGAGGAAGCAGTTGGATGAAATTGTCGAACGCTCCTTGCGTCGCGCAGCACTCTGGGATGAGGTGAAGGACGATCTGAAGAAAAGCGGCCTTGCACTTTCCGGCGGGCAGCAGCAGCGACTGTGCATCGCCCGCGCGCTTGCCGTCGATCCCGAAGTCCTGCTCATGGACGAACCGGCCAGTGCCCTCGATCCGATTGCCACGGCGAAAATCGAGGAGTTGATCTACGAGTTGAAGCAGAACTATACCATCGTTATCGTTACTCACAACATGCAGCAAGCGGCGCGGGTCAGCGACTTCACGGCATTCTTCTATCTGGGTGAGCTGATCGAATTTGGCGAGACCAAACGAATGTTTACCACGCCGGAGAAGAAACACACGGAAGAGTACATTACCGGGCGGTTCGGATAATTCAGCGGGAAGACATCATGCAACGGCATTTTGTGCAAGAGCTGGAAATGCTCAAGACCAATCTGATCAAGATGGCCAGTTTTGCGGAAGAGGCCATTGTGGATTCCATCCGGGCAGTGCTGCAGAGAGATAAACAGCTTGCCGAGCAGGTGATCGCCAGAGAGCAACGCATCAATGCCCTGGAAATCGAGATCGATGATGCGGTCATTGACATTCTCGCGCTGCAACAGCCGGTGGCGACGGATTTACGCTTCATTCTTGCTGCTTTGAAAATCAATAACGACCTCGAACGCATCGGCGACCACGCTGTCAACATCGCCGAGTCGGCCATCAAGTGCGCCGATCATCCTCCCGTCAAACCGCTGATCGACATTCCCCAGATGGCCGACATCACGAAGGCGATGCTGCGTGATGCAATCGACGGGTTTATCCAGATCAATCCCGAGCTTGCCCGCACTGTGCTCAACAGCGACGACGCGATTGACGACCTCAACAGGAAAATTGTTAACGACCTCGTGGAGATCATGCAGAAGAGTCCCGACACGATCAGCGAAGCGCTTGAGCTGATACGCATCAGCAGAAACCTCGAACGCGTTGCCGACCTTGCTACGAATATCGCCGAGGAGGTGATTTTCATGGCCGAGGCGCGGGTGGTGAAGCATCGGGCAGGCGTGACTCCGTAGGCACGATCCTCCTCTCCTTCATAATGCCGCCTGAAGGAGAATCCTGGTGCCCGGTTGCTTTCGTATTGGTAGGTGACGAGTCGCTGCTCATCCTTTGTCTTTTCGAACGTGCAACATACAATTTTCGTCACCGGAGGCTCAGGCTACATCGGCAGTCGGTTGATACCGCAACTGCTTGCACGAGGGCATGCGGTGAGGGCGTTGGTGCGCGAAGGTTCCGAACACAAACTCCCTACCGGGTGTACAGTCATTCGTGGCAACGCGCTCGAGGCTTCGACATTTCTCCATCACATCGTTCCTGCCGATACGTTTGTTCATCTCGTTGGCGTTGCCCATCCAAGTCCTGCAAAGGCGGAACTCTTCCGCTCCATTGATCTTGTCTCGATACAACAGTCCGTGCTTGCTGCAGCATCGGTAGGCATCAGCCACTTTGTGTATGTGAGTGTCGCTCAACCTGCGCCTGTCATGAAGGACTACATTGCCGTGCGCGCCGAGGGGGAGCGGTTGCTCCGCGAAAGCGGCATGAACGCAACCATTGTGCGTCCGTGGTACGTGTTGGGACCCGGGCATCGTTGGCCCTCTCTGCTCAAGCCCATCTATTGGGTGCTGGAGAGGATTCCGGCGACGCGCGAACAGGCACGCCGGTTGGGACTTGTAACGATTGGCCAGATGGTGCGTGCACTTGCGGATGCAGTAGAAAAGCCCCCTCGGGGGATGAGAATTGTTGAAGCGAAGGAAATCAAGAGGAGTGGGGGATGATGGATTGTCACGGAGGTCTGCGTCCCGGCAGCACCGTGACAATGTGCCAATAGCGCCAGCACCGCCGCCGTCACGAATATCATCCATGGTTGCATTACGTTCACCTTGTGATTCTTCTTGTGCGAAGATTCGACGGAGAAGAAGTCTG
>CAZIKE010000174.1:0-5501 GCA_964539775.1 uncultured Chitinophagales bacterium
GAGGGTTCCGAGATGCTGTAGGCAAGGGAATAGGACTTCGGCTTCAAGGGCGAAAGCAGTCCCAACAACACCGCGTTGTTGTCCTCTTGTCCACTCATCGGAGAAGCAACCGTCGTCTCGAGTTCAGGGAGCTTGAACGGATCCTTCTCATCGCCGAGCTGAACTGCCGCCTCTGTGGTTTTACGTTCCTCCAGTTTCGACACCAGCGTTGCAGAACGCAGTTCCTCGACCACAATTTTCCCGCGCCGGGAGGTTAACCGCGCAAGCTTGACGTCGAGACCGTCGACGAACACTCCTACAACCGACTTGCCACCGCCAAAGAGAGCCATACCGGCGTGTTCCTATGCTGTTGTGTGGTGACTATTATTACTCATCTGTCCAGAAATTCCTCCCCCGTTCAGTCGCCGATGGCATTGGCATTCAGGATTTGTTGCAAACGTCGCTTGTTATTGGCGCTTACCATCGCCGTCTCCAGAGAGATGCGTTTCTGCAGGTACAGTCGTTTCAAATCCTGTTCCAGAGTCACCATCCCCAAATCGGCCGATTCAGCCATCATCTGATAGATTTCTCCCGTGTTATTGTTCTTGATGGCTGCACGCACGGAGGGAATCATGAGCATGATCTCCTTGGCGAGTGTCAACTTACCGTCAAGTGTCGGGACGAGCTTCTGGGAAATGACGCAGCTAAGCGTATCAGCGAGCCGCAAGCGCACGCGTTCCTGTTCGATGGGCGGCACTTCGCCAATAACCCGATCAATGGTTTCGACGGCAGAAGCCGTATGAAGGGTCGAGAACACCTTGTGCCCGCTGTCGGTGATTTCTAGTGCCGTGAAGATCGTGTCCGGATCGCGCATTTCTCCGATGACGATGATATCCGGGTCCTGCCGCAGCGCTTGAATAGCCCCATCTTTGAAGGAAAGCACATCACGCCCAACCTCCCGGTGACGGATAATGCAGCGGTCGGGTTTGTGGATGTACTCAATAGGGGAAGAGATGATCACGATATGGGCGTCGACCGAGTGATTGTTCGCGTCGATGATGCTATCCAGCGTCGAGCTTTTGCCCGAGCCGGTGATGCCGGTGACCAGCGTCAGACCCTGCGAAGAGTAGGCCAGGCTCAACGCCTTCGTCACGTTCGGGTGGAACTCAAGATTCTTGTAGGGGCGCACCGTGGAGCTGATCGCACGCATGTTGAGCGCAAGCTGATCCAGATCGAAGTATGCGTCCGCGCGGAAGCGATACATCGTCTCATCCTGCATCACGGTATAGGAGAAATCGAGATTGCGATTTTCATACAGGAACAGTCGCTGGCGTTCGACCAGCACACACTGGATGAGCATGCTTGCCTCGTCGGGCGTCAGCAGCGGAAGTTCGAGGTCGGGTTTCTTGTCTCCGTATACGCGATACCAGATATATCCCTTCGTACCGTAACCGCCAAGGTCGATGTCGGACGCGTTGATCTTTTGCATGCGCACCAGGATGGTATCGAGCAGCTTGCGGAGCGCCGTCCGTTCGGCGGGCGACGCCTTGCCAATCAGCTCGCCGATGAGCATTTGACGTTCAACCCCGGGGGCAGTAGCGGGGATGGCGCGTGCGAGGTCCCGCAGCGTTTGGATGCCAATATCAATCATGGACTCGTCCTCTCCGTCCTGTTAATCGTCCGCAGTTGCCGAAGCAATTTCTTCCAGTGTTGTGACACCACTCTTGATGCGCTCGATCCCGGAACGCCGCAGCGTCCACATCCCGTCCTTGATTGCTTGCTCACGGATCGCTTCTTCGTCCACGTCGCTGCCGGATTTCACAATCATGGACCGGATGGTCTTGGTAAAATACAACGCTTCATGAATGGCGGCCCGGCCCTTGTACCCGTTGTTGCAGTGTTCACACCCCACTGCTTCATAGAGGGTGTGTTTTTCCAAATCCTCTTCGGTGAAGCCGAACTTCAGATACACCTCACGATCCAGTTCGTCGGGAAGAATCGGCCGCTTGCAAAACTTGCACAGGGTTCTGATCAGGCGTTGCGCGACAATGATGTTGATGGCGTAGGCGATCAGGAACGGCTCGATGCCCATTTTGTACAAGCGGGAGACGGCGCTCGGTGCATCGTTGGTGTGGAGCGTCGAAAAGGTCAGGTGCCCGGTGTTCGCAAGCTTGATGGCGATCTCCGCGGTTGCCTTGTCGCGCATCTCACCGACGAGCACAATGTCGGGATCGTGACGGAGAATGCCGCGGATGGCCGCGTCGAAGTTCATCTTCGGACTGATCTTCAACTGCCGCGCACCCTTGATGATGTACTCCACCGGCTCCTCGACCGTCAGGACGTTCACCGTCGGATCGATGACGGCGTGCAGTGCGGCAACAAGCGTTGTACTCTTGCCGCTGCCTGTCGGCCCCGTCAGGATCACGATACCTTGCGGTTTATTGATGGCTTTCTTGAACGCCTCCATCGTCGGACCTTGCAGACCCAGCTTGTTGAGATCCGTGATCACCTTCCGGTCATCCAGCACGCGGATGACGATGCTTTCGTACTTGTGCTTGAATTCGCTTCCCACCATGGGCATGATCGAGACACGGAAGCGAATCATATGGTCGTCGATGGAACGCTGGATGAACCCATCCTGCGCCATCTCGCGTTCGAATCGGTCCACGTTCTTCGCGCGGTCTTTCACCACCGCAGCGATCGCTTCGGGCAACGTGTTTTCCTGCGCGTGCCAGAGCTGAAGATTGCCGTCCACGCGAAACCAGAACTCGGTTCTGTTCCCTTCTTTGGGCACGATGTGGATGTCGCTGACGCCTTGCCGCACCGCTTCCACGAGGCATCCCTCCACCAAATTTACCAGCGCGCTCTTGCTGATCTCAGCCTCGAGGGCCTCCTCATCGAAGGCGTTCTCTTCTTCCTTGATATCAAACGATTGGTTTGCGGTGGTTTCGAGCTGACGGAGGAATTCGTTCTCGACAGGTACCACCTGCTCGATGAGTCGCTGTAAGGGACCGAGCCGGGTGTAGGCAACTTCGTACTTCTTCGCGTTGAAGTTCCGCGCCACCAGCGGAATGCGGCGATCGGTTGGGTCGGCGGCAACGATGACGAGTTTGTCGGGCTGGCGGTCGTCGTACTTCAGCGGCAGCATGCGCGCCTGGGTGAGCATGCCCCGCGCGGTGTCGGGCAACGCATCGATGAGTTTCCGGATGAACTCTAATCGCTGCTTGTCGAGGTTCTCCTCGTCAAGACGGACTTCGCGAAAGGCATACAGCTCGGCAACCTCCTTGAAGACGGTATCGTGATCGACAAGGAAATCCTGGACGAGGATCTGCCCCAGGTTTCGTCTGTTCCGCTTTCCTTCCGATTCCTTGACCTTGAGAGATTTCTCCAGTGTCTCGTAGTCAATGATTCCTTTCTTAAGAAGTGTGAAGCCAATTTTGTCGGTGATATCGACTGTTGCCATTGTTCGTTCTCTTATGGGGGTCGAGAAACATCGCTCAGCCCATGGCATTCACGGACGCTTGTTGCACGACGTTGCCCAGCGCCGGGTTCTTGGGACGCACGGTTGCCGTTTCGGACGAGACGATCGTCAGCGCCGTCAGCACAATCATGATGATCATGGAAATGAGCACCTGGATGTAGTCGATCGCATTGCGCATTTTGTACGAGGTCTCCTTCTCATAGTACTCCGCCAGTTGCAGTGCCGTGTGCTTCACGGTTCCCGTTTCTGCACCCGAATGGAAGCGTGACAAGGCCGTTTTCGTGAACACGCCGCTCGCCTCGAACGCTTCAGTGATGCCGGCGCCTTTTTGCGTCATCAGCGGCAGAGCAATGGTCTTGATCTGATGCTCCATGTACTTGTTGCCGCACGCTTCCGCGGCCATGCGGATGACTTCGATATTTTCTCCGGCGCCGCTGTAGAGAGCGTAGAACACACGGCAGAAAATCTCGATGCTGCTCTTGTGCATCAGCGGACCGATGATGGGGACCCTCCAGATATATCGGTCGAGCACAAAGCGTCCTTTCTCCGTCGAGAACCACTTGACGGCGAGAATGGTGGGGATAACCGTGACGAGAAGAATGATGCCGATGTTCTCCACGATGAAATCGCTCAAGGCCATGGTCGCCGCGGTCATCGGCGGAAGCTCGATGCCGAATTTGCGGAACAAGCCGGCCGTCGCCGGAAAGATATAGCCGACGTAGTACACGACCGCGCCGAATAGCACAATGAGCGTTACGACAGGCATGATGAGTGCGCTTTTCAAATTCTTCTTGAATTCTGCCTGACGCTCGAGGAACTTTGCCGTGCTTTCGTAGATATCGGCCATATTGCCGCTTTTGGACGCAAGACCCAACATGTGTGCAGTGAACCTGCCCAGGACGGCTTCGTGTTTGACAAATGCACGCTCACTGTCCTTCCCTTGCTTCAGTTCGGCGTTGATGTCCTTGAGTGTATCGCGCAAGGTCTTGTTCTGGATGTCGTTTACCAGCAGCTGCATGATTTCGTTGAAGGGCAGCTTCTGGCGGATCAGATCGGCACTGACGCGCACGAACGTAACAATCTCGGAGGATGGAGGCTTCGGTTTGAAATCGAAGAACCGCTTTTGCACGCTGATGACACGGTATCCCATCTTCTGCAGCGCTTCTTCCACTTCGCCTTTGGTGAAAGCCTTCTGCTCGCCAGTAATCGGTTTGTCCGTTCCGCGCTGCACTTTGTACACCCACGTCGCCCGCGGGACAACGTTCAGCAGCTTGAACCGTCGCTGAGCCGCCATCTGTGCCGCCTTGCTTTTGGCGGCTTTCAGCGTCTCTGCTTCCAATAAACCTTGCAGCGGCTTGCCGTCTGCAGTCATTCCTTCGATTCTGAACTCGGGCATAGCATTCTCCGATCACTGAAGTGAATTCCTACACCGAAAAGGCAAGCTCCCCCGTTTTCCTCCCCTGCACGTCTTACTAAGTCCCCCACATAGCAAAACACAAGCGGAGTATCCGGAGGAGTTACCTGACTTATGTGCGCGACCGGCACAGTCGCGGAGATGATCAAACCCTAATTGAGGGTTTCCATGTATATGCTGTCGGGCCAGACCGTTACCTGTACCTTGACGGGCGTGGCACCATCCTGGCCGGTGTTGAAGCCTGTACCGACCAGTACCACGGACGAATCGCTCGCACCAACGGGATCGGGGATGAGCTGGTACACGCCGTTGGCGTTGGTCGCGTTCTTTACGATGTGCGAGAGGGTCAGCCCGTTGTATGAGTAAGCGCCGCCTCCCAGCACAAGCGGTCTGCGCCAGTATTTCTGCGCCTGCACGGCAAAGTGAACAAGATCGTTCGAAATAGAATCACGGTTCTGAGATGCAGTCTGATCCTTGAACATACTCATGCCGACGGCAATCATGATGCCGATGAGCACCACACCGACGACGATTAGTAGAAGTTGCTGCGATCCCATTCTGGACTTTCCTTTTCTCTCTCAGAGTGATGCACTCGACCCCGCACATTCCCTCACAACGCTGCGGGCT
>CAZIKE010000175.1:0-1780 GCA_964539775.1 uncultured Chitinophagales bacterium
TCCACCGTGCTCGAGCCACCGATTGACGATTTCCTCATCCAGGGCACGCCAAAGGAGCGGGTGATTCTCAGCGTCGGCAGGTTCTTTCGCGGCCTCTACAACGACAAGCGATACGACATTCTCATTGAAGCATTCAAGAAGCTGCATGCCCGACTTCCGCACACAACGTGGATGTACAGGCTGGTGGGAAGCTGCGGCGACGACGTTGCTTCGCAGAGGTATCTCGAGGAACTCCGTGAAGCAGTGCGGGGTCTGCCGGTGTACTTCCACATCAACGCGCCTTACGAAGAGTTGAAGCGGCATTACAACGAGGCGACACTCTTCTGGCATGCCGCAGGGTACGGCGTTGACGAGAGGAAGCATCCTGAGCGCGCGGAGCATTTCGGCATGTCCACGCTCGAAGCCATGTCCGCACGTTGTGTTCCGGTCGTGATCAACCGCGGCGGACAAAAAGAAATTGTTTCGCACGGCGAATCTGGCTATCTTTGGAACAGCGTGGACGAGCTTGTCGAGCTTTCTCTTCACCTTCTCGCTGACCAGAAGCTTCTTGCTGCAATGCAGACGAAGGCGAGGGAACGGTTCCGGGCGTTCGATCGCGAGCAGTTTTCTCAAAAACTTCTTTCGCTGTTGGCGTAGCTTCACACTCACGTACCCTATGGCAAAAACCAGGAAGCCTTCCTCTGTTCGCGAGCCAAAACAAAGCTCGCTCTTTTCCCATCTCTCGCCGCTGAAACAAGACCTGCTGTGCGTCGGAGTCCTCTATCTCATCACGCTCATTCTCTTTCGCGGGATCGTATTCGAGGACGGAGCGTTTTCCACGAGCGGGGATACTGCCAACGCCATCACCTACGCGAGAGTTGGAGATGAGATTCGCAAGAACGAGGGTGAAGACCCGCTCTGGATGCCGCACTTCTTCAGCGGCATGCCGACCTTCGGTAACGTACACTATATTCCGCACGACGTCAGCTATATACAAGCTGTGGTAGTAAGCGTGCTGAAGCTCTTTTACCTCAACGGCAAATGGAGTTGGTTTCCGGTGTACTATCTCTTCTGCGGCGTGTTCCTGTTTCTGTTGTTGAGAACCTGGAACCTCTCGCGCATTGCTGCGTTGCTTGGGGCAATCACGTTTATGATGAGTCCGTACGGTATCGGGCTTGCGGCCGAGGGGCATGGCTCCAAGCTGATGGCGGTCAGCTACCTGCCGCTGGTGTTTCTACTGACACACTTGGTGTTCGAGCGTCGTGATGTGTTGAGCTTCGGTCTTCTTTCGGCGGCGATCGGCACGCTGCTGCTGACCAATCACATGCAGATTGTGTACTACGTTTTCATTGTCCTCGGCTTCTATCTTCTCTACCACATCGTCCGCGATTTCAAGGAGGACAAGCTCCTGATTCCGAAGAAGACCGCTCTGTTCGTCGGAGCGCTGGTCATCGGGCTGTGCATTGCTTCGTACATCTATCTTTCCGTCTATGAGTACGCGCAGTTCTCGATTCGCGGCGGCGGAACGGCAGGGGCAAAAGGCGGACTGACGTGGGAGTACGCCACGAACTGGTCGTTCAATCCGGTGGAGCTGCTCACGCTTCTTGTCCCTTCGTTCTTCGGTTTCTCCAGCCAGTATATCTATAACTGGCAGGGGCAGCAAGTGCCACTGCCGTTGTATTGGGGAACGATGCCGTTCAACACGTCAACGGTGTATATCGGCATCGTGCCGCTGCTGCTCGCTGTGTTAGCGTTGATCTACAAGCGGAATGCGAAGACACTCTTCTTCGCGCTGCTGAGC
>CAZIKE010000175.1:1880-5458 GCA_964539775.1 uncultured Chitinophagales bacterium
CTTCATGAAGGAGGGCGAGAACTACGGTGCTCAGGCAATGGCGGAGTTGAAGAGGATTCGCTTCGAGGTGCTCTGGCGTGACTATGTGAAGTTTGTCATTCTCGCGGGGGTCGCCATTGCTGCGATCATCCTCTACGTGAACAAGACGCTGCGCGCGGTGGGCTTCAGTGCCCTGCTGCTGGGCGTCCTCGTTGTCGATCTCTTTATCATCGATGCGAAGTTCATCGACCCCAAGCCGGATGCGCACCTGGAACAAAGCTTTCAGCCGGACGCCACGACGCAATTCCTCAAGCAGCAAGAAGGAATCTTCCGCATCTTTCCTTTGGGAGATTTGTATGGCGACATCGGATTTGCCTATCATGGCTTGCAGTCGGTTGGCGGGTACAGTCCGGCGAAGCTGAAAATTTACCAGACGGTTGTTGACTCGTGTTTCTTCCGTGGCCCCGACCCTGCGTTTCCGCTGAACATGAACATTGTGAATATGCTGAATGCGAAGTACGTGGTAGCGCAGGGCCAGCTTCCGGTAGAAAAGTTCCGGCATGTGTACACGGACCAGGCCAGGGGCGTGATGACGTACGAGAACCCGTCGGTGTTGCCGCGGGCGTGGTTTGTGCAGAAGGCTCTCGTCGCCCAATCCGATGCGGAGGTGTTTGCGCTGCTGAACTCGCGTGCGTTCAATCCTGCAACGACGGCAATTCTTCAGAAGCCGCTTCGCGAGACGATCTCCGCGCCCGATAGTGCTGCCTCGGTGGAGGTGACGGAGTACCGGGCGCGCACGATCAAACTCCGCGCAAGGACAACGATGCCGGCGCTGTTGGTGTTGAGCGAGATTTACTATCCAGCGGGGTGGAAAGCGTTTGTCGATGGAGCAGAGACCGAGATCTATCGGACGAACTCGATCCTTCGCTCGATTGTTGTTCCGGCGGGAAGCCACGAGATTGTTTTTCGGTTCGATCCGGTGTTGTACGAGGTGGGTTGGAACCTGACGCATGCAGGCTGGGGTGTGGCGGCGCTCTGCATTCTGATTGGCTTGTGGCGGACGCCGGCTGTGCGCGAACGGCTCCTGGCGCGTAAGCAAGCGGCCTGAGTTGCCTTCGCCAACGATGTGGTAGGGCAACGTGTTGTAGCGATCGTTGTGTTGACCAGTGTCGGTTGAGGAGCGCGCGTAGCGAAGCCATGCATCGAGGGTGTCCCTTTGGGACCTTCGGCATTAGGCGCCCGAAGGGCTTGATGCCGAGGCGGAGCCGAGGCACGGGAGTCCGGCGTAGCCGAGACGTACCCCGAAGGGCGTCCCGAAGGGAGTCCTTCAGGCACGACCCACCGAAGCCGCTGTTTGGCGTAGGCGGGGAACGCCCGAAAAAATCATCGGCAGTGTTTCGTGCTCCGCTCAGGTTGATTCTGTGCTCCGCCTTGTCTATATTGCACGTGCTTCGAAACGACCTTTCAACTGCATTCCCATAAGTAAAGGAGAGAATCGCTCATGCCAGACTTGTCCTTAGACGCTCTTGGTATGGTGGAAACCAAGGGTCTCGTCGGCTCGATAGAGGCCGCCGATGCGATGGTGAAAGCCGCCCGTGTTACGCTGATCGGGAAGGAAGTGATCGGGGGCGGGTATGTTACGGTTATGGTCCGCGGCGATGTTGGTGCGGTGAAAGCGGCGACAGACGCGGGCGCGGCGGCGGCGCAACGTGTGGGCGAGCTGGTGTCGGTGCACGTGATTCCGAGGCCGCACGCCGACGTTGAGATGATTCTCCCGAAACGTCCCGCGGAAAAGTAACAGCCGGAAACAGGTTCTTCGAGTGCGCCGGTCTCGATTCAGGTGTGGCTGGCGTGTGCGTGATCGCCTATGATGACTCTTGAGTATGCACTGGGCATGGTCGAAACCCGCGGCCTTGTCGGCTCCATCGAGGCTGCCGACGTGATGGTGAAGACCGCCAACGTTCGCCTGCTCGATGCGGAATACATCCGCAACGGGTACGTGACGATTAAATGCGTCGGCGAGGTTGCGGCGGTGAAAGCGGCAGTGGATGCTGCCGCCGCGGCGGCACAACGCGTGGGGCAGTTAATTGCCACCCATGTGATTCCGCGTCCTGCTGCGGAGGTTGAGCCTATCATGCGGAAGCAGGCGAGAGGCTTGGGTCCGGCAACATCACCCACCGGTACGGGGACAGCATCACGGTCAGCCATGCACGACTCATCCGATACGCCCGATATGTTTGAGGCAAGTGCCGATGAGGATCAGTATCGCGCACAGCTTGAAGCCATGACCGTACATCAATTGCGGACGCTTGCCCGTGAAGTGGGAGGGCTGGGTATTTATGGGCGGGAGATTTCCAAAGCCGACAAGAAGCAGTTGATCTCCGAGCTTATGAAGAGGCGAAAGGGCGCGTAAGCACATGACCGGCACATATCAACTCCATCGGTGGATTGCTGATGGAGTTTTTTATTTTGTCGGGAAGGGATGAAAGTGCGGAATGTCCATATTGTTCTGGCCACAACCTTTTTTGCCGTTCTGCTGTGGCTCTCGGTGAGTCTCAGCGATCAGTATCAGGTACATGTGCATGTGCCGGTTATCGTGCAGAACGTTCCTCCCGGGCGAGCGCTGAGCAGCCCGTTACCCCGCGATGTACGCGTGACGTTGAACGATTATGGATGGCGTTTGGCGAAAGCGGTCTGGGGCGCGCAGGTCGAATGGGCGATTGATGTGAGCCTTCTCCCGTCGCAGCACCGTGCTCTGACGGTGCGCGATCTCTCGGAGCAGCTTGGCAGCCGCTTCGGCCTCAAGCCTCTTTCGATGATGCCGGACTCGATTTACATCATGCTCGATACGGTGGAGACGAAACGGGTTGCCGTTGTGCCGCGCTATTCGGCAACCTTTCGTGAAGGCTACGGGCAGATCGGCCCGGCGAGTGTCCTGCCTGAGAGTGTGACCGTGCATGGTGCGAGGCGCGTCATCCGTCCGTTGCAGGCCTGGCCCACGGCGTTCCGGCAGTTCGATCAACTGCGCCAGTCGGTGGATCTCCTCGTGCCGTTGGCCGATACGGCAGGGCTGCTGGACTTTACGCCGAGGGAGGTTCGACTCAGACTCGATGTCCAGCAGTTTGCCGAAAAGACGTTCGCACATGTGCCCGTGGAGCTGACGTCGGTGCCGTCGCATCGCGAAGTTCTCCTCAGCTCGCCGTACGTCGACATCGTTGTCCGCGGAGGTATCGATCAATTGGCCCTGGTACAACCGACATCCATTCGCGCGACGATTGATTATCGTGTCATCATTGCGGATACCAGCGGGATGGTACAACCTGAGGTGAGCGTTCCTTTGGGCCTGCGTGCTGTGCGCGTCACCCCGGAGCGAATTCAGTATGTGATACGGAGAAAAACTGCTTCATAGAAGAAGTCCAACATTTCTTCCACGAGACGATGCGCTTAGCCATCAATATCGATCATGTTGCCACGCTGCGCGAAGCGCGCGGCGGCGTAGAGCCAGACCCCGTAGCTGCAGCCGCGATGTGTGAGCTTGCAGGAGCCGAGGGGATTGTGTGCCACTTGCGTGAAGACCGTCGGCACGTCAACGACCGCGA
>CAZIKE010000176.1:0-5454 GCA_964539775.1 uncultured Chitinophagales bacterium
GTTTGCTATGCAAGAACGCCTGATTGACGTAGAATGTCTAACGGTTCATTACGCCAACGGCGGACCCTCATCACCAGTCATCAGGGATGTCGATTTCTCCTTGTCGGAAGGGAGGGCTGCGGTGCTTGTGGGCGAAAGCGGAAGTGGGAAAACAACGCTGTGCCGCGCGCTGACGCGTTTGTTTCACCCTCACGCCGGAGCGAAGATCAGCGGAAGCGTGAGGTTTGAATCGACAAATCTTCTCATGTGTGGTGACGCAGAGTTGGCCAACATACGACAAAATTCCATCCGCTACGTTTTCCAGGAACCACACGCGGCGCTGAACCCTGTTTCAACCGTTGAAAGGCAACTGATGTTCGCCTGTGGAAGGACACAACCGACAAAAGAGGAAATCATCCAAGCGCTTGCTGATGTTGGTTTGCCACAACACGAAGAAGTCCTGCGGCGCTATCCTCACGAACTGAGTGTCGGGATGGCACAACGAGTATTGATCGCAATGGCGTTGTTGCCGCAACCGTCGCTCCTCATCGCCGATGAGCCTACCAGCGCGGTTGACGCTTCCTTGCGAAAGCAGCTCGTGGAGCTTCTCCGCTCACTACAGAAGAGCAGACGGCGTATGGCCATGATCCTTGTTACGCACGATCTTGCGGTGGCGCAACACGTTGCCGATGAGATTCTGGTTCTGCATGGAGGAACCCTGGTTGAAAAAGCTCAAGCCGATGACTTCTTCCGAAACCCGCAACACGAATACTCGAGACTCCTCATCGAAGCCATGCATGAAAAAACAAACCTACGCCGTTCTCCTCGCGTCGCTCAGGATTGACGAGAATGCTTCTGGAGATCGAACACCTGCACTGCTCTGTACTTGCTTCACCGCGAAGCATGCTTTTCGCGAAACGGAGTGTCGTGCTTAGCGATATTTCACTCTCCGTTGGACAAGGAGAAGTACTGGGTCTTGTCGGCAAGAGCGGAAGCGGCAAGTCCACACTTGCGAGGTGCATTGCAGGACTTCAAAAGCCTGATGGCGGCTCAATTGTCTTCAGATCTGTGAATATCTTTCCACACGAAAAGAATCGCAAGCGTTTTTCCGCTGAGATTCAGATGGTCTTTCAAGCGAACAGTGCTTCGCTTGACCCGATGATGACGGTGAGAGAATGCTTGATCGAAGGGGCGGAGGCCCGCCTCCACGCAGGAGCCCCCAACATCGAGGAGGTCTTATGCGAACTTTTGGAAGCAACGGGTTTGGAGAAAGACCTCTTGACTTGCTTCCCCGGTCAGCTCAGCGGAGGTCAGCGACAACGTATCGCCATTGCTCGCGCGCTGGCCGCACAGCCTTCCCTCCTTATACTCGATGAGCCAACCTCAGCACTTGACCTCCTCACTCAACGGCAGGTCCTTTCTCTTCTGCGCCGGGTCAGGCAACAGTTCCGTCTTTCGATCCTTCTTATCTCACACGATATCGGGATAGCTATGAGTGCTTGCGACCGTATTGCAGTGCTCCATGATGGAGTAATCGTCGAAGATGCCGCACCGCATACCCTCGCTTCGTATCAGCAGCATCCGTTCACATGGCAGCTCTTCTCCGATTCACTGCTCAGCTCCTGACAAAAGAGCTAGCCGTAACCGGCTCGTTCCTTCCCGCTACTGCCTCTTCCCGTTCGCCGATTTGTTGACGCCACATGGCATAGTAGAGACCTTTTTGCTCAAGAAGCGATTGATGCTGGCCAACCTCCACAATTTTCCCACGCTCGAGCACAAGGATTCTGTCAGCGTGCATTACCGTAGAGAGTCTGTGAGCGATGAGAATCGTAATCAAGTCTTTACGCATCGACACATCACGAATGGTCTCGCTGATTTCCTCCTCTGTGAGTGAATCGAGAGACGAGGTTGCCTCATCGAACACGAGCAGATCCGGCCGGCGCAAGAGCGCTCTCGCAATGGAGAGCCGCTGCTTCTCTCCGCCCGACACTTTCACGCCACCCTCCCCAATCACAGTATCCAGCCCCTTGTCAGCGCGCGCAAGAAGGCTCTGGCATGCCGCCTTCTCCAACACCTCACGACACTCCGCATCTGTCGCTGACGGATTGACAAAGAGGAGATTCTCTCGAATCGTCCCGGAAAACAATTGCGTATCCTGCGTAACGAAACCGATCCGTTCGCGCAAAGCTTCGAGATCAATAACTTCCCTCGGATACCCATTGTACAAAATCGTTCCCGATTGCGGTGTGTACAGACCGATGAGCAACTTCACCAGCGTCGTCTTGCCCGAGCCTGAAGGACCCACAAAAGCGATCGTTTCTCCCATCCGAACATTAAAGGAGATATCGGATAACGCATGCTTGGTCGATGAAAGGTGCTTGAAACGAACGTTTTGAAATGAAAGCAATTCAATGCTTCGGAGTCTGATAGGCCTTGAGGGTTTCGCCTCTTTCTGTGCGTCGAGAATTTCTTCAAAGTTCTTCAAGGATACTTCCGTTTCGCGGTACGTATTGATGACGTTGCCGAGTTCCTGCAGAGGCCCAAAGATGAAGAATGAATAGATCCAGAGGGAGAAGAACTGACCGAACGTAATTTGTTGATCGAAAATCATGTACAGCATAAGCCCGAGGATCGTCGTCCGCAGGAAGTTGACGGATGTTCCCTGAATGAAGCTCAGACTGCGAAGATAACGCACTTTCTTCAGTTCGAGTCCGAGAATTTTATCCGTTGTGCTGTTGAGGCGATCAATTTCCTGTTGCGCAAGGCCGAGACTTTTGACCAGCTCAATGTTGCGCAGCGACTCGGTGGTCGACCCGGCGAGCGCTGTCGTTTCTCGCACGATCACTTTCTGCATGGATTTGAGCTTCTTGCTTAAGGTCGAGCTGATAAGGCCAAGCACAGGGACCGTCGAAAAGTACACGATGGCAATCAGCCAGTGAACGCTGAATGCGTACACCATGACGAAAACGATGCCGACCAGGGATTGAAAAAGGATGTTGATGAGGGAGGCGATCAGCTTCTCCACATCGGCGCGGACTTTTTGGAGCTTTCCCAGCGTCTCGCCGCTCCGCTGATCCTCGAACGTTTGATACGGCATCTCTAATGAATGCCGCAGGCCGTCAGAATAGATACGCGCCCCCAACCGCTGTGTAACGACATTGATCACATAGTCCTGAAAGTTCTTTGCCACACGAGAGACAAACGCAACACCCATCGCCGCAAGCAGCAAGAGTCCCACACCCCGAAGGAAATCCGCTCGTGTATACTCTTTGAAACGCGTAACGTACTCGTCGATGATATGGCGGAAGATAAGCGGGTCGAGGAGGGAAAACGTTTGGTTGATGGCTGCAAGCAGCAGTGCCAGCACCACAAGCTTCCAATAATGTTCGAGGTACGATAAGAGCAGTTTCATGCAAGCCTCACACTAACCTGACGCCCAGTATACGCATTTGCACGCTTAATTGCTTCAGCCGCTGCGTTGACGTTCAGAGGGCCAATCTTTATATTGACAGTAGGCTCCGACTTTTCTCTATCGCCCAGAATCATTGCCATGGCAAACAAACATCCTGTGGTGTTGATCTCGGAAGACGAGGTCGACATCAACAATCTCCTCTCCGTCATCTTGCAAGCCGAGAACTTTCGCGTGCTGCAGGCGTTCGACGGCCAGGCGGCTTTGGAAACGTTCGCAGCCCACCTGGACGAAATCGACTTGCTGGTAACCGACCTGGGACTGCCCAAGATGGGTGGCGTTGATTTGATTGCGCGTGTCCGCAAGATGAAGCCTTCCGTGAAGATTATCGGCGCGAGTGGCTTCGGTCGAAACAACGTACGGGAAGAAGTGATGCGTGCTGGGGCAGACGAGTTTCTCCCCAAACCCTACGTGACGGCCCAACTTGTGGAAACAGCACGGCGTCTTCTGGAAACGGAATAGCATCATGAAATCTCACACCGAATATCTCTGGTTCAACACCAAGAAACATCGTGAGTACATCAACATCACCAATACGGTCCAAGAGGCCGTACGCAAGAGCGGCGTGCAGGAAGGAATGGTGCTCGTCTCGGCAATGCACATCACTGCCGGTGTGTACGTCAACGACGCCGAGGAGGGACTTCTCCAAGATATTGATGAATGGTTGGAACAGCTTGCCCCCTTCAACCCAAACTACCATCACCATCGCACGGGTGAAACCAACGGCGATGCACACCTGAAGAGTCTTCTCATCCATCATGAAGTTATCGTTCCCATTACCGACGGCACGCTCGACCTTGGCCCGTGGCAGCAAATCTATTACGCAGAGTTCGACGGCCAGAGACGCAAGAGAGTGATCATCAAGGTCATCGGAGAATAAGATCTCGTTGGGGTACGCACGGTAACCTCTATCGTTTGCGCGATCGAGCCTCGTCGACCACTCTGCACATCCTTCGGCTTCTTGGTTGCATTTCCATCTTGCTCTTGCTATCTTAGTCTGTGCTTTTTCACCATCGCTTCTCATTCATCAAACCCAATACATAAAGGAGGTTCGCTATGAGGAAGGCGGTACTCATTGCATGCTGTATCTCTCTTGCAATATCGTTCTCGTTTGCAGGCAAGAGAGTTGACTTGCGCAATGCAAGACCTGCTCGGCTTGCCATCGATGACGGCATCGAGCGACCACCGACGGGCCAAGGACGGTACATCCCGGGATTGGATAATCCTGTGGTGCTGAACTGGGTTCTTGTCGACTCGATGGCTAATGCGTTTGGTCCTGCGAATGACCAGGTAAAGCCGCTCGCCTACGACCAGGCAAGCAACACACTGGTGTTGATCCACCGAGGTGCCACGCCGTATGGCGCAAGCGGCCAGTTGTGGTATAATGTGTCAAGAAATGGCGGCATTACGTGGTACCGCGCGGGCGAGCTTTCGGGCGGAACTCCACAAACCTTGCGCTATCCGAGCTGCGCGATTTCCAATCCTGCCGGGACAGCAGATACCTCGCAACTGCTTTTCGTCTGGGCAGCACCCAATCTCGTTAACGGCGGTGCATTCGGACAAATTACGTACGGTGTGGACTTTCCTCTCGGCGCAGGAGCGGGGATTGCCACTGTCGATCCGGCTACCAATGATGTGACAGCGGCGCTCTCCATCTGGTCGTACCCAAGCTCCAACTGGGTCAACTGGGCATCGAGTCGATTGGCATCCGGAATTCCGAATGATCATCTGACATGGCGAACCAACGATTATCTCACTGTGATCCGACAAACCCCTCCCAACTGGCGTGACACGATACCGTACTTTATCAACTCTCTCGGCTTTGTCGTCGGGAAGGCGACCACGCAAGGGGGCTACTTTGCCGTTAATGGGTTGTTCTATCCGGATTCACTCGCCAATGCCTTTAACGTGGGCTACAGCCGCACGACCGACAATGGCGCTACCTGGGGGCCATGGGTGAGACCGCAACCCGAGTGGGGTATGGCAACGGGATTGGGTGCAGCATA
>CAZIKE010000177.1:0-232 GCA_964539775.1 uncultured Chitinophagales bacterium
ATCGTCGCCTTGGTGGGCCGTTACCCCGCCAACTAGCTAATCAGACGCAGGCTCATCATGAGGCTCCCGGCTTGCGCCGAGACTTTAACAACTGTCTCCATGCGGAGCCGCTGCATCATCGAGTTTTAGTCCGCCTTTCGGCGGATTATTCCCGTCCTCATGGTAGATTGCCTACGCGTTACTCACCCGTGCGCCACTGTACTCAGGATATTGCTATCCCTTTCTCGTAGGA
>CAZIKE010000177.1:266-5389 GCA_964539775.1 uncultured Chitinophagales bacterium
CCTGAGCCAGGATCAAACTCTCCGTTGTAAGTTCTTTCAAACTTTCAATGTCGAGTTTGAAGCTTGGCTTCGAGTGTCTTGCCCTTGGTGGACAAGCTCCTTCAGCCAAGGTTGTTCACTCTGCCAGGTTTGACTTTGGCTATGCACACTATTTGTCAAAGAACACCACTCATACCGAGTGCCGCATTTTTGCGGGCTTATAATATACTCAACTTGGACTTTGCTGTCAAGCGGAGTGCAGAAAATTTTATCGTTACCGCCCAACAGTATTCAAGTCGGGTCTCCAAGCTACAGACCTTTAGAAAACAAAACAAGGGGCGCTCAGTTAATTTTCCTTCATGGATGCATCTGCTACCTTGGAGTGGAACGAATCTGCCTGAGAAGGCTCAGCGCCTGCTGATCGTTAGGATTGAAGTCCAGGGTTCTGTTGAGAGATGCAACAGCATCCTCGATCTGCCCGGATCGTAGCTCGTAGAGGGCTCGAGCATTGTACGCTGCTGCATAAAGATTCCTCAAACCGGTTTCGAGCCTGCCTTCACGCGCGAACGGACGATACACGAACTCCACGCGCCGCATCTGATGTTGAAGCGTATCGGCATAAATTCGTAGTGCTAATCCCTCCGGCACGCGCTGTAAGCCTTCCGTGAATTCGCGTTCAATTTCCGCGGTCACGTACACGGGCCGCTCATTCATATTCTTGGTCATAAAGCTCCTGATCATCTCCACAAACCGCGCTTGGATGACAACCGGGTTGTAGGGTCGGTCATGCTCAAACTTCTCAAGCTCTTTCAGGAACGCATCAACCTCTGCGCGCGAGTTTATTATGAGCCACGGGTACTGTTGCTCGAGCTGCTTGAAATACCATGATCGTCGGAGCAGTTCTTTGTCTACCACAGCCACATCGGGGCGAACGCGCTTTACATGTTGATAGTAGTACGAAGCGGACACCCAATAGTCCCACTGATAGGAAAGCACGAGCGCGTTCGGCTCAAGCGACGCGAACATGTTCCTCGTGTAGTCTTCAACAAGGTAGTTGTTGCTCTCGTCCGCTTGCTGATAGTGCACCGCGCACGGAATCATGCACAGCACAATTGTACTGACGGCAGCAGAACCTGCGCTGAATCTTTCCTTCATCCACCGGAACAACCAGAGAGCACCTGCACCCGCCAGAAGGGCAACAGAGAAGTACGCCAGCAGAAAGTAGGAATCAATGTCGTGGATGTCATAGTTGATGGAATAGAACACACAGCCAAGAAACAGAAGAAGAATTCCCACGGCAAGCCGTTTGTGTGCACGCCATACAACAACAAGGCCGATTGTGGCTAACGCAAGCCCAATGTACGCAAACTCGAACGGAAGCGTCTCGACAAAGTATTGCAACTGTCGCCCGGCTGTCTCCGTGGAAGAGAAAATCCAAACCCGATACTGTTTGCCTGTCCAGTGCCACAGGAACCGTTCGAGATTCGCAGGATTCCCCCAGTTCAGCAGCGGCGATTGTGCGGCACGCAACGGTAGGTATAGATATACCGAGAATCCAAGGAGGAACGGACCCAACATCTTTGCGATCCTTTCCCATGCACCTTTCCCCCAACCCTGTGTCGCAACGTACAGGTACAACAAGCCGGGCGCCAGCAGAATCGTCGTCATGTGATTCGTGAAGCTCAGGCCGAGCGCGAACGCAAAGACGTACCACCAACGGCTTGCAGAGCCGTCATTACCTTCGACATTCCATTCATCACCATACGTAGCCTTGATGAACGCCAACATCACACCAGAGAGAAAGAACACATGCAGTGAGTACACTTCAATCGCCGTCGCTTGCGACCAGTACGTTTCGGAAAACGCGAGAAGCAACGCAGCACCCGCGCTGGCAACGCGCATCGCAACCGAAGTGTCGTCCTTCTTTTTCGAGTTCGTTGTTCCGAAAATTCCGCCCAAGACAAAATGTACGAGATGATAGAAAACGAAAACCCCCAATGCGCAAAAGAACGCCGCCATGATGTTGAGCCGAACTATTTCCTCTGACGCAATCGGAAGTTTCGAGAAGAGCCAGCCAAGAAGTGTGAACAACGGATAGCCCGTTGGATGCGCGATGCCGAGCGTGCACGCTACTGCGGCAAGCTCGCCGCTGTCAATAAATGTCACGGATGGCGCAAGCGTCTTCAGGTACACGAGAAATGCCATCAGTCCAACCAGTGAAGCAACGCCGTTTGGCGATGATAAGAGTTTGCTCAGACTTCTCATACACTTGTTTGTTGCAGCAATGTTGCGGCAAGATTCATGAACGTGCGATGCACATTCCATCTCGGTCATGAAAAAGAGAACCGGCAGAGATGCATGGTTCGTGTTTCAATATACGGAAAGAAGCGATGCGTGAACAGCATCAGCCGTTGTTGCGGGTCCAGCTCACAACAGAATTGCGCACTCAGGGTAGCGAAGCTACGTATTGAAGATGCCTGCGTCGGCGTGGCAGAATCAACGAAGTGATGAGCGAGCGTTGTCGGAGGGGGAAAAAAACCAATGCTTATCGTAGGTACATTGCCTTACCCACCAGGTGGAATGCAGATTGCGGCTCTCGTTCATCATTGACGTTCATCCTGATGAAGTACACACCCGAAGGAAGATTTTCCGCTGCATCGTTTGTCCCGTCCCACACAGCCGCATACTTCCCCGGATTGTTAAAACGCTCGCGAAGCAGATTCCGAACGAGCTGACCCAGGAGGTTGTAGATGCTGATCTCTACCATTGAGGCGTGCGGAACCTCAAAGACAACCGTCGTGCTTGGGTTGCCGCCTGGTGCGGTTCCGCCTTTGGCGGAGAACGGATTCGGATAGTTGCCCAGAAGTTTGAACTCCCTCGCTATGCCCATCTGTTCGTCCACACCCACCACCGGATTATAGTACAGGCGCCACTCATCCCAACTGCGACGTGAATCTATTCCGTCCGACGCCCGCACAACCCAGGTAACGGTATCACCCGACAAAAAGAGCGAGCGTAGTTGAACCACATACGACGAATCCGTCGTCGGGCCCAGGGTGGTATCGAGGCTGCGTCCTCGTAGATGCAAGGAATAGGATAGAGTGTGGCCGCTATCAGGGTCTATCGAGCGCCTCCATCGGAACGTCATGATGCTGTCCGAGGTCAAGAAGCCGTCCGACGGCGCAACGAGTCGAAAATGCCGCGGAGGAATGTTCCCTTGTTGGACGATCTCGATTCGTTGATTTGCGGAAACATTGTACACTCGCTGCACCATGCCGCTCGGCCAGCGCACGATGATGCTATCGACAGTCGGTGCCGATGCAAGGCCGACGTGAACTGGATAAGCATCCTGCCCCTTGCTGCCGGCGCCTGCATTCACCTCACGCACCAGTCTTCGTGTGCCAACGAAGACCTCAAGCCGTGCGCCGATACCCATCCGGTTATCGAACACGCCGCGCAGTTTCACAAAGAGCCAGTTCTGCGCATTCCCGCCATCATTACGAAGGAGGTGAATCGTGCGAGCATTATGATGCACGAGGATCACATCGAGGTCGCCATCGCGGTCGAAGTCTGCCCAGCTGACGCCGAAGCCGTCCTCCGGATCGGTAATGTTCGATGTCGGCGCCACGTCCGTGAATGTCCCGTCTCCGTTGTTGCGATACAGGCGATTGGGGTTGACGTGGTTCGTTGTGAACAGATCCAGCCGGCCGTCGTTGTTGTAGTCAACGAACGTGGCGGTGCGCGCATCTCCTGCATCGGAAACACCGGCCGCCGTCGTTACGTCGGTGAATGTGCCGTTGCCGTTGTTGCGGTACAGCACGTTGCGATTGCTACTGATGTTTGCCGAGTAGATATCCTGCCACGCGTCGGCATTGTAGTCTCCCCAGGCAACCGAAACAGTTGCGCGAGGATCGGCGAAGCCGCCACCCGGAGGCATGTTCTGGAAGTCGGTACCGGCGATATTTTTCAGCAGTTGATTGAGGCCGTTGAAACGACCGAGATAGACGTCGTTCATCCCGTCGTTGTTATAATCTGCAGCAGCGCAGGTGATCGCAGCATCGGTCGGCAAGTTCATCTGGCCGGTAACGTCGACAAACGTTGCACCGTTGTGATTCCGGTACACACGGGGTCCGCTGCCGGTCACGGCAAAAACATCGAGCCATCCGTCGCCGTCGTAGTCGAGCCAGATCGAACGCTCGATGTTTGCTGCAAAGGTTGTGTGCAGTTGATAATTCTGCCCGAGATTGTTGCGAAACACTTTCGGACCGATCACCAGATCCTGCCAGCCATCGTTGTCGAAGTCGCCGATGGATTCTGAGATGATGGCGTGACCTGCAAGTCCACTGGTGGCGGTAACGTCGGTGAACGTCCCGTTGCCGTTGTTCCGATAAACAAATGAAGTGTTCGCTTCTCCGAGGATGTCGGGCCAGCCGTCCTCGTTGTAGTCAAGCCACACTCCTGCATAGCCGATTCCGGCGGGCACGGGCAACCCAACGCTATCGGAAACATCACGGAACGTTTGGGCGGCACCGTGCCCGGCAAGTACAAGCCATACCAACGGCAACAGCCTGCTCATGGTTTCTCTGAGAAGCCAATCCTACTTCATCAACAAGAGCTTGAGGCTTTGCGAGAATGAAGCGCCCGAACGGCGCACCGGGTGCGCGGTCATCCTGATGATATAGATACCGGACGCGCTCTTCACTCCACGCTCGTCGGAACCATCCCATTGCACCGTGTGGCGACCGGCTGCAACTCGCTCGTGTATGAGCGATCGGAGATACTGACCGATGACGTTGTACAGATCAAGTCGCACGTCGGCTTCCTCCGGTACATCGAATCTGAGCGTGGTTGTGGGATTGAACGGGTTCGGGTAGTTCTGATGGAGAGCAAAGACTCGTGGGAGTTCGCTTCCGGATCCAACGCCCGTTACAATGTAGTTGAAGCGGAACGTATCGGGACTTGCGACTTGATACTCCCCGTCCGATGCGCGCACGGTCCAGTTGTAGATGCCTTGAGCCAGCGATCCTGTTCCAAATGCAAGATTCGTATCCGAGACAACCACAACCGTCGTGTCCCACCCCGAACGCCAGAGCCGGAGCGAGTAGGTAATCGTATCATCGTTGGCGTCTTCGGAGCGACCCCAG
>CAZIKE010000178.1:0-5361 GCA_964539775.1 uncultured Chitinophagales bacterium
GATCGGTTGTTTCGTCGGCCGCGCGTCCCATGCGTTTCCGCAACACCGATTCCACTCTCATAGTTTATCTCGACACGCCACGCTCGTTCTCTGACACCGTTGTTCTGACGATCGACTACACGGCAGTGCCGCAGGAGGGCTTGTACTTCATGATGCCCGACAGTACGAATCCGCGCCGCCCCAACCAGATCTGGACACAGGGCGAGGATATGGACAACAGACACTGGTTCCCGTGCTGGGACTTTCCAAACGATAAGGCTACCTCCGAGGTCGTTGCTACGGTAAAAGATTCCTGGACGTTGCTCTCGAACGGGAGGCTCGTCGACGTCAAGCACGACAAGAGCAGTAAAACGAAGACGTTCCATTGGGTTCAATCAAAGCCCCATGCGTCGTACCTCATTATGCTCGCGGCCGGAGAGTATGAAGTTGTCCGCGAGCGTGTCGGCAACATCCCCATCGAATACTATCTCTACAAGAATCGTGTTGATGATGGGAAGCGAAGTCTCAGCGCGACGCCTCAGGCGATGAAGTATTTGGAAGAGGCGACAGGTGTTCCTTACCCGTGGGATAAGTTCGCCCAAATCTACATCACCGACTTCATGTGGGGGGGAATGGAAAATACTTCTGCGGTCACGCTCAATGAGTCGTACCTGATCGATGCACGCGGCTTGCTCGATTTCACGGGCGATGATGTTGTTGCGCATGAGCTTGCCCACCAGTGGTTCGGCGATCTTGTTACCTGTCGGGACTGGACGGAGCTGTGGCTGAATGAAGGATTTGCAAATTACTTTGAAGTCTTGTTCAAACGGAACAGGCACGGACACGATGAAGCCCAGCTCGATCTCATGCACCAGGCCGCGGGCGTTTTCAGCACCGAGCGGCATCAGGGCAGAAAGCCTGTTGTGAGTGCCAACAGCTTCACGGCGAACCTCTACAGCAAAGGAGCATGGGTGCTGTACATGTTACACCACCTGGTGGGCGATGCAGAATTTCATCGCGCAATCAAACACTACCTTGAGCGCAATGCTTTCACGAGTGTGAGCACGCACGACTTCCGCAAGGCTGTGGAAGAAGCAACCGGACAAAATCTTGATTGGTTCTTTGATCAATGGCTCTACAAGGCCGGACACCCGGAACTTACCGTCACGCAGCAGTGGAACGAGAGCATGAAAACTCTGCTGCTCACCATCCGACAAACGCAGGAGATGGACAGTCTTACCGGTGTATTCATCATCCCAATGGATATTGAATGCACGACATCCATGGGGAAAGTGTTGAAGCACATCGTGCTCGACAGACAGGAACAATCGGTCACCATACCACTTCCCGAGAAGCCAACGATGGTGATCGTGGATAAGGGAATGAAAGTTTTGAAGACGCTGAAATTCGACAAGACGAAGGAGGAGTGGGTGTATCAACTGTTGCATGCAGAGGAAGGTGTTGATCGGATGCAGGCAGCCAAAGCGTTGAAGGCATTTCCCGATGATACAGCAGTCTATGAAGCCTTGAAGCACGCTGCATTGAACGACCCCTTCTGGGCAGTGCGAAGAGAAGCAGCGATCTATCTCGGCACGATGAAGCATGACGGCGTGAAGGAGGCGATGTTTGCCATTGCTCGCGATCCGAAATCGTCCGTGCGCAACGCGGCCGTTGTTGCGCTCGAGCGGTTCCCCTCTGCCGACGTCGCCGAGTTTGTTCAGCGCCTGCTTGCCCAGGACTCCAGCTACATCGTGCAGTCGTCCTGTCTGCAGACACTGGAGAAGGTGGATACGGTTGCCGCACTGCGGCTTGCGCTTCAGTACGTCGATCAGGAATCGCATCGCGATATCCTCCGTCGTTCGTCCTTACAGGTGTTGCGCTCGCTCAGAAGACCTGAAGCACTGCCCGTTGCCATTCGCTACACCCGGCCCGGGTATCCATCCGATATCCGTTCGATAGCTCTTGGCATTCTCGGGCAGGAAGGAGAGCAGGATTCACTTTCCCGCTCGCTCGTGTTCAGGCTTGCCGAGGATTTCAATGCCACAATCCGCAAAGGAGCCGTGCGCACGCTTGAGATGTGGGGTGATGCGAATTCTCGAGAGGTTCTTGTGCGTCGCAAGGAAGTGGAAACGGACCCGGAGGTTTTGGAAGCAATTGAATCTGCGCTCAATGAAGGCGGAGAAAATACCTCGCCGGTCAAATGAGGTCGAGGCGTTTGAGGAGCGATCGGATAATCATTGCGGTCACTCCCCAGATGAGATGGTCACCGAAGGTGTAAAACCAAACGTCATAGCTCTTCCCACCGAACTCCCGTCGCTCACTTCTGCCGGCATGGGGTGCGGTGAACAACTCCAGCGGCACGAGGAACACTTCCTCCACCTCGTTGGCATTGGGCACAAGCGCCGGCAGCGCGTGGATGATCCCCACAACCGGGGTGATGACGAATCCCGTGGGCGTTGCCATGTCGTCTAACAATCCCAAAGGCTCAACAGCAGAGGAAGGCAGTCCGATTTCCTCTTCCGCTTCGCGCAAAGCAGTGTGGAGGATGTCAGTGTCGGATGCATCGACCATTCCGCCGGGGAAGGAGACCTGCCCCTTGTGTGTTTCGACCAGGTCGGTTCGCTTGGTCAAAAGGAGGCGGATCGTCCCATGTTCGGGGATGAGTGGGACAAGCACGGCAGCATGATGGTATCCATCGATCGAGAGCAAACGCCTTTCGTGTTCGAGTGAAAGCACGTGCCGAATGTCTTCCGTAGTCGGGCATCGCATGAACCCAATATAGAAAAGATGCGTACGAGCTGCAAAAGATGTGCATTGCAAGTTGGCTCCCGCCCATGTATATTACATGCACTTATGAATCGAATTCGTATGCGATCATTCATCGGGGTGTTGTCCGTCGTCTCTCTTGTGGTCGCCGTGTACATGACTGCCTCCGGCTGGGGCGGCTACACGCATCAATTCATCAACCGCGTGGTCGTTCGCCATCTCCCCAATGAGATGTTGTTGTTTATTCAGGACAGCCTCTTCTTCGCGCAGCACGCATCCGATGCAGATAATCGTCGCAACAGCAGCGATACAAGTCTGTATGCCGAAGGTCCGCGCCATTTCTTGGATATCGACGACTACCCCAACTTTCACAACCTCCCGCGCAGTCTCGATACGCTCATCATGCTGTATGGGTGGGAGCGGGTGAAGCAAAACGGTACAAATCCCTGGGCAACCGTGTGGAACTACGACTCGCTCGTAGCTCAGCTTCGTCGCGGCGATTGGGCGCGGGCAAAACTTACCGCGTCAGACATCGGACATTATGTGGGCGACGCGCATCAACCACTGCACAATACGAGGAATTACGACGGTCAGTACACGAACCAACGCGGCATCCATGCACGCTACGAGTCCGTGATGCTCAGCCCGGCCTACTTCCTTTCTTCTCTGACCGTTGCGCCAGATAGCGTGCGTTACATTGGCGATCGTATCAACTTTATCTTCGAGTACATTCTTCATTCAAACAGCCTCGTGGATACCATTCTCCAGGCTGATCTTCATGCGAAGTCGGTTTCGGGATGGAATGGAACGGGAACGAATGCGCCGCCGTCATACTACAACGCGTTATGGGAACGCACGCGTGCAATAACACTGGACCAAATGCAACGCGGGACGAAGAGTCTCGCTTCCCTTTGGTACAGCGCGTGGATTGATGCCGGATTGATCTCGACAACTGGTGAGCTGCCGGCAACCGATCTCATCCCAGCGAGTTTTTCTCTCGAGCAGAACTACCCGAACCCCTTCAACCCCACGACGTTGATTTCGTATTCCCTGCCTGTAGGAGGAACCGCTTCGCTCAAGGTCTTCTCCTTGGATGGGAAAGAGGTGGCTACACTTGTTCATGGAAATCAATCGGCAGGCCGTCGCGTCGTGCCGTTCAACGCAGGCCATCTGGCAAGTGGCGTCTATCTGTACAGACTGCAACTGGGACGTTTTGCTCAGACGCGCAAGCTCGTACTCCTCAGGTAGCTTCCCCTTTCGGCAAGTCTCACACCAGCCTGAACATGCAGACGACGACCACCCTCCATATCAAGAACATGGTGTGCAACCGCTGTATCAAGGTGGTGAGGGAAGAGCTCCAGCACCTCGGGTACGATGTACGGAGCATTGCGCTGGGCGAAGTGGTTGTTGCGGGTGAACCAACGAAGGCGGACATCGAGAAGATCAAAGCGGTTCTGGAGGAGAACGGTTTTGAGCTGATCGAGGACCAGCGTGTGAAAACCATCGAGCGTATCAAGCATGCGGTGCTGAAGCTTGTCCAGAGAGACGCAGAGCGTGAGCCGCTCAAAGAAAAGGTCTCCCGCTACATCGAGCGTGAAGTCGGCAAAGACTATCACTCGCTCAGCACGCTCTTCTCATCCATCGAGAACATCACCATCGAGCAGTATATCATCCTGCAGCGCATCGAGCGCGCAAAAGAACTGCTGAAGTACGGCGAACTCACGCTCAGCGAAATCTCCTACAAGCTCGGTTACAGCAGCGTTGCGCACCTCTCCAATCAATTCAAGAAAGTCACCGGCATGACGCCGAGCGCGTTCAAGAAGATGGTAGGGAGCGTAAGACTGCCGCTCGACAAAGTCTCCGCCGGTCGGTAGCGAAGCCCCTTCAAATCCGCCTGCATTGCGAATGCCGGCCGCGCATCCTCACGCAATCACAAATTTTTCCTGAAATTCTGTAAGGAACCCAGGCACTCTCCGTTGTATCTTGAAGATGTTGAACTATGATCAACAACGAAACGACGAAGGTTTGTAGCATGAAAGTTCAGGAATTGAAAATCGAAGGCATGACATGCGGCCACTGTGTGATGGCTGTGCGGAAGGAGCTAAGCAAACTTCCGCACGTGAAGGTGGAGGACGTCCAGATTGGCAAAGCCCGCATAGAATATGACGAGACGAAGACAAGTATAGCGGATTTTGCTCGTGCCGTGGAAGAAGCCGGCTACAGACTGGTACCATGAGGAGCGCGATGAACAGAAACGACAATCACCTCCCGAAAGGACAAGCCAGCGTTGAAGTCCTTAGCCTCCCCGTCAAGGGCATGACCTGCGCAAGCTGTGTCGCCCGCGTGGAGAAGGCACTGAGGAAGGTGGACGGAGTGCAACGTGCAACGGTCAATCTCGCCAGCGAGAAAGCCCGGATCGAATTCGACCCGACACGGGTGAGGCTTGATCAATTGCAGGAAGCAGTGAGCGACGTCGGATATACGCTCATTCTTCCCAGAGAAGGGGGGAACGAAGCGGAGCCGGCCGATTCATCGAAAGGCGACGCCTACCGCCAGCTCAGGAACGAGTTCATGTTGAGCCTCGTGCTGAGTGTACCGATCATGGCGTTGAGTATG
>CAZIKE010000179.1:0-5268 GCA_964539775.1 uncultured Chitinophagales bacterium
GAACCTGCGAGCAGGAAGCTATGAGGTGACGTTTTCCGCCAAAGGCGGATCCCTGCCTGTCGTATCCACGCTACTCCTCCAAACGCAGCTTTGGAAGAAGTGTCCTTCGAAAGCTTTGCGTCTTGTCCACGTGTAGTGCGCGAAGATCACATTGCAACTCGCGCGGCAAAAGTATATATTGATGCGGAACTCTGACCCAAGTCCGTCCGTCCGGATGCTTCCCGGTTCGGAATCGGACTTTTCTATTATCTGAGTGTGTGTTGCCCGATGAATCAGATTCGGAACTTCTGCATCATTGCACATATCGACCACGGGAAGTCCACCATTGCCGACCGCCTGCTGGAACGTACCGGTACCATCACTCCTCGAGAGATGAAGTTCAACCAGGTGCTCGATGATATGGACTTGGAACAGGAGCGTGGCATCACGATCAAGCTGCACGCGGTGCAGATGACATACCAGGCTCGCAGCGGAGAGAGCTATACGCTGAACCTCATCGACACGCCGGGGCACGTGGATTTTTCGTACGAAGTCTCGCGTTCGCTTGCCGCGTGCGAAGGGGCGTTGTTGGTGGTGGATGCATCACAGGGTGTGGAAGCGCAGACCATCAGCAATCTCTACCTCGCACTCGATGCGGGATTGGAGATCATCCCTATCATCAACAAGATCGATCTGCCGAGCGCGATGATCGACACCGTGAAGCAGCAACTGAAGGAGTTGATTGGATGCCGAGATGAAGAGATACTTCTCGTCAGTGCCAAGGCAAACATCGGCATTGACGAGGTTCTGGAAGCAGTCGTCCGGCGTATCCCTCCTCCCCAAGGCGATCCCTCAAACCCGCTGCGTGCACTCATCTTCGATTCCGTCTTCGACACGTACCGCGGCTCGATCGTCTACTTGCGGGTGTTTGATGGGACGCTGCGAGAACGGGAAAAGGTTCGCTTCTTCCACAACGGGAAGATGTTTGAGGCGGAAGAGGTTGGTATCCTCGGCATGAAGAGAATCCGCACCGGCGAGCTGACAGCAGGCAATGTGGGCTACTTGATCGCGGGCATCCGCGATGTGCACGATACGAAAGTGGGGGACACCGTCACATCGGCGTTGAATCCTGCCTCCGAGCCTCTTCCCGGCTACAAAGTGGTGAAGCCGATGGTCTTCAGCGGCGTGTATCCGACCAACGCGGAGGATTTTGAGGACTTGCGTGCCTCGATCGAGAAGCTTCGCTTGAACGATTCGGCGCTCGTCTTCGAGCCTGAAACGTCTGCGGCGCTGGGCTTCGGCTTCCGCTGTGGCTATCTCGGCCTGCTGCACATGGAGATCGTGCAGCAGCGGCTGGAACGCGAATATAATCAAAACATCATCAACACTGTTCCGAACGTCGAATACCGTGTCACGAAAAGAAATGGCGAGGTGGTCTTTGTCGACAACCCCTCGTTCATGCCCCCGTTGGGCGAGATAGAAAAGATTGAGGAACCGTTCATCAAAGCGCAGATCATCGTCCCGACGGAATATGTCGGCAACATCATGAAGCTCTGCATGGATCGTCGCGGCATCTACAAGAACACGACGTATCTTGACCCCACGCGTGCGGACATTCAGTACGAGATGCCGCTTGCGGAGATCATTTTTGATTTCTATGACAAGTTGAAGTCGTTGAGCCGCGGCTACGCTTCGTTCGATTATGAGATCATCGGCTTCCGCGAAGCCGATCTGGTGAAGCTCGATGTGCTCTTGAACGGCGAGCCGGTGGACGCGTTCTCGACGATTGTTCATCGGGACAAAGCACATGAGTGGGGGAAGAAGCTGTGCGTGAAGCTGCGCAAGCTCATCCCACGTCAAATGTTCGAAGTGGCAATTCAGGCGGCCATCGGCAGCAAGGTGATTGCACGCGAGACGATCTCAGCGCTCCGCAAGAACGTTCTTGCAAAATGTTACGGCGGTGACATCACCCGCAAGCGCAAGCTGCTGGAGAAGCAAAAGGAAGGAAAGAAGCGCATGAAGCAAGTGGGCAGAGTCGAAATTCCCCAGGAAGCATTTCTCGCCGTGCTTTCGATGGATGAGGAAGCGTAAGGGAGAGGTTCAGGAGTTGGGATGCAAAGGTCAGGATGCACGATGCAGGATTCACAAGTCAACACAATAGGGTTCGTATGGCACGAGATCAAGCAATGAAGGGTGCACAAGCACAACCGGCACGTAAGCAGTCGGTGAAGGACTTCCTCAAGGATGTGGTGTTTGTCGTCGGCGCCTTTCTCGTTCTCAACAGCATGGTATTGGCGGCATTCGAGGTGCCGACCGGCTCGATGGAGAATGAGATCATGGCCGGCGATTTTCTCTTCGTCAACAAGTTCATCTACGGCGGCAGCACACCGCGCACAATTCCACTCACGAACATTCGCATTCCGTGGTTTCGGGTCACGGATGTTCTGCCGTTCCTGAAGTGGCGCGATGTGGAACGCGGTGACGTGATCGTGTTCGAGTTTCCGGGACAGCGCGATGAAGTGCGCTCGCCCGAGTTCATGTTCTATTTGAAACGCTGCATTGCGCTTGCAGGCGACACGGTCGAGATCCGCGAGCGGCGCGTGTACGTGAACGGCAGGGAGATCCCATTCCCGCGCAACGTTAAGTTCAACAGTCCGCGCATCATGCCGCACGGTCTTGCTGACCCGCGCATCTTCCCCAAGGGCGCACCCTATAACGAAGATAACTGGGGACCGGTCGTCATTCCCAGAAAGGGAGATATCGTTGCGCTCTCACTGGAGAACCTCGACCGCTGGAAGACGTTCATCGAACGAGAAGGTCACAACGTAGTCATCGACGGCCAGGGGCGCATTACCATCGACGGCGTGGCCACACAGCGCTACGTTGTGCAACGGGATTACGTCTTCGGTATGGGAGACAACCGGGATAACAGCCTCGACGGACGCTTCTGGGGCTTCATCCCGAAGGAGGACATTGTCGGGACGCCATTGATCGTGTACTGGTCGTGGGACCCGGATCTTTCGTTGTTCAGCGATCCCGTTGGAAAAATCAAATCCATTCGCTTCCATCGCATCGGGACGATCATCAAATAAATGAACGATGGCGTCGTTACGGAAAACGTGCTTGAGCAGTCTCAGGCAATGGAGCGGTTGAAGGTACGCGACTATCTCCAGATTCTGGTCGTTACGATCCTCGTTGCGCTGATGCTGAAGGCCTGTGTCATCGAAGCCTTCCACATCCCGACAGGATCGATGGAGAGCACCTTGAAGGCAGGTGACTTTTTGTTGGTGAACAAATTCATCTACGGCCCACGCACGCCCTCGACCGTGCCCTTCACGGCCATCTCTCTTCCCATGATGCGGCTTCCCGGATTGACTGCTCCGCGGCGCGGGGACGTGCTCGTGTTCGAGTTGCCTCCATACGCGCGAGAGGCTCATGGTGGCGAGAACCGGCACTACGTAAAACGCTGCATCGCACTGCCGGGTGATACCGTGCTCATTCGGAATAGACGGGTGTACGTGAACGGCGAAGAGCTTGTCGTTCCCACCGCGCGCTGGGGCGACCGCCCGTTGCTGCCGCAAGGCTACGGCGACCCTCGCGTGTTTCCGAAAGGATCCGAATTCAACGAAGATCAGTACGGGCCTGTTGTTCTTCCCCAAGAAGGAGAGACAGTGAGGATTTCTCACGAGACGTTCTTCCTGTACAAGGACCTTATCGCCGACGAAGGACACGACATCGGTCTCGATAGTGCAGGCACGTTTGTGATCGACGGAGAGCCCCGGCAGTCGTACACCATCGCGCGCAACTACTATTTTGTTATGGGAGACAACAGAGACAATTCACTCGACAGTCGCTTCTGGGGATTTGTTCCTGAGGAGGCCATCATTGGCAAAGCGATGCTTATCTACTGGTCGTTGGATGAGAACAGGATGGGAACAGGGAACCTGTTCCGTCGGATTCGTTGGGAAAGAATTGGTACGGTCATTCGGTGATGGCTTCGCTCTATCTCCACATACCGTTTTGTGAAAAGAAGTGTGCATACTGCGACTTCTATTCGATAGAGAACTTCACCCGCGTGGAGGATTTCCTCGCAGCGCTGCATCGCGAGATCGGACGTTATGCAGAGTACGCTGGGAAGGAAACGTTCGAGACCATCTTTTTCGGAGGCGGAACGCCCTCACTTCTCTCGCCGCATCACCTCGAAGGTATTCTCACCGATCTCCACAACACCTTTACCATCGAGCCTGAGGCGGAGATTACCGTCGAAACAAATCCGGGCACGGTAACGCAGGAGAAGCTTGCAGCCTATCGTGCATTGGGTGTCAACCGTCTCAGTATCGGCGTACAATCCTTTCACGAGGACGAGCTGAAGTTCCTCACCCGCATTCATGACTCGTCGCAGGCCGTGCGGTGTGTTGAACTGGCGCGACGTGCAGGATTCGATAACGTCAGCATCGATCTGATCTATGCACTGCCGGGACAAACGCTGGCGCGGTGGGAAGAGACACTCCGGAAGGCGATAGTCCTCCAGCCCAACCACATTTCTGCGTACGGTTTGATTGTGGAAGATGGAACTCCGCTTGCGCGGATGGTGCAGGCACATCTCGTCTCTCCCAAGCCGCCTGATGAAGAGGCGGAGTTCTACGAGTTGACGATGGCGTTTCTTGAGGCACACGGCTTCGAGCAATATGAGGTTTCTAACTATGCAAGACCCGGATATCGATCCCGCCACAACTACAACTACTGGCGTCATGCAAACTACCTCGGCTTCGGCCCTTCGGCGCATTCGTTCTGGAAGGAAGATGGCCGAACGGCTCGACGCTGGTGGAACATTCCGAACCTCTCGCACTACTGCCTGTCCCTTCAGGACGGCCGGCTTCCGATCCTGCAGCAGGAAAGTCTGGACGCAGCTCAACTCCTGGGAGAAGAGATCTTCCTCGGCTTGCGCAGCGATGGTGTAAGCTTGCAGACTCTTCGCCATCGCGCAACCTCCGTGCGTTCTCTCATTCCTTCGCTCGTTGACGAAGGCGTTGCCGTGATCGAGAACGGCATTCTCCGTCTCACCCGCAAAGGTTACCTGCTCTGCGACGAGATTGCCGCGCGGCTGATGCCGTGAGCTGAACACCCCGCCGCGCCGCTGACAACCCACTGCAACCGCCATCTCCTGACGACCCGAACACAGCCCGACGTTTTCTGGCCCGGGAAACGGCACGCGGCAAACGCAAGCCCTCCTCGTAGCGACAGGGTGAACCAAATTTTATGTCCCGTCGATCCTGTTCATCCTGTCAA
>CAZIKE010000180.1:0-5242 GCA_964539775.1 uncultured Chitinophagales bacterium
CCACTCACCTAAATCGTTCGTGGGCGATTTTGGGAGAAGGCTGTTGCTCTATCCAGTTGAGCTACGGGGCCGATGCTCGGCTGCAGCTTATCCGACTGCGCCCCGACGAACGGGGCTCCGTCGGATCCTCAACATCGCAGCCACTCACCTAAATCGTTCGTGGGCGATTTTGGGAGAAGGCTGTTGCTCTATCCATTTGAGTTATGGGGCCAGCGTAGATTTCACGGCAGCGGTCAAAGGCGCACTCAATATACTCGTTTTGGTTTTCGCATGCAATGTAGTCCCCTGCACTGCATTGCCTCTCCCTGCGCCATTCCACACCCTCATACAAAGAGAGAGCCCGAGAAAAAGAGAGAGGGACTCGCTGCTGGAGTCCCTCGCTTGTTGTCGGGGCGCCGGGATTCGAACCCGGGACCTCCTGCGCCCAAGGCAGGCGCGCTAGCCGGGCTGCGCTACGCCCCGATGATACACGCGTCGCGTGTTGCGCGACGCATCGCAAGATACGAAAGTTGCCACGCGGAGGCAAGAACGAGTCGGACGCTTTCTTCAGAAAACTCTCTCACCATTGCAGGCCCTCTTGCTTTAGGCTCTCCTGTGCCTCGCGGTGACCGAGTCGTGCCGCACGCTGCAAGGCTTCAACGGCGGCAGCAGTGTTTCCCATTTTCGCGTAGAGTGCTCCAAGATTGAAATGACCCTGCGCGTATGTGGAGTCAACCTCTACACTTTTTCTGAGCCAATGCAATGCGTCGAGAGAGTTGCCCTGTGCATTGGCGAGGATTCCGAGATTGTTGTATACTTCGCCTCGATACGGTGCAAGCTCCGCGGCCCGGTGAAAGATGTATTCAGCTTCTTTCCACTTTCCCTCGATGAACAACACGTTGCCCAAGTTGACATGTGCCTCAAGATAGTCCGGCTTGAGCTCGATGGCTCGTGTATATTCGTCTTTAGCCCGATCGAGTTCGCCGCGAGTTTGTAGTGCAAGGCCAAGATTGTTGTGCGGAAGCGGCATGGTCGGGTAAAGGGCGATCGCTCTGTACCAGAGGCTCTCTGAGTTCGCCCAGATTCTTTGCTGGCGTAGAGTGAGAAAGGCAAGGAACGCTGCAATGACCAGCAGCGCCGAGACGGTTACACGGCGTTCTGCAGTTTTCGCAAGCTGCTTCGCAACGCCGGCAAGCCACAGTCCCACAGCAACCGAAAGCGCAACCGACGGAAGGTACGTATATCGGTCGGCGGTGGTTTGTATCACTGCCTGTACGGCGATGCTTGATGGGAGGAGGAGGATGACAAATGCCATCCAGGCGGCCGGCATGAGACGTCGTCCTTTTCTTGCTCCACGCAGTGCGACGATCGTGATGAGGACAAATGCCACAAACGAGACCGCCATGCCTGATTCGCTTTGCAGGGGATAGATGGGGGAGAGGTCTGTGGGGACGATCGTCTTTCCGAGATACCACATGATGTTGGAGAAGGGAAGAAGCACGCGCTGAAGCGGCGAGAGAAGGTCGAACATGTCGCTTGCCGATGCGGGCGGCGAGACAGCAAACGCCGCAACAGACACGCCGAAGGAGATAAAGAAGAACGGAAGTTTTTCCTTTGCAAGGGTCATGACCCGCTCTCTTCGCAGCACTGCCCAATCGACCAACATCAGGATGAGCGGCAACGTCACCGCGGCGGGCTTCGATAGGCATGCAAGGACGAACAGGATGAGGGAGAGAACATACCACCGCGTCCGCTCCACCGAGCCTACCCCCTGTTGGGTTGACCTGATGTAACTGATCGCGGAAGGAAGAAGAAAGAACAAACACAGCAGGTCCTTTCGATCGGAAATCCACGCCACCGACTCGGCGCGCAGCGGATGCCATGCAAACAGTGCGGCTGCGAAGAGGGAGGCAAGGACCATCGCGTTGTGTGAAGGGCGGTCAGTGCGTTGGCCACTGGCAATACTCGTGAGCTGCAAGGAGAGCACGAACGTCCAGAACGCGTTGAACACATGAAGAAGAACATTCATCAGGTGATGACCCGCTGGCTTCAGCCCCCACACGGCGATATCTGCCACATGCGAGAGCATCGTCACCGGCGTGTAGGAATTGAAATACGGATGGAGCAAGAACCACACGATCGTCGAAAGCGAAAACTCATACGCTCGAGCGTTGTCGTACACGTACACGTCGTCATCCCAGTTCACGAAGTCGAACGTCAAGGTTTGACTGTAGAGGATAAACGTGAGGGCCGATAACACCACTGCTGCCAGGCGCCTTCTCTGTGCTTGAGCGATGGACATGGTCATGTTCAGTATCACCAACAGGAAGGTACGAGTCTCCCCGTTAATAGCAAGCGTTCCTCGGCACATGGAGAGCAGTGAGGACTTTCGTTGACTTTCCTTCAACATAAGGGTATATTTTTTCAGCCGTTGGTGGACGAGATTTCCTCTAGCATACCTCGAAAGGGCAGAACGATGGGCATTCCAAACATGGCGGGGATGATGAAGCAGGTCCAGAAGATGCAGGAGAAGATGGCGCAAGTGCAGCAGGAGTTGGAACAGAAAACAGTCACCGCCGAATCGGGAGGCGGCATGGTGAAAGTGACTGCCAACGGCAAACAGCAGATCGTGAACATTCAGATCGAAAAGGAAGTTGTCAACCCGGAGGATGTGGAGATGTTGGAGGATTTGGTCCTGGCAGCGACGAACAAAGCGTTGGAGGAAGCATCACGCATGGCGCAGGAAGAGATGGCAAAAGCGACCAGCGGCCTCCTGCCCAACATTCCGGGCCTCACGTTGTAATAGGACGCGTGTCGCCGAAGGTGCGTGGTCATGCTCTATACGTCGGAAGCATTACAACAATTGATCGAGGAGTTCGCCCGGTTGCCGGGCATCGGGCGGAAGACGGCTCAGCGGCTTGCGTTGCATATCCTCAAGCAGCCGCGGGAGGAGGTGGTGAAGATGGCGAAAGCATTGGTGAACGTGAAGGACAGAATTCGCTATTGCTCATCCTGCTGGAACATCACCGAGGTCGATCCCTGTCCTATTTGTGCAAGCCCCAAGCGCGACCGCTCGATCGTGTGCGTTGTCGAAGAGCCCAACGACGTTCTGGCAGTGGAGAAGACGAACGAGTTCAAAGGCGTGTATCACGTTCTGGGCGGGTCGCTCTCGCCGCTCGACGGCGTCGGTCCGGGCGATTTGAAGATCCGCGAGTTGCTGCAGCGCATCTCCGGCGAAGTGACGGAGGTGATTCTGGCGCTCAACCCGAACGTGGAAGGTGAAGCGACTACGTTGTATCTGACAAAGTTGTTGAAACCATTGGGGGTGAAAGTCTCCCGTATCGCCCGCGGCATTCCCGTGGGCGGAGACTTAGAGTTCGCCGACGAGGCGACACTTACACGAGCGTTGGAAGGGCGCATTGCATTATGAACGTTCAGGCTCGGGCGATGCTGGCTGGTGTGCTGTGCTGCGCGGTCATGCTGTACGCGGGCTGCGGCTTGTTTGAACCGCGTGAAGCCGAGCCCCCCTCTCAATCGGGCTTTCAGTATCTCCCCAGAACGCTTCCTGCGAACGTTGTGTTCAACCTCCAGAATGCCGTTGAGCAGAAAGACGTTGCCGGGTACATTGCCTGTTTCACCGACTCCACGCGCTCGCGCTATTCCTTCACCTTCGTTCCCTCTGCGGACGCGGCGGAAATCTATGGCACCGTGCTGCGGAACTGGACCTACCGGCAGGAACAAGACTATTTCCAGAACCTCGTAGCGAAGCGTCGTCAGCCCGTCGGCATCTCGCGACTCGATCTGGTGCCGAAGGATTCGGTGCTGAGCGGCAACGACATGCGCACGTACAGCTACGATTACACGTTCACCTTCGAACATACGGAACCGGGCTTTACACAAACTGCGGCAGGGACGCTTCAGTTTACGCTCGTGAACGATAACAGCGAGTGGACGATCTCCCGCTGGGTGGATCTGAAGACGACATCCGGTCTTACCTGGAGCAGCTTCAAGGGGAAGTTCAGTAATTGACGATGAAGAGCGTTCGCACCCTTGTTGCGCTTCCCCTTCTGCTCGGCACCTCCGGCTGCATCAATCCCTTTGCGCCGAAACTTGACACATCGCCCGCACAAGCCTCTTGCGATCCCATGACACCCGAAGGGGTGTTTCAGTGCATGCAAGTTTCTTACACCTTCCGTGACACGACCGTTTACGCTCCGTTGTTGGACGAATCGTTCGTGTTTGTGTGGCGTGATTATGAAAATGGCGGGATCGACGTGACGTGGGGACGCGACACCGAGCTGCGCACGACGTACGGGCTGTTCATGGACACGCAGAAGCTCGATCTTATCTGGAACAGCATCCTCTCACGCAGCGACTCCGGTCAGGTGCGCACGACGATTGTGCGCGGCTTCAACCTTACGGTTACGTTCAACCCCAACGACATCATTCGCATCGACGGATATGCGAACATCACTATGAGCCGACCCAGCACGTCATCCCCCTGGAAGATCGTCCGCTGGCGGGATGAATCGAATTTTTGACCGTACGCCATGAGCCTCTCGTACACGCTCAAGGAGAGCTTTTCAGGATTCACACGTGCAAAACTCTCCACAACCATTTCTGTCATCACCATCGGGATCTCGCTGCTTCTGCTCGGCGTCTTTGCCGTTATCACCATCAACACCTCCCGGTTCATCGACACGCTCCGGGCCAAGGTCGTTCTGGAGGTGTTTCTTCAGGAGCCGATAACGCGGCAAGAAATTGGCAAACTTGTACACCGGGTTCTCGCGATTGAAGGTGTGGACAGTCTCATCGTCATCTCCAAAGATGAAGCGGCCGAGATCTTCAAGAAGGAATTCGGTGAAGACATCCATCGGGTACTCGATTTCAATCCGCTTCCTCCCTCGTTCAAGATTTTTCTGAAGCCTTCCTTTCAAACGGCAGCGGGTGTCAAGCTCGTCTCCAGCAGCCTGGCGCACCTGAAAGGTATCGATGAGATCGTGTACCGAAAGGAATTGTTGGAGTTGCTCGACGAGCGCACGACCGCCATCAACAACGTGACGCTCGGGCTTGGCTTGCTCATCAGCATCTCCGCCATCCTCTTCGTCTCCAACACGATTCGGCTTGCCATCTATGCGAAGCGCAAGATCATCCGCACGATGGAACTGGTGGGCGCCACATGGATGTTCATTCGTCTGCCGTTCCTTATCGAGGGAATGATTCAAGGGTTGTTCGGAGGGCTGCTCGCTGCCGGCATGGTGTA
>CAZIKE010000181.1:0-5229 GCA_964539775.1 uncultured Chitinophagales bacterium
CTGCATAGTACACGCCGCCGAACAACGGGTCGATCGACGCGGGCCACACACCTCAAGCGGAAACATGAAACTCAAAACCCATACAGGAACGACAAAGCCCAGGTTGGGCACTGGCGCGGCAAGTACTTCATAAGTCCGGCTAAACATCTGTTCCGACAGCGCCCGCATGATGCGCACTTCATAGAGCCAGATAGGATAATCGTACAGAGGGAGGAACCGAAACGACCAAACCAGGAGAAGGTTGCCGACAGTCAGAAGAATCGCAATGAACACAACCGGCTTGCCTCTGATGCGCTCAAGCATGACAAACTTCCTTATACACCTGAAGCGTCCGATCCGCAATTTCATCCCACGTATAGGTTTCAGCAGCACGGCGGGCATTCGTGGATAAGGTGGCTTTCAACTGTTCGTCTTCCGCTAATCGGACGAGGTGCTCGGCAATGTCTTCGGCATCTCGCTGAATGAAGAACCCGTTCTCGCCCTCTCGTACAAACTCCTCCGATCCGTTCACCCTGGTAACGACCAGCGGCAGACCCGAAGCTGCTGCCTCGAGCATCGCAAGCGGGAATGCTTCATAGTAGGTCGGAAGAAGAAAGATGTCGCATGCAGCGTAATACTCTTCGATATGCTGTGCGACGCCGCAGAAGACTACTCGCTCCAGCACGCCTTTTTTTCTTGCCTGCATCCGATACGGATCGAGACGATCATTGCCGACCACCACGAGCTTTACGCCTGGGTGTGTAACAACAGCAAGGGCATCAATACAATACGCCAGTCCCTTCCGATCGTATTCATTTGCAACGAACAGGACAGCAAACTCGTCGGGATGAATGCCGAGCCGCTCTCGCAGTCTCACTCCCGCTGTGTTCCTTAATGCAGGATGAAATTTGTTTGTATCGACTCCGTTCGGTATCACGCAGATATCCGCCTCGCTCAAACCATAGAGCTCCATCAGCTCGCGCTTCACGCCTGAAGAGACGGCAATGACTTTCTTGAACCGCCGCTCTCCGTAGTTTTTCCGTTCCAGAAATAAACGGAAAGCGTCGGCGACACCCCAATTGGAAAAACGTTCGCGTCGAGCGTGCGTCTTTGCTACCTCCATCGCTGCTTTGTGGCAGCTGTGTGCCGTCATGATATCGGAGCCGATGATGTTACCGTGCGAGTGCGTGATATCGTATGAGCCACGAGCAAGGCTCATTCCGCCGGCGCAGGCAAACGATGCAAGTCCGAGAACCCCAAACGAGTTGAGCGCATACACGCTGTGAAACTGGACTCGCTCATGGGAAGCGTGTGCCGGGACTCGAATACAGTGAACGTGAACATCGTGTCCTCTTTTTGCGAGACGGGGGAAAAGTTCCGCAACTGCCCTGGCGATTCCTTTCTCTCCCCCAAACTCAAAATATGCCGTACCGATCTTCATGGCATAGAGGGTTTTGTATCGGGGAACGGCGTTCTCGTTGATGTAAAAAGGCCGAGCACTCTTTCAAGTCTTCCGCTCAGCTGATAGAGCCACTGGGCGTCGCCTTGCGTAAGCGGCTTGATAACAAGAAGACCCAGCACGAGCGCCGTCAGGAACACAATCCCATTGAATATGAGTGAGGCAAGAGATTCGTCCGGGATGAGCGTGCGGCCTATGATCGCTGCCATGACCGAGACGAGCGTGAGTTTCAGCCAAAACACCACCTGTAAGCGGTTTGGCGATATTCTGTAGACCGTAAGTGCGCCGAGCATATTGACGAGCACGTTTGCACATCCGCTGGCAATAACGGAGCCGAAAGCCCCCAGACGCGGAATGAGCACGATATTCAGCACAATATTCGTTGCAGCCGCCGCGATTCCCAACGACACAACGCTCGCCACACGGCCACGCGAAAGGAGGTACTCGGCATTTTCCGGTCCACCAAACAGCCGGGAAACGATACGAAACGTCAATATTCCCACGACAAGCGGTCCGGCTGTGCTGAACTGCGGCGAGTACAGAATCTGCAAGATGGCTCCGGCGTTCCAGATGATAAAAGCAAAAAGAGGCAGCGTCAACAGTGAAACAATGCGGATCGAAAACGCATAGAAGCGGTCCATCACCGTCTGGTTGTCCACAGCAAGACGCGCAAAGGTGGCAAACATCACTCCACTCAATCCTACGGTCATTGCCATCGAAGCGAGTTGTGCAACAGAGTAAGCGACGTCGTACAAGCCTGCTTGTTCGCGGTCGGGGTGAAGATTGGCCAGGAGCAGCACATCGCCTTGCCTCCCCAACACGAAATCGACAAGCGTATTGATCCAGAACAATCCACCGAAAGAAAGAATCGGACGCATCTCCACGGGGTGGGTGGAGCCGAACAACGTCGAGCGAGAAAATCCAACGTATGCCACACCGTGCAGGATGCTGGTGCCCAGAAACACAAGAAAGAGATTCTCGACGTTGAATGTGCCGGTCAGAACCCAGAGGACTGCACCAAGCTCGACGATTCTTACAAACAGATTAATGAGCGCAGTGACGGCCGTCCGCAAGCGCGCAGTGAGGACCATTGCAAACAACGGCACAAGCGCTCGCACACCGGTAAACAGAATGACGGGAGCCAGAACGTGGCGGTTAACGTCCAGAAATGGTACCGGCACGAAACGGACAAAAGCAGCAAAGAGCACGGTCGCTCCCGTAAACGCACCGATACGCAGGAGCAATAAACGGCGAAGGATAAATCTCGCCTGTTGGTCTGCATGCTCAGGGTCGAGCTGCGGAATGAACTTGTTCAGGGAAGTCTCCAACCCGAGCGAGCACAACACAATGAGAAGCTGGGTAAGACTGAAGAGTCCGACGAACCTTCCGTTTTCGTGAACCCCGAGACCTCGAGCAATCACAACCGAGGTAAAGTACATCAGAACATATTCGAGGATCCTACCAGCGTGGTTCCAGAGGGCGCTTTCGAAGATTCGTCGAGCTTTGGGCATTGATCGAAAAAGCGTGGGAAATGTTGACGCAATATACTTTGATTTGCGTGAATTTCAAATTGCTTGGCATCGCCATTCTTCATATCTTCACTCTGAATTCATCACATTGGCAAATCAAAGGGCCTGCACGCGGGAAGCAATCGCTTCACCAAGGGCGGCATCCCTTGGATAGTGGTGTATGTCGAGGAACTTCCTGATATTTCATCAGCGAGAAAGAGAGAGTTGTTCTTGAAATCCGGCGCAGGCAGAAAATGGCTTGACGAACAGTTTTCTGCCTTCACACGACGCGCCCGCTAGTACACACGGAGAGATGCAGGAGTGGTTTAACTGGCACGCCTGGAGAGCGTGTGTGCCCGCAAGGGCACCGTGGGTTCGAATCCCACTCTCTCCGCTCGAGAAGAAATTGGAGAGCACGGTGGTGTGCCCCTTTGGGGTACCGTGGGTTCTGCGCCGGAGGCGCATCCGCCTCTGGCGGAGAATCCCACTCTCTCCGCTCAAGCTTTACTGAATGCCTAAAACTCCCCCTTGAGCGCGAACATGAAGACGCTCTACTTTGCTGTCCTTGCGATTGTTGCTGTCCTGCTCGTGTCGCCGTTGTTCGCCAACCCGACCGTTCATGTTATCACACTCGATGCAACAATCAATCCGGCAACGGCAGACTATATCCACACTTCCATCGAGCGCGCAGCGGCGGAACAAGCGGAGTGCCTCATCATCAGACTGAACACTCCCGGCGGACTTTTGAAGTCTACGCGGGTGATCGTCACAGATCTCCTTTCTTCCCCTATTCCCGTTATTGTTTATGTCGCACCTGCTGGCTCGCAGGCAGCATCGGCCGGAACGTTCATCACACTTGCCGCACATGTTGCGGCGATGGCTCCGGGAACAAATATTGGTGCGGCGCACCCGGTGGACCTACAAGGCGGACAGAAGGACTCCATCATGAACGAAAAGGCAACCAACGACGCTGCTGCCTTCATCCGAACGATCAGCGAAAAACGCAAGCGCAACGTCCAATGGGCCGAAGAGGCTGTCCGCAAAAGTCTCTCCATCACGGAATCTGAAGCCTTGAAACAGCGCGTCATCGACTTCGTTGCGCCGAGCGTTGTTTCCCTGCTCGACTCGATCGACGGGAAACGGGTTGACCTTGACGGCAAGACCCACACATTCGCCACGAGGAATGCGGAGGTCAAGGAATACACAATGGGATGGAAGCATCGCCTGCTTGATCTGCTGAGCGATCCGAACATCGCCTACATTTTTTTCCTGCTCGGAATCTACGGGTTGATGTTCGAGTTATACAATCCAGGTTCCATTCTTCCGGGCGTCGTAGGCGTTATCGCAATCATCATCGCCTTGTACTCGTTGCACACCATGCCAATCAACTACGCGGGGCTGGCGCTCATCCTTTTTGCGATCATTCTGTTCATCGCTGAAATCAAAATCACCAGCTACGGCCTGCTCACCGTTGGCGGCATTATCTCGCTTGCGCTTGGCTCCATCATGCTCATCGATTCCGATTCGCCTCTGGAGTTCGTTCGTATTTCGTGGAGCGTCATCATTCCGGCAGCCCTGGTGACCGCGGGGTTCTTTGCTTTTGCGGTAGGGATGGGGATCCGTGCGCAGCGGAGAAAGCCAACGACAGGGATTGAAGGAATTATCGGAGCAAGCGGTGAAGCCCTCTCCGTCCTCAATCCCACAGGCCAAGTGCGTGTCCACGGGGAAATCTGGAGAGCAACAAGCGAGGAGGGCAAAATCTCTGCAGGGACACATATTGTTGTTACGGGGGTGGAGAATCTTACACTACGTGTCAGAAAGTCCGCCCAGGCTCACACAGCTCAGCCGGACAAATCATCATCAACCACTTGACCACGAGGTGAACTATGGAAGCGTATGGCGTATTCCTCTTCGTTCTTATCCTCTTCGTGCTGATTATTCTCGCCAATGCCATTCGCATTTTGCGGGAGTACGAACGAGGTGTCGTATTCCGTCTTGGCCGACTCATCGGCGTGAAGGGGCCGGGACTCATCCTGCTCATCCCCATTGTCGATAAAATGGTGAAGGTGAGCTTGCGAACGGTCGTTATGGACGTCCCCCCTCAAGACGTCATCACGCGCGATAACGTCTCGATCAAGGTCAATGCGGTGGTATATTTTCGGGTGATTCAGCCGGACAAGGCAATTGTGGAAGTGGAGAACTACCTCTTCGCAACCTCGCAGCTTTCGCAAACAACGTTGCGCAGCATCCTTGGCCAATCGGAACTGGATGAGCTGCTTGCTG
>CAZIKE010000182.1:0-5217 GCA_964539775.1 uncultured Chitinophagales bacterium
GTACACGCCAATGTCCTCGCCGATGAGAAACACCGACGGGTCACGTTCCATCTCCTCCCACATGCCACGGGAGATCGCTTCTATGTAGCTTAGTGTCGGCATCTTCCACCAGGACCTATAGTCCGTGTTCTCATCGCGTCAGTCGGCAAAGACCCCTTCTGCTGCCTGCTCTCCCGGCGGATAGGGCTGCGCAAGAGCGTACGCGGCCGCTTCTTCGATCTCTTGCACAAGAGTCGCACGCATGTCGTTTCTCAGCTCTTCGGTCAGCACACCTTCGCTCAGAAGTTTGCGTTCGTACAACAGGAGGGGGTCCTTTCTCTTCCACTCCTCGATCATGCCCGGTGGAACATACGAGGCGTCGTCGGAAAGGGAGTGGCCGTGCAAACGCATCGTCACTGTTTCGATGAGCGTGGGGCCTTCACCACGGCGCGCTCGCTCCACTGCTTCCAGGCACACTTCGTACACGCGCTCCACATCCGTCCCGTCCACCGTGCAGCCCGCAATACCGTAGCCGAGGGCGCGATCCGACAGCTTCTTTGCTGCAAACTGCTTCTGGTTCGGTGTTGAGTAGGCGAACTGGTTGTTTTCGATGACCAGCACAAACGGCAGCTTCATCACCGCCGCCATGTTCACCGCTTCGTGAAACTCACCCACGTTGCTGCCGCCGTCGCCGATGTAGTTCAGCACGACGGCGTTTTCCTTTCGCATCTTCGCCGCCAATGCGACGCCCACCGCCATGGGAATCATTGCCGCGAGATGGCTCACGTTCCCGTAGATGCGGCGTGCAGGATCGGCGTAGTGCCCCGTACCATCGCGGCCGCGGGCAAGACCTTCTGCCCGCCCTAACTGCATCAGAAAGATGTTGCGCAGGGTCTGCCCCTTCACCAGATGCGCGCCCAGATCGCGATGCATCGGAAAGAGATAATCCTGCTGCTGCAAAGCGTATGCGCTGCCGACAGCCGTTGCCTCGTTGCCGTATCCCGTGAAGGCACCACCCACCATACGTCCCTGTTTGTACAGCTTGATGATGGCGTTATCCACCTCGCGGGTGAGAAGAAGTAACCGGTAGAGGTGGAGTCTTTGGTCCACTGTCAACATCATACGAAGATCCTGCACGGTATCAGCAAGGAGGGTCTCGCAAAACCAAGGCAATCTCCCCGCACAACCTGGACAAGTCCTCTTGCATGGTTGAAACAACCGCTCGTAGATTTACTCTGTCGTATCCATGAATCAACATGCTGCGCATAGTCCTCATCTCGCGCCATGCCCTATCCGGATGATCATATCAGTATTTGACCAGCTTTTCTAAGGCTCTCACCACATCGGCCTCCTGGGGCAGCATCGCGTCCTCGAGTTCTGGACCGTAAGGCACGGGGGCGTCCTTCGCAGCAACGCGCACGATCGGGGCATCGAGACGTTCGAACGCTTCTGCCGCAATGAGCGCAGCAATTTCGGCCCCGAATCCGCTCGTCAGTGTATCTTCGTGAACAATCAGAACTTTCCCTGTCTTGCGAATGGAGTGGAAGATGGTCTCTTTGTCCAACGGAATTAACGTTCGCAGATCAATCACCTCGATGCTCGCGCCGTATCGTTCTTCGATCTTGCGCGCCGCATCCAGCGATCGCTGCACGAGCATGCCCCAGGTAATGATGGTGATGTCGTCGCCGGACTTCTTCACGTTCGCCAGACCGAACGGGATCAGGTAGTTCTCGTCCGGCTCCGGTGAGGAGGCGAAGCCCTGGCGATAGAGTCCTTTGTGCTCACAGAACACCACCGGATTATCTTCACGGCATGCCGTCTTCAGCAATCCCTTTGCGTCCGCGGCGTTGGATGGAAAGACCACGTGAATGCCGGGAATGTGCGTGAAGAACCCGTCAATACTCTGGCTGTGATATAATCCACCGTGGATGTATCCGCCCACCGCCACGCGTATCACCATCGGGCATGACCACTGGTTGTACGAGCGGAAGCGTAGCATCGCAACCTCATCGCGTATCTGCATGAAGGCAGGCCAGATGTAATCGCCGAACTGAATCTCGACCACCGGCTTGTAATCGCCGCGCACGGCAAGCCCGAACGCCGTGCCGACAATGCTTGCCTCGGCAAGCGGCGAGTTGAAGACGCGATCTTCTCCAAACTTCGCTGTCAACCCTTTCGTTGCAGTGAACACGCCGCCTTTGTTGCCTGCAACGTCCTCTCCGTAGATCAGCATCTTCGGATTGTGTGCCATCTCTTCTGCCAGGGCATGGTTGATTGCATCAACCATCACGACGTTGGGACCGTTGTGTTCAGCCTCGACGAAGCCCGCTTTGGGAACGACGATGCGTGGGGAGTACACGTACCTTTCCAGTTCCTCAACAGGTGGCAGAGGTTGAGCCTCTGCCCACTCGGCAGCGCGATCAATGTGCTCCTGAACTTCCTTTTTGATGCGTGTAAAATCCTCGTCGCTGGCGATCCCAAGCTCCACTAAGAGCTTCTCGAAGCGTGGGATCGGATCTTTCTTCCGGTCTTCGGCAAGCTCCACCTCGCTTCTGTACTTGCGCTGATCATCGGACGACGAATGCGGAAGCAAACGCACGGTATCGGCTTCGATGAGAGCCGGGCCTTTCCCTGCACGAGCATGCGCCACCGCCTCTGCGGCAACCTCGTACATCGCCTTGAAATCGCAACCATCCACCCGATAGCGATTCAGACCCTTGTAGCCGCTGGTCAGGTTGTATACACTTTCGCCGGCAAGCTGATCCTTGACCGGTACGGAGATGGCAAACTTGTTATTCTGAATGAGAAAGATGACAGGGAAGCGACCCCGCGAAGCCCAGTTGATTGCCTCATGAAACTCACCCTCGCTTGTCGCACCTTCACCCGATGAAACGTACACAACTTCATCCTTTCCGTCTTTCACCGCGCCCATCGCCGTGCCGACTGCCTGCAGGAATTGCGTTCCGGTAGGACTGGACTGCGCGATGATGCGCAGCTTCTTGTGCCCGTAGTGAAACGGCATCGCATAACCGTGGCTGCTCGGTCCGCCTTGTCTGTGCAACGCTTCGAGCATGATCTCTTCGATCGTATAGCCAAACTGGAGCGAGAAGGCAAGATCACGATAGTAGGGATACGCCCAGTCGTAGCCGGGCTTCATCGCAAGTGCCGTCGCAGTCTGTGCAACCTCGTGCCCCGATCCTCCAATATGAAAGAAAACTTTGCCCTGCTTGAGAAGCACGAGAATCTTCTGATCAATCAACCGGGCAGTCACGCAGTTCTTGTATGTTGCAAGAATCTGCTCGGCAGTCAGGCCCCCGATTGCAGTACGGTTCTCCACCGCCACTCCGGAGCCATTGGATTTGCGGGCTTCTGCTTGTGCGGTTCTTGGCTTGGACACTTTGTGATCCCTCATAGTCGCCTTACGATTTATTGCCCAATACTCACAGCCTACCAGGATGTTGAACAACCCTCATGCATCGTGGTGTTCTGCACGCCTTCGCGTTTCTTTTTCGATGAACTGTTAGATGTTGATTGCCTCACCATACGCTGCTGCGGCAGCTTCCATCACCGCTTCGCTGAGAGTCGGATGCGCGTGAACAGTGTGGAAGATGGACTTGCCCGTGGCTTCGAGCTTCTTCGCAAGCACAAGTTCCGCGATCATCTCCGTTGCTTCGCTGCCAAGGATATGCGCGCCAAGCAACTCCCCGTACTTCGCATCGAATATCAACTTCACCATCCCTTCCGTCTCGCCGATGGCCATGGCCTTGCCGAGAGGACGGAACGGAAACTTGCCGATCGTTACCTCATAGCCTTCGGCGCGTGCTTTTTCCTCCGTTAAGCCAACGCTCGCCACCTGCGGCTGACAGTACGTGCAGCCGGGGATCATCGAGTAATCAATCGGCTCGGGATGCAGTCCCTTGATTGCCTCCACGCAGTGAATGCCTTCGGCGCTGGCGACATGCGCAAGCCACGGCGGACCGATCACATCACCGATGGCGTAAATACCCGGAACATTCGTCCTGTAGTTCTTATCAACTTTGATGTGGTTGCGTTCGACTGCAACGCCCACTTTCTCCAACCCGAATCCCTCGACATTGCCCTGGACACCGATAGCCATCAAGGCGATATCGGCCTTCAACTCTTTCGTGCCTTCTGGTCCGCTGACAACGACCGTGACGTGGCTGGGCGAAGACTTTGCACTCTCGACTCTTGTCTCCGTCAGGATTTCGATCCCCTGTTTCCTGAAACTCCTTTCTAAGTCTTTCGTCAACTCCCGATCTTCGACAGGCAAAATGCCTGGCATCATTTCGAGGAGTGTCACCTTCGTTCCGAGCGCGTTGTAGAAATAGGCAAACTCGACGCCAATGGCACCTGCCCCGATCACGATCATCGTCTTGGGCTGCTCCGCTAACGTCATCGCCTCCGTGCTGGTGATGATGCGCTTGCGGTCAATCGTTACGCCGGGGAGTGAACGCGCCCGGGCACCCGTTGCGACGATAATGTGCTTGGCAGATACCTTGAACGCTTCACCTTCTTTCGGTTTCACTTCGATGGAGTTCGTGCCGCAGAATGTGCCGTAGCCCGGCATGTAGTTGATCTTGTTCTTGCGCATCAGGAACTCGACACCCTTCGAGATCTTGTCCGCGATGGTGCGACTGCGCTGGATGATCTTGCCGAAGTCGAATTTCAGATTGTCATACGAAATCCCCCATTCACTTGCTTTCTTGAACTGATGAAGGACCTCTGCATTCTTCAACAATGCTTTGGTCGGAATGCATCCCCAGTTCAGGCAAACGCCGCCGAGGCGGTCGGCTTCGATGATGCCCGTAGCGAAACCAAGCTGCGCCGCGCGAATAGCCGCTGTGTAGCCCCCGGGGCCGCCGCCGAGAACAACAACATCGAACGAGGTATCAGTCATCTGTTTTTCTTCCTGAGTACTTAGTCGGGTATCGGCTCGCTCCGATGCTCCTCTCGCTCAAAAGTAAGCAACAAAAAAGGGAATTGCGTTCCCTTCAGCAAAGCACTCGGTGATTGAGCCGTCTGTCTTCGAGACAGGCCATCCGCTCGTTTCTTCTGTTCACCTTACCAACGTCTGGCTGGAAGCACGAAGGACAAAGCGTCATTTCAGCACAGGAATGGGGCGAAATCGAGGGATCAAGGCGGGAAAAATATAGCCAATGCACGTCTGAAAGTCAACGAATGCCGTTGGGCCGTCGTTTCAACCGGATCGGGACGCGG
>CAZIKE010000183.1:0-5095 GCA_964539775.1 uncultured Chitinophagales bacterium
AATCCGGGCTTCACCACGCCGGATGAAAATGTCTCTTTTCATAGCTTCGCCAAAAGGGTTCAATATCGTTCCGCGTAACAACAGTTAAAAAGTACGCTCATGGCCAAACGGGAGGAAGGACAGGCCGCCACGATTCGGGTCGCCGTGGTCGAAGACCGGGGCCGCATCCGCGAGACGATCGTCGACATCATCAACGGAACGCCGGGACTGAAGTGCATTGGAGCGTACAACTCCGTGGAGAGTGCGCTGAAAGAGCTGGGGGAGAAGACCCCCGACGTCCTGCTGATGGATATCGGCTTGCCGGGGATGAGCGGCATCGAGGGCGTGAAAGTGGTGAAGAGCCGCTTCCCCGCGGTGGACGTTCTCATGCACACCGTGTACGATGATGACGACAAGATTTTTCAGTCGATCTGCGCGGGAGCTTCGGGGTATGTGTTGAAGAATGCCGAGTCGGCGGAGTTGATTCGCGCCATCAAGGAGATCCGCATCGGCGCGCCGATGAGTGCATCGATTGCGCGACGGCTGCTCTCGATGGTGCGGGACAAGGAAGCTCGCCCCTCCAACCAAATGAACCTCACCCCGCGCGAGCTGGATATCCTCCAGTGGCTCGTCGAAGGCTATAGTTACAAACGCATCGCCGAAAAGCTGTATATCAGTCCACTCACAGTCCAATCACACATCAAGCGCGTCTACGAGAAGCTGCAAGTGCACTCCAAGTCGGCAGCGGTTTCGAAAGCGCTGAAGTACAAGCTGTTCGGCTGAGGTGTCCTCTTCGCGCAAGGCTTCGGGAAGAGATGCCGAACCGCGATCGTTCTTTCTAACCCATTGATAGATCGTAATATCCCCCCTTTTTCAAATTACCATATTTATGGGATTGAGGAGGAGGGGAAGAATTGGGAAATTTCATCCGTGCGAACGGATCCATAAACTCACTGCGTCTATCCATCAACCAATCAGAGGGGTCTCGTATGATGAGAATTTTCTTGACAGGCGTTCTTTGCCTCGCGGTTATTGCAGGGGTGTTTGCTCAAACGCCGCCGGCTCCGACGAACCTGCGAGCAGAACTGATTTTCTCCGGGACGACACAACCTGCCGTCAAGCTGATGTGGGACTATCCCCAGACGATGGCAGCTTTTCGCATATATCGTTCGGCAAACGACACGACCAACTTCGAGTCGGTGGCAACGGTCAACAGCAGGTCGTTCGTTGACCACCACGTTGTTGTTGGAACTCGCTACTATTACTTTGTGCGTGCGCTTGTTGGGAATCAGCAAAGCCCGCCGAGCACTACGGTTCACATTCTGGTAACTCCACCGCCGCCTCGACCGAAAGGCATCGTACGCGGGGTAGTCACTGATGACTCAACCGGTTTGCCCATCCCCCGCGTGCTGATGTCGTTCTACCGTCTCACCAGTACGCATTGGTCGAACGTCGGGGTGTGGACTGATTCGCTCGGTCGCTACTCGGCCTTGCTCGATACGGGTCGGTACATTCTGCGCGCCAACCCGATGTGCTCGGCTACCCTGCCGCGCTATCGGGCGGAGTACTATAACAATTGCTACGAGCCTTCGTGCGCCACGGTGATTGCGGTGGCCGAAAGCTCGGTATTTGTTGCTGACATGGGGTTGGCCCGCTTGCTGCCGCCGGTGTATGTGTACGTCAGCGGTGTGGTGACCGACACAGCAAACGTTCCTCTGCGGCATGCGCGCGTTGCCATCATGCGGACGTTGCAGGAGATGCACTATCTTGCGTCGCTGGGTCTTACGCCGGGCATCGGCGAAGAGGCGGTCGAGCTTGACGGCGTGGGTCATACACGCGGAGTGATGTGGAGTGGCTATACCGATTCGCTTGGTCGCTACCGCATTCGCGTTCTCGGCAACAGCCGGGTCATCGCCATGGCGTCGAAGCATGGCTATCTGCCCGAGTACTTCGATAACAAGCCGACGCCGGAACTTGCAGACATTATTGTCCTCGGCACGCGGGATACTTCCGGCATCAACTTCTCGCTGGCCGTGCGGCCTATTCCCAACAACAGCATCAGCGGTATCGTACGAGATTCGCTCGGCACGCGAGTTCCATCACGCATCACACTGATTCCGGTGCGCCATCCCGCTCCCGGTATTCGGTTCTACTATGGACACACCGATTCGCTCGGCGCCTACACCATTACCGGCGTTGAGGCCGGTCGATACTTCGTGTTCGCCCGACCGTTCAGCGGTTACGGCCCTGCCTTCTACAAAGAAGGCGCTTACGGCGTCATCCGCATCCAGGATGCCGACACGGTTGACATTACCGGCAACGTCACAGGCATCAACGTCGGTGTGCGGCCGATTACCTCTAACGGACTGGCTCGCATCCACGGCACGATTCGGACGAACAGTTCTGTTGCTCTCGCGGGGGTTCGTCTCTCGGCGGTCAGCAGCACAGGGGCGTTGTTGGGCATCGGCGTTACCGATAGAAACGGCGAGTACGACATCGATGCGGTGGCATCAGGCACTGTCACCATCGTCGCGGACCTCGAGGGCTATCGTCCAGCACAAACCGTCGTGGCCATCACTGCCAATACGTATACGCTGGATAATGTGAATCTGACGATGACGCCCAACGGTCCGACGTCAACCGAAGAGACAACAACCGCTCCGGATCAGTATGCGTTGAACCAGAACTACCCGAACCCGTTCAACCCAAGCACAAGTATCAGCTTTTCGCTGCCTGTGACGAGCAGGGTGAGGCTCCAGGTGTTCAACATGCTCGGTCAGGAAGTGGCCACGTTGGTCAACAGCGCGGCACAACTTGCGGGAACGTACGAGGTGGTGTGGACCGGTGTTGACAACAGCGGTCGCCCTGTGGCAAGCGGCCTGTACTTCTACAAGCTGCGCGCGACAGCAGCGGATGGGGGGAAGGAGTTCTCCTCCGTTCGGAAGATGCTGCTTCTGAAGTAACAAGAATCGAGAGCGAGGACTCTTGAATCACGCCCAGCCTTTTGGAGGGAGAGCGACTCCAGGGGGCTGGGTTGTGGTTTGTTATGGAGAAAAGGTGTAGATTACGAGCGTCGGTTCCCGGTAATTCACGCAAGACGAAGGCAACGCGCATGAACAGGCTCCTGACTTTCCTTCTTCTTTCCCCAATTTGCGTGGCGACGCTTCATGCGCAAGGCTCGATTCCTCCTCCCACGAATGTCACAGCGCGAGCCTATTCCGGCAATCACCCGCGCGTCGAACTCTCCTGGCAAGCAGCACCCGGTACATGGTACTGCAATCTGTATCGTTCCATCAACGATACCATGCACTTCGCGCGTATTGCGCAAGTGATGGGACGAACGTTCGAGGATCATGGCGTCATCGGTGGACGAACATACTACTACTTCCTGAGGGCCGTTGCCTGGGCCGACTCGCTGGCGATGGAAAGTCCGCGAAGCGCCATCGTCGTTGCAGTGCTTTCTCCTTCCAGCGGTGTCACCGGAACAATCCGCGGTATTGTGGTAGATGACTCGACCGGCGCCCCGGTTCGCGGCGTGCGCATTCGTTTCTTCCGTGTTGGGTCGATGTGGACGAGCCACTATGATGTTACCGACTCGCTTGGTGGGTATGAAGCGGTCGTAGATACGGGGCGCTATCTGATCAAGGCCGAGCCACCGTGCGAACCGAATGGAGTGCCGCAATACCGGGCGGAGTGGTTTGAGAATGCTTCTGAGCCGTCTGCTGCAACGCCGGTCATGGTGCGCAGCGGCATGATCAGCACAGCCAACTTCGGCTTGCAACGCGTGACGATCATCCGCTATGCATCCATTAGCGGCGCGGTCCGTAACGAACAGGGCCAGCCCATCCCGAATGCAACGGTGGCTGTGATGCGTTCAATTCAGGAGATGAACCGATTGGCTGCAACGACCGGAACGATCCCGGGCCTCGGTCCTGAAGCACGCCAGCTTCCCGGTATCGGGTACACGAGGGGGGTCATCTGGAGTGGAGTGTCCGACATGCAGGGACGGTTTCGAGCAATCGTTCCGCAGAACGGTTCATACATTGTGGCGGCAGGAAAGAGCGGCTATCTTCTTCAGTACTTCAATCAAACTCTCGATCCTACCCAGGCCACACTCGTGAGCGCAAGCACCGACACTTCGGGGGTGCACTTCATCCTGCGTTCGGTCCCCGCATACCCCGGCTCGATTGATGGTGCCATCCGTGATTCGTTAGGTCAGCCGGTGCCCTCGCGTGTTATTCTGTTCCCTCGTCCGCCTCACGGTCAGCCGCCGACACAAGTGGTGCACTCGGGTGCCGATGGTGAGTACACGTTCAATAATCTTGCAAGCGGAACGTATACCGTACTCGCTGTTCCCTTTAGCAATTATGCTTCTGCCTTCTACAAGGAAGGTCAGTACGGGATTGCGCAGTGGCAGCTTGCAGATAGTGTGTTGGTGGGAACCGGAGGCACGCAAGCCTCGATCGGTGTCCTTCCAATTCAAAGCAACGGCCTAACCACCGTCAGCGGTGTTGCCCTTACCTCCACAGGCGAACCCCTTGTGGGCGGACGCATTCTTGTCCGCAATGCAAGCGGAGCGGTCGTGGGCAGCGCTGTTACCACTACATCGGGAAGCTACAGCGTCGAAGCGCTGCCCTTCGGTGATGTTACATTGGTAGTAGATCGGGAGCCGTTCAATCCTCAATTTGTACCACTCACGATACCTCCGAATACCTACTCTCTTACCAACATCACCTTCGTGTTGACGAGATCGAACGTGACCGGTCTGGCGGAATCGGACGGCGCCCCCACTGTGTTCGCCCTGGAGCAGAACTCTCCGAATCCGTTTTCCGCCACAGGCGGAAGCGCCTTCGGGGGGACCCCAAGCACAACCATCCGATACGGTATTCAGGTTCCTGGATTTACGTCGCTGAAGGTGTATGATGTTCTGGGTAGGGAAGTAGCGACGCTGGTGAACGAGGTGAAGCAGCCGGGCAGCTACGAGGTGATGTGGGATGCAACAGGCTTTGCCAGCGGGTTGTATTTGTACCGGTTGACCGCGGGGTCGTTCGTCCAGACGAAGAAACTTGTGCTGCTGCGCTGAGGTCTTGGTGTCGTCGAACTCATCCCCCTCACT
>CAZIKE010000184.1:0-3522 GCA_964539775.1 uncultured Chitinophagales bacterium
GATTGCCATCCTGACTTTCATAGGCATCTCCTTCCTTCCAGCGATTGTTGCTCTCTGGCTCGGTCTTGAGTATGGCTTTGGATTCATCAGAGTGAACGAAATTAGCTCCATTGTGAGGGCGACCGTGGATCGGTGGATCCTCGACCTTTCCTCCTCAGCCAACTTCGACACAGTTCCCGCCGTTTTTCTCCTTGCATTTTACCCGTGGATGCGAACTGCACGTGGCAGAAGATGGTTGGTGGCGGGGGCGCTTTTTCTCTTTGCAATGGCTTTCGTTGCCCAGCTTCGCAGGGAATTGATGATAACGATCCCCGTCTTGCTCGGCATCCTGGCGCTCGACAGGTGGTCGGGAATCCAACAACTGGCAACTCGCATTCTTCTGGTAAGTGTAGTTGTCTTTCCTCTAATCATTTATCCACACTTCCAGGTTCTCCAAATGCGCTTTCATGAGGAGAACCCACGTATCATAGAAGGAACCGACCCACGCGTCATGAGTTTTGTGGCTGGAGTCTCCGCGTTTCTGGAATCCCCTCTCGTAGGATCAGGTCCTGGCTCCTATGCGAAGGCCGTCACCCCATACATGGGTTGGTACCTTCCCTCTTTCATGTTTGCGCCTTACAACGTGTTTACGTGGGCTGCGGTAGAAGCGGGCTTTGTAGCCGTGATTGGATTGTTCCTGTTGCTGTATGGTGTTCTTTATGAAGGGCTGAAGTGGAGAAGGCAAGCAGAAGGAATGTGTTCATTCGTTCTACGATTGAGCCCGGCTCTGGTAGCTCAAATCTTCATCTGGTTTACATTCGGTGCAGGATGGGAACTGAGTCTTCCATTCTTCCTCATGGGATTGATCCTTGCAGCGGCGAGAATCACGGAGGAGAAACTGGAACGTAAGGGGACTCCGTAATGTGCGGCTTCTACGGAGCAATCGGACCCGATGCTGCGCGCGTGCGAGCATTTGAGCGCGCGCTCTCTTGCATGCTCCGGCATCGTGGGCCGGATGATGCAGGGTTTGTCGAGGGCGATGGCTGGGCTTTGGGCTTCCGTCGCTTGAGCATACTTGATCTGAGTCCGGCTGGACACCAGCCGATGGCCTCCGCCGACAAGAAGCATTGGATCGTCCTCAACGGTGAAATCTATAACTACGTTGAGCTGCGCAACGAACTCGAGAAGAAGGGAGAACGCTTTACCTCCGGCTCGGATACGGAAGTGTTGCTGCGCTTGTTGATGCTCGAGGGGTCATCGGCCCTCAACAAGCTCAACGGCATGTTTGCATTTGCCTATGTGAACACCACAACGCACAGCTTCATCGTTGCACGGGACAGGTTGGGCGTCAAGCCGTTGTATATGTGTAGGAAGAAGGGGGAATTGCGATTCGCATCCGAGCTGAAGGCTCTGCTTGCATGGCCGGATGCAACACGGGAGATTGACCCCAACGCGCTGGCGGAATACCTCTCGCTGAATTATCTTCCCTCCGAGCAATGTATCTTCAAAGGATATGAGAAGCTCGCCCCTGCTACGTTCCTCGCGGGCTCTCTCGATAATCCTGAAGAGGCGACGCCACGCCGTTATTGGAGTCTCGCACTGAACGATGAGTGCAGCAGGAAGGCAATCTCGCATAACGAGCTTGATGAGATTGAGGAATTGCTTGCCGATGCGACGCGCATTCGCTTGCGCAGCGACGTTCCTGTCGGCGTGTTCCTTTCCGGTGGGATCGACAGCGGCATTGTCGCGACGCTTGCCGGGAGAAGCGCTTCGACGAAGCCGTTAGCGCTCACTGTTGCTTTTCATGAAGAAGAATACGATGAATCTGCACTCGCTGCCGAAACCGCCCGACATGCCGGTTTGCCGCAGCAGATCATCCGGCAGTCGCCGGGGGACTTGCACCTGATAGATGAGATTGCCTGGTTCTACGATGAACCGTTCGGCGACGCGTCCGCGCTTCCGACGTACCTGCTTTGCAGGGGAGCATCCTCGCATGCGACCGTCTTTCTTTCCGGTGATGGGGGAGACGAGGCGTTCGGAGGGTATCGCCGCTACATCCAATCGCGGCGGCACGCAAAGCTGATGGGTGTCTTGCGACCTCTTCGTCCGATTGCGGCAGGAATTGCCGCAACGATGTCGCCGTACTCTCCGATGCGATACAAACTCACGAAGGTGGCGTTGCCGGATGATGGTTTCGCGGCGGCCTATGACGGAATTCCGAATGATCCCATTCTCGCAAGGCTCGCAGGTCCCGTTCTTGACGGTACCATGGGCGGCGGCGGCACAAGTCTCTGGCGGCACTGGACCGAAAGTCGCAAGCAGCATCTGCTCACACGTCAGCAGCAGCTCGACTACACTCACTATCTTCCCGACGACATCCTCGTGAAAGTGGATCGGGCTTCGATGGCACATTCGATCGAAGTCCGGTCACCGTTTCTCGATTACCGCCTTGTAGAAAGAGCCGCACGACTTCCGCGCAGCGTTCTGCTGAACGGCGAAAAGGGAAAGCTGCCGCTGCGAAAGCTTGCTGAGCGTCTGCTGCCCGCAAACGTCGAGCGCGCGGAGAAGCGGGGATTCGGGGTGCCGCTCGATGAGTGGTTCAGAAGAGATGAGGGACGAGCCTTCGTCGCCGACCGACTTCTCTCGGAGCGTGCACGTGCTCGCGGCTGGTGGAACATTGAGCTACTCAGGGAGGTCATAGCTGTGCACACGCGGGCGGACGGGAGACGGTTCGGGGCGTTGCTCTGGCGTCTCCTGATGCTCGATGCGTGGGCGCGATATTATGTTGACGATTCATCGTTCTTGAAAGGAGTGCGTACGTGAAGAAGCTTAGCGTCATCATGCCTGTGTTCAACGAAGCGCCGTTCGTCCGTAAGGCTGTAGAAAAAGTGTTGCAGGCAAACACGTGCGGCCTCGAGTTGGAGCTGGTGATCGTCAATGACGGCTCAACAGACGGTACAACCGAAATACTCGAAGCGATGAAGACCACAGACGCTCGCATTCGTTTGTTCCATCAACCGAAGAACATGGGCAAAGGGGCTGCCATGCGGCGGGGGATTGCCGAAGCAACGGGCGACATCATTCTGGTGCAAGACGCAGACCTTGAATATGACCCCGCGGATTATCCGGTGTTGCTTCAGCCGATCATCGATGGCCGGGGCGACGTCGTCTTCGGCTCGCGCTTTCTTGGCGGGACTCATCGCGTGTTGTACTTCTGGCACTCCGTGGTGAACAAATTCCTGACGCTGCTTTCCAATATCACGACGAACCTGAACCTGACGGACATTGAAATCGGCTACAAGGCCTTCCGTGCCGATCTCATTAAAAGCCTCAAACTGCGCTCGAACAGGTTCGGCTTCGAGCCTGAAGTGACGGCGAAGGTCGCTCGCGCAGGTGCTCGTGTGTACGAGACCCCGGTGAACTACAGTGGTCGTTCCTACGCCGAAGGCAAGAAGATCACGTGGAAGGATGGTGTGCAAGCGCTCTACTGTATCCTTCGTTACGCGTGGGTGGATTAGCCCTTCGACTCGCTTCGCTCGCTCA
>CAZIKE010000184.1:3622-5078 GCA_964539775.1 uncultured Chitinophagales bacterium
CCCTTCGACTCGCTTCGCTCGCTCATACTCGCGCGCCATCCTTCGACTCACAAAAAGCGTTCGCTCAGGATGACGGTGTTGCCTGGACTTCACAAAGTGTTTGCTCAGGGAAACAGGCGAAAAGAAACATGCGTCACCCTGAGCGAGTGAGTCCCGATGTTGTGTATCGGGGCGAACGAGTCGAAGGGTGACATTCTGCGTGACCTCTCGATGAGAACTACTCAACTTGCGATTCGATACGGAGTGATTGCAGTTGTGACTCATGCAGTCGTCATTGCATGCAGTCTTGTGCCCGCGTTCCGCGCCGCGTCGTTACTTACAGGCGATTCGATCACCTATCTAATGCCTGCCGAGAACATTGTTCGTCACGGAGCCTTTTCGCGCGAGCCTGCCGCGCCGTTTGTGTGGGAGCCGTACCGCACGCCGGGGTATCCGCTGTTGATTGCGGCAAGCATAATCCTGTTAGGCGATTTCAGGTGGGTGTTGTTCGTTGCAGCGCTTACTGCCGGATGTGCGGCATGGTGTGCGGTAAAGATGACGAGGGAGATCGGCGGTAATTCGCTTACGCAGCATGCAGCCGGACTTATAGCGGCGTTCCTCCCGAACTCGCTCGGGTTGGCCGGGCAACTGCTGACAGACGCAATCGCAGGGCATCTGACGCTTGTGTGGATGTATCTGCTTGTCAGTGGTTGCAAATCGAATTCGCTTGCCAGGCTTGGCGCTGCCGCCGCGCTGCTGGTGATCCTTCAAACATTCAAACCAACATTCAATATTGCTGGAATTCTCGTTTTGGTGGCGATGCTTCTGTTCTATCGGGGAAAGAACAAGCTCGTCCTGACACTTGCCATGATCTTTATGAGCCTTGTGGTTCCAACGTACTTCGGAGAACGGAACTTTGCGGATCACGGCGTTCGAAGCGCGTCGCTTCTTGGAGTTGAAACAGTACGAGAATACCTGCAAGTGCGATACCTTCACGAAGTCACAGGGGAGGAACACGCATCTCTCACCAACAAGCTGCGTCGCAACGATCGGATCGAGGCAGGAAGCCTTGCTCAACCTACAAGTTTCTATGGAAGGCTCCATCACGTTAAGGAAGAAAAAGTAAAGCAGTTTCTTCGTGAGCATCCCATTGCTGCCGCGCGATTAATGCTCACCGAAATGGCGCAGCAGTTCGCGGCTCCACAGGAGTTCTTCCCTCAGGTGTTCGTGGGTGACTTGCCAACTTGGGGGAGAGTACTGGGAAGTCTATTGACCCTTGCCCTGTGGGCCTGTGCGGCTCTTGGTGGGTACATCCTGTGGAAGTCCGGCAATCCCGCGCCCGCGCTGATGATTGCCGGCGTGCTGTTCTTCTTTCTGGTGACCGGTTCGGTCTCGCATTTCGTCGGGGCGCGATTGCGCTTTCCGGCGGATATGGCCGCCGTGCCGTTGATGGGGGTGGGGGTGGGCTACTTGGTTG
>CAZIKE010000185.1:0-5025 GCA_964539775.1 uncultured Chitinophagales bacterium
AGCGCAGGAATTTCCATTCCGTGTGCTCGATGCGCGACGGTGCGCCGTACTCATGTTCCAATCGATACTGCACGACCTCGAATTGTAACGGCCCGACTGCCGCGAGGATGGGCACATGCGGCCCTGCACCGATACGGTGGAAGACCTGCACGACTCCTTCTTGCAGAACCTGATCAAGCCCGTCGCGGAACTTTTTGTAGTTTGCCGGATTCGGATTGTGGAGGAGAACAAAATGTTCGGGCGGAAACCGCGGAATTTCATCGAACACGATGGAGGGATCTTCTGTGAGTGTGTCTCCAATGTGGAAGTCGGATTGCCCGATGAAGCCGATGATATCCCCAGCGTATGCTTCATCGATCGTCTCGCGCGATTGGCCGAATGTCTTCTGCGAGTTGGCGAGCCGGACACGTCTTCCTGTACGGGCATGAATGGCGTACATATCACGTGTGAACTTGCCCGAGCAGATGCGAAGAAACGCGATCCGGTCGCGGTGCCGCGGGTCCATGTTCGCCTGAATCTTGAAAATGAATCCGGAAAAGGCCTCCTCTTCGGGAAGCACCAAACGCTCGCCTGACAGGCGCGGCGCCGGCGGCGCCGCATGGCTGAGATAACCATCGAACAACAACTGCACGCCGAAGTTGTTCTTCGCACTGCCGAAGAACACGGGTGTGATCTTGCCGTTGAGGACTGCGTCCGGGTTATACACGGAGCCTGCGATGTCGAGCATCTCGAGTTCTTCCACCAGCCGTCGGTGTGTTTCCTCGCTCAACAATCGCGTGATTCCCTCGTCGTTCAGCGACGCAATGGTTTCGGGCGCGCGGTAGGCCCCGCCCGCGGTGCGCGCGAAAAAGTGGGCGAGTTTCGTCTGCCGTTCGTAGACGCCGCGAAACTCCTCGCCTGTCCCGAGTGGCCAGTTCATGGGGAATGCACCGATGCCAAGAACTTCCTCTAACTCATCAATGAGTGCCAGGGGATCGAGTGTTGGGCGGTCGCACTTGTTCATGAAGGTAAAGATGGGGATATGCCGGTGGCGGCATACTTCGAACAGTTTCTTCGTTTGCGCTTCGATGCCTTTGCCGGCGTCGATCACCATAATCACCCCGTCCACCGCCGTCAGGACGCGGTAGGTGTCTTCGGAGAAGTCCTGATGCCCGGGTGTGTCCAGGAGGTTGATGTGGTAGCCGTTGTAGTCAAACTGTAACACGGTGGAGCTGATAGAGATGCCTCGTTTGCGTTCAAGCTCCATCCAGTCGCTGGTTGTCTGCCGCTGATTCTTCCGTGCCGTGACCGAGCCTGCAAGCTGCACAGCCCCACCGTAGAGGAGGAACTTCTCGGTGAGTGTCGTCTTGCCCGCGTCGGGGTGTGAGATGATGGCAAATGTGCGTCGCTTCAGAATCTCGGTGCTGATGGCTAGAGGCATGGTGTGTTCTTGTCTCTCGTTCTCTGTACAGACAAAAAATATGGAAAAAGGGAAGGACGTACAAACGCTTGTATCGAAGGGGAAAATTTATGTACATTGGATGCGCTTGATGTAGGTTCCAACGAGACCCCAAGAGTTACCATGCTGAACATCCCCGAACGGCTCGCCCGCGAGCTTTCCCTCAAACTCCAGTACGTCCAGAATGCGCTTGCCCTTCGTGCGGAAGGTGCCACCGTGCCGTTCATCGCGCGCTATCGCAAGGAACGGACGGGCAGCATGGACGAACTGCGGCTGCGCAAACTCTTCGACCGTTTTGCCTACCTCACCGAACTCGAACAACGCAAGCTCACCATCCTGAAGTCTATTGAAGAGCAAGGGAAGCTGACCAGCGAGCTGCGTGCAACGATCGAGGCGACCCTGGAGAAGACAGCGCTCGAAGATCTGTATCTCCCCTTCAAGCCCAAGAAGCGTACGCGGGCAACAGATGCGCGAGAGAAAGGGCTGGAGCCTCTTGCGGAATTCATCAAAAGTCTGAATGTGCCCGCATCGCCCGCTGCGTCGTTGGAGGAAGAAGCGGCCAAGTACATCAACGCCGAGAAGGGAATTGCCACGGTGGCGGATGCACTCTCCGGAGCGTCCGACATCCTTGCCGAGGAAGTTTCCGAAAAGGCGCATCTGCGTGCTCACCTTCGTCAGTACCTGGTGAAGGAGGGCTTCTTCGTCTCGAAGGTTAAAGACGATTTTCCGCCCGGCACGACAAAGTTCGAGATGTATCGGGAGTACAAGGTGCGTGTGCGCGACATCCACGCCCACAATATGCTGGCATTGCTGCGTGGTGAGCATGAAGGAGTGCTGACGGTAACCATACAGTTCGACGAGGCGCCGGTGATGCGCTATCTGGAACAGCAGGAACTGCATACACAGACGCCTGCAATAGCTGCATTCTATCGTTCGATGCTCAAGGATGCATTCGACCGCATCATGAGGCCATCGCTGGAGACCGACGTGCGGGCAGAGAAGAAAGAGTTTGCCGACCGTGAATCCATCAAGACCTTTGAGGAGAATTTGCGAGAGCTTTTGCTCTCGAGCCCTGCCGGCATGAAGCCCACGATGGGCATTGATCCCGGTTTCCGCACGGGGTGCAAGGTTGCTGTCGTCAGTGCGACCGGAACGTTTGTCGAGGATGCCACCATTTTTCCCCATCAATCGGATGCCCAGCGGCTGCACGCCGGCCAGGTAATTCGTGATCTGATTGCGAAACACAAGATTGAACTGATCGCCATCGGCAACGGTACGGCAGGCCGCGAGACTGATGAGTTCATCGGCCAAGTGATCAAAGATCTGGAAAAGCCCCCGATCAAGGTGTTGGTGAACGAAGCAGGTGCATCGGTGTACTCGGCAAGCCACGTCGCGATGCAAGAATTTCCCAAGCTCGATCTCACCATTCGCGGTGCCATCAGCATCGCGCGGCGCCTGCAAGATCCCCTTGCAGAGCTGGTCAAGATCGATCCGAAGTCCATCGGTGTCGGGCAGTATCAGCACGATGTCGATCAGAAACTTCTGAAGAAGAAATTGGGGGAGACTGTCGAGAGCTGTGTGAACTACGTGGGTGTTGATTTGAATCTTGCCTCGGTGGAGTTGTTGAAATACGTTTCGGGGTTGAACAAGGGCAGTGCGCACAACATCGTGAAGTACCGCGAGGATCATGGCCCGTTCCGCAACCGGCAGGAGTTGATGAACGTTCCACAGTTCGGACCGAAGGCCTTCGAGCAAGCAGCAGGATTCCTTCGCATCCGCGGCGGCGATAACCCGCTGGACAATTCCGCGGTGCATCCCGAAAGCTACCACATTGCCGAACGGATTCTGCGCGACCTCGGCGTCACGCTGGAGAGGGTGCCGGATGTCGCCGACAAACTTCAGGCACTCGACATCAAACACTACATCACAGAGAGCGCCGGCGAACCTACCATTCGCGACATCATCAACGAACTGCTAAAACCCGGACGTGATCCGCGCGCGGAGTTTGTTTCCCCAAAATTCAAAGAAGACGTCAAAGACATTGCCGACCTGAAGCCGGGCATGGAGTTAGAAGGCATCGTCACCAATGTGGCCAACTTTGGCGCGTTTGTCGACATTGGCGTGCACCAAGATGGGCTGGTGCACGTGTCCCAACTGGCAGATAAGTACGTTGCCGACCCGAAGAAGGTGGTCAAGGTCGGGCAGATCGTCAAGGTGCGCGTGCTCGAAGTGAACGAAGCGTTGAAGCGCATCAGTTTGACGATGAAGTCGCCGAACGCGCCGCCGCGGCCGCGCAAAGACAAGCCTGCCCGGAAAGAAAAGGCCGCCACCCCCGGAAAGAAAAAGTCCGAGCGGAGACCCGAAACCGCAAAGGAAGCAAAACAAGAGAAGCCACCGGAGAAGCATTTCACGCTCGACGATCTGAAGGCGAAGTTCAATACACGATAGGAGGGAAGATGAGGCGTGGCCTTTTGCTCCTTGCCGTGCTCGCGTTGTATGCGGGGTGCAAGGACGACGGGACGTTGGGACGGATATGCACCACCGAGGCGCGGGCGGGCATTCAGGTGGACGTGCGTGATGCAGCAACCGGCGAACCTGCAGCAGACGGCGCCATAGCCTACGCACAGGAGGGCGCGTACGTCGATACGCTGCGGACGATACCCAACCTTCCTCCTTATGCCTCGTCGATGATGGCGGGTGTTTATGAACGTCCCGGCGTGTACACGGTCGTCGTGCGCAAGTCCGGCTATCGCGACTGGGTGCAGTCAAACGTCATCGTCACAGCGGATGAGTGCCACGTCATCACGGTGCAGTTGCAGGCGAGATTGGATCGCGTTCGTTAGTTCTTCGGGCTTCGTCTCACGTTGCGGTCATCTTCGGAAACGCCGAAACCTCTGCCGACTCCATCTGTGTCTCCAGTGATGCTTTCTTACGTCATAAAGGAATCCCTATGAAGTTGTATCTCATGCTTGTTCTGGCGATCGTTCTTTCCACCAATGCGTTCCCGCAAAAACGCGCCTTCACCATCGCTGATCTCTACAAGATCAAAAGCGTGGAGCATCCACAGTTCTCGCCCGACGGCAAGAGGATTGTCTTCACGGTCAAGGAAGATGTTCTGGAGGAAGGAAGAAGCAACACGGATATCTACCTCATCAACGCAGATGGAAGCGGGTTGCGACGTCTGACAAGCGATCCGGCGACCGACACGAAGCCTTCGTTCTCGCCCGACGGCAAGTCCGTTCTTTTCACCTCCAACAGAACGAGCGGCGCACAGGCGTGGGTAATGCCGCTCGAGGGCGGCGAGCCGATGCAGGTGACCCACTTCTCGATGGAAGTGGACAACGTGCAGTGGGCAGGCAACCATATCGCCTTCTCGACACTGGTGTTTCCCGAATGCGGCGCCGACAACGACTGCAACAAGAAGATTCAATCGGGATTGAATAATGGCCCGGTGCAAGCGCACATGGCTGACAAGCTCTTGTACCGCCATTGGAATTTTTGGAAGGACGGAAAACGCGCACACACTATTCTATTCAATCGTGATGCGAACACCTATCGCGATCTGACGCCGGGCGATCACGACTGGC
>CAZIKE010000186.1:0-4973 GCA_964539775.1 uncultured Chitinophagales bacterium
AACCCGCGACATCAACCTTGGCAAGGTTGCGCTCTACCAACTGAGCTATTCCCGCGTTGGCGCAACCAATATAACAAACATCCTCATTGGTTGCAACAGCGAGCTGCTTGTCCAAGACCAATGCGTTGCGCAAAAATATACATCCTCATCTCATGAAAGTCAAGACATGGGACAGCTCTGCAAAGTGTCTGAGCCCCCATAGGAGAATTTCTCTAAACCGACCACATTTGTGAAACGTTTCTCACTTCCACGCAACCAAACGTACCTCAGGGTTGTTGTTTTTTCAGAGAAGATTGTACCCATTGCTCCAAACACTGGAGGAAACCCATGCATCTTCACCACTGTCTCCTGCAATCCACCGTTCTCATCGGTTGCTTGTCTTGTTTCGTTTTTCTCGTTCCTGCGTATACGCAAACGCAGGTAACGCTCGAGCCGAGTAAGGACAACACTTTGTATCAAAGCGCAGCCGGTGAACTGAGCAACGGCCTCGGACAGCATTTCTTTGTCGGGAGAACGAACCAACCGATAAATTCCATGAGACGCGCGTTGATTGCCTTTGATATTGCAGGGAACGTCCCCCCCAATTCGACTATTCTCACTGTCACGCTCACGTTGAACATGTCCCAGACAACCTCAACCTCCCAGACGGTGTCGTTGCATAGGGTTACTGCCGATTGGGGCGAGGGGACTTCCGTTGCAGCGGGAAACGAGGGTGGCGGAGCCCCGTCAACACCAGGTGACGCAACGTGGCTCCATCGTTTTTTCGATACCACATTGTGGTCAACACCGGGCGGTGATTTCGCAACCACACCAAGTGCAGAAATCTCTGTGGGGCCACTGGGCGTGTATACCTGGGGCTCAACACAAGCAATGGTGAACGACGTTCAACAATGGCTGACCACTCCCAACAGCAACTTTGGCTGGCTGCTAAAAGGGAATGAAACTACACAACCCACGAGCAAACGCTTTGACTCGAGAGAAAACGTCAATCCGACGTTGCGACCGAAGCTCACGATAGCATTTCAACCGACGCTCGACGTCGACGGGAAGCAAGGTCTTCCCCAACGCTTTGCCCTATACCAGAACTTTCCGAACCCTTTCTCCGCCGGAGGCGGACCCGCCTCTGGCGGAAACCCTTCAACAACGTTTACGTTCGACCTTGCAGAACGGTCTCATGTGCTTCTGAAGGTTACCGACGTTGTGGGACGCGAGGTCGCGACGATAGTCAACGAAGAGCTTGCGGCAGGAAAATACGCGCGTACATGGAACGCAAAGGGGTCAGGAACGGGTGTGTACTTCTATCAACTTCTGGCTGGCTCTTTTTCTCAAACGCGGAAACTTCTCCTCCTGCGATAAGTATCTCCCCTTGAAATGGAAAAAGCTCTCCACCTCAGACTGTTGTGGAGAGCTTCATTTCCGCTGGTCACAATCCGTCATCTGTTGATGTCGAGGATTTCGTACTTGAGCATGCCGGCCGGAACCTTGATATCCACGGCCTCGCCCTTCCTCTTGCCCAACAACGCCTTGCCGATGGGTGAGGTCACGGAAATCTTGTTCGCTTCAAAGTCCGCCTCCTCCGGAGAAACGAGCATGTATTCAAAGATGTCGTGCGTCTTGAGATCCTTGAGCTTCACCTTGCTCAAGATGTAGATCTTGTCATTCGGGAGGTCTTTGGCATCGATGAGTTTGGCTTTGGCAAGGGTCATTTCCAACTTCTGAATGCGCATCTCCAGATGCTGTTGCTCTTCCTTGGCGGCATCGTACTCTGCATTCTCGGAAAGATCGCCGTGACCACGCGCCTCGGCGATCACCTGCGCAATACGCTTCCGGCCGTTCGTCTTCAGCTCATGCAGTTCCTGCTCCAGCGCCACCAAGCGCTCGCGAGTGAGGTACACTATATCAGGCATGCGCAACTCCAACAGATTGTGTGGAACAAAATAAATAGCCATCATCCGCATGTGCGAATGGTGGCTAACCACCTTCTCGGCTGTACATAGGTACAGAATCCACCCGACAAAAGCAAGTGGAAAAATTCCCTGCAAGGGTTATCGGCTTACTTCGACCGCGACTTTTGGTCCACCAGAATCAGATGGCCGAGTTTGTCTCGCTTCGTTCTCAGATACTTCTCATTGATTTCGTTGGGGCCCATCTCCAACGGCACCCGCTCCACAATCTCCAGCCCGTAGCCGTTGAGCCCAACAACTTTCTTAGGATTGTTCGTCAGCAGCCGCATCTTGCCGACGCCGAGATCGCGGAGAATTTGCGCCCCGATGCCGTAATCACGAAGGTCGGCGCGGAATCCTAATTTTTCGTTGGCTTCAACGGTATCAAGACCATCGTCCTGAAGCTTGTATGCCTTCAATTTGTTGTACAGGCCAATGCCTCGCCCCTCCTGTCGCATGTACAACACAACGCCCGTTCCCTCTTTCTCCACCATGTTCAACGCAGCCAGCAGTTGCTCATTGCAATCACAGCGAAGCGAGCCGAAGAGGTCGCCTGTAAGGCATTCTGAATGTACCCGCACCAGGACGGGCTTCTCCGGCGCGATGTGCCCTTTCGTCAATGCAATGTGCTCCTTGCCGTCCGGTTCGCTGCGATAGAGGTGAATATGGAATGATCCGTATTTCGTCGGGAGGTTGGTCTCAACCAGCTTGTGGACGAGCTTCTCCTTCATCATGCGGTATTCGATCAGGTCGCGGACGGTGATGATTTTGAGATTGAACTGCTCTGCTATTTTCATCAGTTCAGGGACACGAGCCATCGTGCCATCTTCTTTCAAGATTTCGCACAGCACGCCTGCGGGATAGAGACCTGCCAGCTTGCAGAGATCTACTGCCGCCTCGGTGTGCCCGGCACGACGGAGCACCCCTCCCTCCATTGCGCGCAGAGGAAAGATGTGGCCCGGCCGCGCGAAGTCACTCGGTTTCGATCTTGGATTGATGAGAGCTTTGACCGTCGCCGAACGATCAGGTGCCGAAACGCCCGTCGTGGTTCCGTGGATGTAGTCTACGGAAACGGTAAACGAAGTTTCATGCAGGGAGGTGTTGGTTTCCACCATCAAATCCAGTCCCAACTCCTTGGTACGCTCGGCCGTAAGCGGTGCACAGACAATTCCTCGCCCGTGCGTCGTCAGGAAATTGATGACCGAGGGATCGGCAAATTCTGCCGCACAGATAAAGTCGCCCTCGTTCTCTCTGTCATCATCGTCCACCACAATCACGATCTTACCGTGTTTGATATCGGCGATCGCTTCCTCGATCGTGTTAAAGACGTTTCGTCTGCCATGCGATGGAGACATCGTGCCCTCGACTATTTCGTTTCTTTCTTCTCCCCTTCTGCTTCTCGCAGCACGCTGGCAACCGAGGCGCGCTCGAACTTCATCTTCACATTGTCGGCAACTTGTACAAGCACCGTCTTATCCTCCAGACCTGCTACCGTTCCATGCAGCCCTCCCGAGAGAATCACTTTGTCCCCTTTCTTCAGCGATTCGATCATTTGCTGGTGGAGTTTCTGCTTCTTTTGTTGCGGGCGCAGAATCATGAAGTAGAAGATGGCGATGATTGCGCCGAACATAATCAGCGTACTGAAGATACCACCACCGCCGCCACCACCATTGCCCGGCGGTGGAGCCATGAAAAGAAACATCAACAAATTCACTCTTGCCTCCTGTTTATGTAACTATTGTTTCACTTGTCTGTACAACCGTTGAAAGTTGCTTCAGCGTTTCGATCTTCCACTGTGCAAACCGGCCGCTGGTAATCGCTTCCCGTGCCGCGTTCACAAGCCAGAGGTAGTACGTCAGATTGTGCACGGATGCGATCTGCAGTGCGAGAATCTCGTTTGCTTTCACAAGATGACGGATGTACGCACGCGTGAACGTCCGACAGCCATAGCATCCACATTCTTCATCAATGGGTCTGAAGTCAAGCGCGTACGCGGCGTTTCTGATATTGATCCTGCCGTTCCGCGTGAAGAACATCCCGTTACGACCGTTGCGGGTCGGCAGCACGCAGTCGAACAAGTCGACACCCCGTTCGATGCTTTCCAGAATGTTCTCCGGCGTGCCGACACCCATCAGGTAGCGAGGCTTGGCCTCGGGCAGAATGTCCGTGACCAGGTCTGTCATCCTATACATGTCTTCTGTCGGCTCCCCGACGGATAGGCCGCCGATGGCGTATCCTTCGAAGTCAAGGTCAACCAACTTGCGTGCGGAGCGCTCCCGGAGCGCGGGGTACGTGGAGCCTTGAACGATTGCAAACAGCGTTTGGCCGAATCCATACAACGGCCGTGTTTGCTCGAAGCGCTCCTTCGCCCTGACAGCCCAACGAAGAGTCAGCTCGTTGGATTCCCGCGCATACCTTTCGTCACAGGGATACGGCGTGCATTCATCCAACACCATCATGATGTCCGAGCCGAGGGAGCGCTGCACGTCCACAACGCCTTCGGGTGTGAACGTATGCTCGGAGCCGTCGATGTGCGACTTGAACGTGACGCCTTCTTCGCCCAGCCCTCGCAGCTGCGACAGACTAAACACCTGATAGCCGCCACTGTCGGTCAGGATGGGCTTGTGCCAGTTCATGAAAGCATGAAGCCCGCCTGCTTTCGCTATCACGTCAACACCCGGGCGTAGGTAGAGGTGATATGTATTGGCGAGAATAATCTGCGCCCCGATCTCGAACAATTCCCGCTGCTCAACGGCTTTCACCGTCCCTTGCGTGCCGACGGGCATAAACATCGGCGTCTTAATCTCGCCCCTCTCCGTCCTGATGACACCGGCCCGTGCTTTGCCTTCGCTATGTTGTACCGTAAAGTCGAACAAACCGGAATAAAAGTAGTCAAACATCGAGGCAAATGCAACGCATCATGACCTCAGCCGTAGTTCGAATCCCCTGATTGGAAAGTTGACGTGGACAAAAACCTTGCTTAGCAGGCCGACGCTGAAAGCGTCGCACGTGAAGAGGTCGCAGCCGCCC
>CAZIKE010000187.1:0-4959 GCA_964539775.1 uncultured Chitinophagales bacterium
ACGCTAACGGGTTGTTGATTTCATGCGCGATCCCCGCCGTGAGCAGGCCGAGCGAAGCCATCTTCTCCGATTGTATCAAACCTGCCTGCATTTTCTTGATCTGAGCGATGGATTGCTCCAGTTCAGCGTTGCGCGCGCGCAGTTGTTCCTCAAGATGTGCGCGCAGGGATTCGATGCCCTTCCGCTTAGTTATGTCTTCCTTGACCGCGACGTAGTGGGTGATGGTACCGTCCTCATCCGTGATAGGAGAAATGTGAGCGAGTTCCCAGTACAGTTCGCCTGTCTTCGTCTTGTTGTGTAGCTCTCCGATCCATGCCTGGCCCTTCGTAATGGTTTGCCACAGTCCCTTGTAGACGTTGTCCGGCATGAGGCCGGATCTGAGGATGCGCGGGTTCTGGCCAAGAACTTCCTCGGCAGTATATCCGGTCACTTCACAGAATTTCGGGTTGACGTACTCAATGGCTCCCGTCGTGTCAGTGATAACGATGGATGCCGGGCTTTGCTCGACCGCGCGGATGAGCTGTCGGAGTTTTGCCTCGGCTTCTTTCCGTTGCGTCAGATCCTGATAAACCGCACACACACCCAATCTGCTCCGATCCAGAACGATCGACGAGGCACTGATGGCGACAGGGAAACAACTGCCGTCCTTCCGCATGCGGATGGTTTCCGTCCTGAGAAGGTCGCCTGTGTTGCTTGGATTCCATTGGGCGGCTTCATCTGCAATATGTGTGGGTGGTACGATGATCTCTTTGAAGACCTTTCCCCGTGCTTCATCGGGCGTGAACTGGAAGAGTCGCTCGAAGGCTGCGTTCACGTCGATGATGTGTCCCTCGGTGTCGAGAATCGCGACGGCCTCGGGAGACGCCTCGAAGAGTTGTTTGAAGAATGCCTGTTGCAGCTTCAACTCCCGCACCAGCACTTCTTTCTCTTCTAACGACGTGCGGAGCTGGTGTTGCGCCTGCTTGAGTTCCGTGACATCCATGATGACCCCTACCACGCCGGCAACAGCCCCGGACCGATCCTTGAAAGGAGCCAGGTGAACAAGAACGTGAAGAAGCTGCCCGCCGGTGGTGTAGAGTGTCGTCGGATAGACCAGCGGCTTCTGGTGGGAGATCACGTCGTAGTTGAGCGACTCAAGAATCGTGGCGCTCTCTTCGGGAAGCACCTCGCGCACTGTTTTGCCGATAAGTTTGTCCTTCGGGATGCCAAAGAGCTGTTCGAAACTTTGGTTCATCCCCAAATACCTTCCCTGGCAATCCTTGTAGAAGATGGGTGCCGGTATGCCATCCAGCAGCGTGCTGAGAAAGAACAGTTGTTCTTGACGGCGCTCCTCTGCCTTGCGGTGGTGGGTGACGTCTCTGGTCACGAGAACCGCGCCTACGACATTTCCTCTGCCGTTGCGGATGGGATTACCGGAGGCTTCGCAGTAGTAGTCTTCTCCCTCCATCGTACGAAAATAAAACAGGCGCGGCTCCAGGGTCTTGCCGTGAAGGAGGCGGTCGAGGAATGCCTTCACCTCATCCCGATACGTACTGTTGTCCATAGCGTCGAGGATGCTCTTACCGGACTGAATCTCGACACCGAACAGACGCTTCATCCTTTCTGCGTGATGTCGGTTGAAGACAGTGTATCGGTACTCGGCATCGAGCGCGAATACTCCGTTCTCGGTACTGTTGAGTGCTGCCTGGCGGAGTGCGTTCTGGACGCGTAACTCCCGTTGCTGTTCCACGCGTTTTGTGATGTCGCGACAGACAATCATCGCGCCGCGCACGGTGCCGTCCCATTCGCAGATGGCGCGTCCGATCGCTTCCATCCAGAGATACCGGTCGTCTGCTGTGCGATAGCGGACCTCGATTCGCCCCTCTCCTCTATCGCTGATGGCCGTGTGGAATACAATGAGCGCTTCGGAGACGTCATCGGGATGAATCAGATCGAAGATCGAGTGGCCCACCAACTGCTCGGGCAAAAAGCCGAGCACGCTCCGACACGACGGACTCACATAGGTCGCAATGCCGTTGGGGTCCGTCTCGCAAATGATATCGGTGAGCAATTCCGTGATGATGCGATAACGCTCTTCTATCCCGATGTCGGGTGGGGGTGTAGGCCGTTGCGAGGAATCGAATCTTCTGTTGGTCTGGAGGTCTATGATATCCGATGTCGTCATGGTTATTCTTTCATTGTTGCTGGTGATGCTTGCGGGAGGACGCGGGACTGCGAACCCGCTTCGTTGTGCTCCCACCCGGAGGCGTCACGGTAAATGGCGTACACGCCGATTGTGTCGTTGGAGAGCATAATCGGTGCTGCGAGTATCGACACCAAAACAGCGCTTCCGTCCTTCCGCCGACGCAATCCCTTGGTTTTCACCCGTTCTTTGGCATGGACTGCTCGGGAGTGGTTCATCCATTCGGTTGCAAGTTCCGGCAGGATAAGCAACTCGGCGATGAACTTTCCTCGCAGTTCCGATGCAGTGTACTGAAACAACTCCGTGAACGCAGGGTTAACATCGATGAAGCGGTCGTTGCGATCGAGAATGGCAATTGCTTCGGGTGACTGTTCGAAGAGCTGCTGGAAGAACGACCGCTGTACTTCCAGCTCCCGTTCGGCACGCAGGCGCTGGGATGCGTCTTGAAGGAGAATTGCCGCCCCTTCGAGTTCGCCCTGCTCCTTTCGCACCACGGCGATCGCTGCATCTACAACGACGGGTACGTCGTCCTTCGTTACAAGCTCAATATTGGAGACGGTTAGCCCGCCGCCCTCACGAAGGACGATGCCGAGACAGATGGCCAGCTCCTGCTTCGTGTCCGTTCTTGCCGTGTGTAACACGCTGCTGAACTCGCGCCCGCAAGCTTCGCTCGCTTTCCAGCCCGTCAACAGCTCTGCTATGGGATTCATAGAGGTGATACGTCCATGCCGATCGACCGTAATGGCGCCATCGCGCATGGTAGTGAGAATCGCCTCAAGCTCCCGTTCGTGTCGGCGGACGGAAGATTCGATCGCCGCTTTGTAGAGCGCTACCTCGATGGCCGCCTGAAGTTCGCGATCATGAAAGGGCTTGCCCACGAGGCCGTATGGTTCGACGCCGTCCATCCTGCTTGCGATGGATTCTTCGGAGTATGCGGTGATGTACACGAATGGCGTTTTTGTCTTGTTCCAGATTGCGCTTGCAGTGGCAATCCCATCCATCGCGCTGTTCAGCCCGATGTCCATGAGAATCAAATTGGGACGATAGCGCTTGACAAAGTCGATCGCCTTCTCTCCCGTGTCCACAATCCCTAACACATGATAACCCAGTGTTTCGACGCGATACTTCAGGTCCATTGCATGGGGTGCCTCGTCCTCCACGATAAGGATGCGGGCGTTTTTCATCGCGTCTCCTTACGGGTGTTTGATGTGGTGGAGGATGGAGGTAAGGACGAGAGGAACAATCCGCGCGAAGAGACTCGTGCCGACGCGCCGAGAGTCTGCGACTGAAGCCAGAGCATTGTCCCCGTTCTGCACAACGATTCGGTGCGATTCAGAATCCTGTAAGAGGCATCGAACGGGGGGCAGAGCTTTCCAGCCTTCTGGTTGCGAACTGCGTGCGTGGCCCTGTACTGTCGCCCGCCCGTGTCCCTCTGTTCGTCGTGTTGCGATGACATATCTCCCCCTGACTGTTTTGTGGTGCATCATCGGCCGGTGCGCAGTGCCCTCATCGAGCCGATGATGCCATCAGTAAGATACACCCGGAGAGAGCAAAGGGAAATCTGTGGGAGTATGAAAGTGATGTCATACTTTTGGTGATACCTCGTTGAAGCAGAAGGAGTACACCGGGGTGACAGGGAACGCTACTGCATCAGCTTGTTTGTGTAGGCGTACTGGACGATCTCCGCGTTGTTGGAAAGATTCATCTTTTCAAGGATACGTCGCCGATGTGTGCTCACGGTCGCAACGCTGAGGGAAAGTTCCTCCGCGATAGCGCTTACGGTTTTGCCGCCGGCGATCATCAAGAAGATCTCGTACTCACGCTCGGAGAGAAGTTCGTGAGGGAGTGCGGTGCTGTCCGACTGAAGTTCCTCCACAAGTTTTTCTGCGAGGGTTGGACTAATGTAGCGCCTGCCGGAGGCGATCTTGCGGATTGCCCGTGCAAGTTCATCGGGTGCGGATTCTTTTGTAAGATAGCCGGCCGCTCCTTCCTTCAGTGCGCGGATGGCGAAGCGCTCCTCGGGATGCATGCTCAGGATGAGTACCCGCAGCTCCTTGTTCAGGCGTAGCACGTCCTGCAGCAGAGAAAGGCCGCTTGTGCCCGGCATCGAGATATCCAACACGAGCACATCGGCATCGTGTTCGGCCACCAATGCGCGTGTCTGTTGTGCATTGTGTGCTTCGCCAAGGAGTTGGATATCGGGCTCCTCGCTCAGCGTTTTCTTCAGTCCTTCACGCACCATCGGGTGATCGTCGGCGATTAGGATTCTAATCATGTCTCGTTCTTCGATGCATTCTGTGATGGAAGAGGAAGCTGCACGCGAATGGTAGTGCCTGCCCCCGGCACGCCGACGATGGTTGCGGTGCCTCCCAACAACCGTGCACGCTCGACGAGGCCAAGCAATCCAAGCGACGAGGTATTTTCGACCTGTTCCTTGGTAATGCCGCGACCGTTATCTTCCACGCGGAAGTCCACCCATCCCTCGCGTAGCGAAAGCTCTGCTGCCACACGCGTTGCGGCTGCGTGGCGCGAAACATTGGTGAGCGCTTCCTGGAAGATACGGAAGAGCGCCGTTGCCACATCATCCGGGAAATCCCATTCGTCGATGCGGGAGAGGAAGCTGCACACGACGCCTGTTCGTTTCTCGAACTCCTGCGCTTGCCATTTCAGCGCGTCGATCAGCCCCACCTTGTCCAGCACGTCCGGCCGCAGCTCGGTGGCGATGCGACGCACTGTGCGGATCGACGTATCGGCCATGGCGGTGAGCGAGCCGGTGA
>CAZIKE010000188.1:0-4219 GCA_964539775.1 uncultured Chitinophagales bacterium
AACTCCTTCACCTACACCATCAACGCACACCAGCTTACGAGGGCGGATACGCTTCCTCTGACCTTTTCCAAAAATAGGTTGGTCATCTCTGCAGCGGTGATGCGCACTCAAGGATCTGCCATCTTTGCCCTCTTGGATTCGATGCAGATCACCGTCCATGCAGATACCTTTTCTCTCCCGGGCATGTACAGAGTGCTTGGTGTGGTGGGAATGCCGAAGAGGGCAACGGTTACTTTTCAGGGATTCACCGGCACGATCAGCTATGCGGTTGTTGCCGATTCCCTCATCGAGGGTATGCCCATCTCGCAGTTCCCAAATACCGAGGGTTCGCAGTGGGTGTATGCGCGATACGATAGTGTACTTCGGCGCCGTGATACAGTGACGGTGCAGGCGCTCGGCCTCGATACGTTACCTTCCAACACCGTTGCTCGCATCTGGCAGCGTTCCTATAGCGACGGTCGGCGCGATACACAATACGTATCCGTTGTGGCGGATACATTGCGACTTACCGGTGATCCGAACAGTCCCTGGTACAGCGCGAAGTTTGTTTTCCCCTTGACCCTCGGCAAACGGTGGGCTGGCGATTTTGCGACGGACGCCAATCAGGTTCTGAGCATTGGAGCTGTCGCGGTGCCGGCAGGACTGTTCCCTGTCAGTTATCTCGTACTCGAACAATGGGGCATGGTCAACGATCGCGGGCGTGTCCATACGTGGCTCGTCCCCCACATCGGCATCGTACGCATGGATCGGTGGGCGACGTGGAGCGCCATAAACGATTCGTGGGAACTGTTGAGGTACAGCATTCGGTAGGGGGAGATGGAGTATTTTCCCGGAGGATTTCTTATCTTGATGTAGAACGATCAACCGTTCATTCTCAGGATGGCAGCAGTGTCGAACCCACGCGGTTCGGCGTGTTGCCATTTCTGTTTTTGGGAAGAGAGGCAACATGAAGTTCATGACAGCATGAACGTGGTATGAGCAGAAGACTTCTCGAGGGCATACGCGTTCTCGATCTCACGAACGTCCTCTCCGGTCCATTTGCGACGCTCCATCTTGCGTTGCTCGGAGCGGAGGTCATCAAAATCGAGAATCCGGTGGACGGCGATCTCGCCCGCAAACTCGGGTGTCTCCCCGAATTGAACGATAAGCTAATGGGGACAAGCTTCCTCGCGCAAAACGCCAACAAGAAATCCCTTACACTCAATCTGAAAGAGAAGGAGGGGAAGGAGATTTTCCTCAGGCTGACAAAAACAGCCGACATCGTTGTCGAGAACTTTCGTCCTGATGTGATGGACAGGCTTGGCGTGGGCTACGATGTGTTGAAGCAGGTGAACCCGCGCATCATTTACTGCGGCATCTCGGGCTTCGGCAAAACGGGTCCCGATGCGATGAAGCCTGCCTACGATCAGATCATTCAAGGACTCAGCGGCGAGATGGCAATCAACGGTGATGAGCGACTCAATCCGTTGCGTGCGGGCTTTCCGGTCTGCGATACCGTTGGCGGACTGAATGCCGCGTTCGCCATCATGGCTGCGCTGTACTATCGCGAGCGAACGGGCGAGGGGCAGTTCATTGACGTTGCGCTGCTCGATTCCATCATGCCGCTGATGGGATGGGTGGCGGCCAACTGGCTCATCGGCAAGCAGGCCCCGGTGCTCATGGGCAACGACAACTTCACTGCGGCGCCGTCCGGGGTGTTTTGCACGCAGGACGGTTACATCAACATTGCCGCCAACAAGCAAGAACAATGGGAAGCAGTTGCCGAAGAACTCGGCGTGCCGGAACTCAAAACCGATCCTCGCTTTCAGAAGCGCGACATGCGAAAGAAGAACAGAAAGGACCTGACGCCTCTGCTTGAAGCGAAACTGAAGCAACGTCCGACCAAGTACTGGGTGGAGGTCCTGAACAAGCGCGGCGTTCCGTCGGGAGAAATCCTGAGCTTGCAGGATGCCCTCGAGCAAGAGCAGATCAAGCATCGTGAGACCATAGCAACAATCCACGCCAAAGGCATCGGTGAGTTGAAGCTGTTCAACCTCACAGCCAAGTTTGAGAAAACGCCGGGGCGTGTCGAATGTCCACCCCCGACATTGGGCGAGCACACAGAAGAAGTGCTTGCTTCAATCGGATACTCGAAGGAGGAGATTGCTGACTTGCGCGGAAGAGGCGTGATATAAGAATCACCGAACAGGAGAACACGTCTATGAGTATGACAGTCGTAGAGAAAATCCTTGCACGAGCATCGGGCCGCACATCCGTTCGGCCGGGTGATATTGTGGAGCCGAAGATAGACCTTGCGATGTCGCACGAGAACGCTGCGCTTGTCATCAATCAGTTCCTTGAAATCTATAAAGGCACAAACCTGCAGCCGAAGCTGTGGGACCACGAGAAGGTTGCCATCATCTTCGACCATCGTGTGCCTGCGGAGTCGCCCAAGACTGCCACAAACCAAAAAAGGATCCGTGAGTTCGTCGCGCAGTATGCCATTCACAAGTTTCACGACATCCGCGGCGATGTCGGTGGAATCTGTCATCAAATACTGCCGGAGAACGGCTACGTGAGGCCGGGATACGTTGTGGTGGGTACAGACTCGCACACGACAAGTCACGGCGCCCTCGGAGCGTTTGCTTTCGGCATCGGCGCAACGGAAATGGCAAGCGTGTGGGCGCTGGGCACGGCGCTCAACGTTGACGTGCCGGCAACCATCCGCGTGAACGTGACGGGACATTTTCCCGAGTTCGTCAGCGCAAAGGATTTGATGTTGTTCTTGATCGGGAAACTTGGTGCGGAAGGCGCCAACTTCAAGGTGATCGAGTTTGGAGGGGAAACGATTGCCGCTATGCCGACATCCGGTCGGCTCGTGCTCTGCAACATGTCCGTTGAGGCGGGCGCCACCTCCGGCATCGTTCCTGCGGATGACGAGACGCTTCGCTACCTGCGCCACGAAGCGGGTGTCACGAACGACATTCACCTTGTGCAGCCTGATCCCGCTGCTCAGTATGAGCGCATCCTTTCGATTGATGTGTCGAATCTCGAACCCCAGATCGCCTGTCCCCACACCGTGGACAACGTGAAGCCGATTGACAAGATCAATCATGTAAAAGTGAACCAGATCGTCATCGGTTCGTGCACGAACGGACGGCTGGACGACCTTGAAGTGGCATCAAAGATCCTGCGTGGGAAAAAGATTGCACGCACCGTGCGCATGCTGGTGTTTCCAGCGTCGGCGAAGATCTACCGGCAAGCGCTGGCGAAGGGGTATCTTGCCGATCTTGTGAACGCGGGCGCGGTGGTGATGAACCCGGGATGCGGCCCTTGCCTCGGTGTGCACGAGGGAGCGCTCGGTGACGGCGAAGTTGCGCTCTCCACGACAAACAGAAACTTCAAGGGAAGAATGGGCAATCCCAATTCGGAAGTGTACCTGTGCTCGCCGGCTGTCGCCGCTGCTTCAGCACTTGTCGGTGCGATCACTGACCCGCGGGACACTCAATCCTGAGCGAGCGAAGCAAGCGGAAGGGATGTGGCAGTGGAAGTGTCCATGCGTGTCAAACCCGATAGGAATCTGATAAGACAGGAACGGAGTCACCCCATGAATGCACTCATCACGAAGATGTGGCTGCCCGTTGCCGCGGTGATGCTCGGCTTCGCGGTCATTCCGGCAACAGTAAACTCGCATTGCGCCGTCACGGAGAATATTGATGTTCACACAGTACGCGGAAGGAAATTGGTATGGCTCACGTTGTGCTGACGCTCGGCAACGATGTTTCGACGGACGTCATCTACCCGGGTCGCTACATGGCGACGGTTCTGCCCTCGGAGACGCCGCAGTTTGCTTTTGCAGACCATGGAGAGTTCAACGCCAAACTGAAGGCGAAACTGATTCCGCCGGGCAGCATCATCGTGGCGGGAAAGAATTTCGGCTGTGGCTCCTCGCGCGAGCAGGCCGTCTCCACGCTCAAGGGTCACGAGCTGGTCATCGTCGCAAAGAGTTTTGCCCGCATCTTCCTGCAAAACGCCGTCAACCTGGGTCTGCGACTCGTGGAGGTGCCCGACATCGAAGCGAGTGAGGGAGACGAGCTGGAAATCGGCAGCGACGCTGTGGTGAACACCACAACGGGCAAGAGTTTCAAGATTGTCCCGATGCCGAAGTCGCGCCAGGCAATCATGGATGCTGGTGGATTGATCGCGTACACGAGGAAGAGACTGTTGGAACGCGCAGCGT
>CAZIKE010000189.1:0-4195 GCA_964539775.1 uncultured Chitinophagales bacterium
CTTTCTTATTGCCTACAACGTGAACCTCAAGACGAACGACAAGAAGATCGCTGACGAGATCGCGTACCGCATCCGGGAGAGCGGTCGTGTGAAGAAGGATGCAAACGGCAACCCGGTTCTGGATGTCTCAGGCAAGAAGGTGACAATTCCCGGCTCGTTGAAGGCAGTGAAGGCGATGGGGGTGTTGCTGGAGGCCCACAACATAGCGCAGGTGTCGATCAATCTAACCAACTTCACGATCACCCCGCCCCACGTGGCGTTTGAAGAAGTAAAGAAGGAAGCGGCCTCTTTGGGCGTTGAGGTCACGGGAAGCGAAATCGTCGGCCTGACCCCGCTCGAAGCGATGCTGATGGCGGGAAGGTTCTACAGGCCCGATATCGAAGACGAGAAGCAACTGGTTGCCATCGCCGAAGAAAAACTCGGTCTCAGCCAGCTTGAGAAGTTCGATCCACAAAAGAAAATCATCGAATACCAACTCTGATACACCACACACGCTATGGCGAACAACAAGAAGACACTGCATGGGTTCTTAGATGAGCTTGCCTCATCATCTCCGGCCCCCGGTGGGGGAAGTGTAGCGGCGCTCGCGGGAGCACTCGGCGCTGCTCTCACGTCGATGGTGTGCAATCTGACCATCGGCAAGAAGAAGTACGCCGACGTGGAGGAGAATATAAAAGCGATCCTGAAAGAATCGGAAGAACTGCGCGCTCGCTTTACCGTCTTGATTGAGAAAGATACCGAGGCGTTCAACAAAGTGATGGAAGCATTCAACCTCCCCAAAGAAAACGACGCTCAGCGTGCCCTGCGCGACGCCGCCATTGTGGCGGCAACAAAGGAAGCAACGCTCGTTCCTCTGGAAGTGATGAAGCACTGCATCGACGGTCTTGCGCTTGCGCAGAAGGTGGCGGCCGCTGGGAACAAGAATTCCATCAGCGACGCCGGTGTGAGTGCCGTGATGCTGCACGCGGCGTGCGAAAGCGCCGCACTGAACGTGAAGATCAATCTCAACGGTCTGTCCGACACGGAGTTCGTCCACTGGAAGGCGGATGAGATGGAGTCGATCCTCAAGACCAGCCGCAGCATGCTGGAACAAATCCGCGCGATCGTTACGGAGAAGCTGCAGAGGACTTGAGCGGTGCGACTCTCCACACGTACCAGCGCTCATGCCACGAACGAAATTCCTCTATGACCTTGACGAGCGTCAGGTCACCAGGCTGGAACGCTGTTGAGTGGTTGATGATGTACGCCTTATCCACAGGCCAGCACACCACGTATTCGATGCCGCAGCTTTTGATATACTCCATGTTGCGCCGCTCCACAAGCGAGCGGTAACACGCTTCGTTCACCACCCCATCGAGATTGATGACGCGCAGGTTGTCGGCAAAGTACCCGACTGCACCCGATTGCTGGAGGCCGACGCGTGTTCCATCGTTGAACGCCCGCCGGGCCCACAGGCCCAAGTTCATGTATCCTCTGCTTTGCGTATCCGTGGAGGTAAACAAATCACGGAACGCAGGCTGAAGCAGGTTCAGCGTCAGAAGCACAAGAAGGGTTGCACACGCCGAAGTGAGCGCTGCACGTCGCGTGGTGGCGTAGAGCGCGAAGAATCGGTCGAGGGCCACGCCGAGCGTAAGCAGCAACACGACCCCCGCAGGATACAGGTAGCGATCGAAGAACCAGGAGGTGAAGATGTAGCAGGTGTATGCAGCAATCAGCAGCAGAGCGAAGAGGAGTGCCGGCACGACCGGCCTGAGACGAGCAACGAACCTCTCCACACCTTCCTTCTTGAGCACCAGGAATGTGGTTACTGCCAGCAAGAGAATCTGAACCCAGTTCTTGCGGACAAGAACCCCCGCTGCCCGTCGCATCATCGGGAGGTAGAGATTGAAAAATGTTGGTTGATGCTGTACATCCGAAAGGGAATTGAAGCGAACTGCTTTTCCACTTACAGGGTAGAGCAGACCCGTGTATGCATACGAGTACAAAAACCAGGGTGCGACGACGACTCCTGCTCCAAATGCCGTAAGCAGGAGCGACCGAAGAAGCGCCGACGCGTTCTCCCTTCGATACCGCCACAAGAATACCGCGGCGATGCTGAGTGCAAGGAATCCGTTATCGATACGAGCAAGGATCGCACATCCCAAAAGCATTCCGAGGGAAAGCTGTTGCTTCCTGGTCGGCAACCCGGCGCTACCTTCCGTGATTAGATAAAAGAAATACACGGAGGCAACCATGAAGAACACCGCCACCGTGGTCTCGAGTCCGTTGAGCGTTGTGCCGATGATGTACGGACTGAACATCCAGGCGACAGCAACAATGAGAGGAGGAAACGCCGAAGCACTGATCTTCTTGGTGAAGCGATAGAGAACGTATAGCGTAAGCGTATCGAAGACTATGAGGAGGAAGAACGATGCCCGAAGCGGGGCGAAGTTGTCGTTGGGAAAGAGCCAGAAAACGGGAACCATCAAGAAGACATACAGCGGCTGAAACCCGTTGGTGTGTTCAAACCCGTACAGGGGGCCAAGGCCACGCGCAATGTTTCTTGCAAGTGTGAGTGAAAGGTACGCGTCGTCGGGAATGGTGAGGCCATCAAGATACTCCAGCGGGCGTAGTGCGACGAGAGCACGAACGAGCACGTTCAGCCCAAGCAACCCTGCCACGATCGCCGTGTCCTTTTTCTGTGACGGCAAACCAAACAGCATGATGAGTCGTGCTTCTTAGATCAAACACAGAGCCGCCGAAACAATCGCCGCCGTCTCTGTTCGCAGCCGGCGCGCACCCAGACTGACCGTGCGGAATCCCGCCGCTTGAGCCTGTGCAATCTCCTCCTCGCTAAAGCCTCCTTCCGGACCAATGCAAATAACAACGTGTTGGTGTTCATGCCGGCGCAGCAGTTCGGCCGGTGTTGGAGCTTCGGTTTTTTCGTGGGGGATGATGTTGAGGGAAGACTGCGGCGCGGCGGAAAGGAATGATCCGAACTCCTGGACGTCGTGCACCCTCGGAAGAACACAGCGCGCGCTTTGCTTCATGGCTGCAAGGGCAAGTTTCTGCCAGCGATCGGTCCGTGCATGCCGGGGTATCGTCCGCTCGGTGCGCAACGGTATGAACGCGTTGACCCCAAGCTCGGTACACTTCTCGATCAGAACGTCGAACTTCGAGCCATTCTTCAGCAGCGCCACTGCAAGCATAACGTCAACGTCGGGTTCATGCAGGCGATCGTGGTGCTTCAGGATACTGCAGCGTGCACTCCGCTTGGCAATCTCCTCGATCTGTACATCGTACGCGTTGCCTGCCCCATCCACCACGCGGATCGCATCTCCGACCTTCTTGCGCATGACGTGTGTGAGATGGACGAACTCATCCCCATCAATCGTTAACGTACGGGAAGAGATGTTGTGAGGCGCGGTGTAGAAGTAATCCATCAGAAGGAGGAGCGCAGATCGAAGATGAACTGGCCGCGGCCGAATTTGTTCCATGCATACTCTGTGCGCATCACGACGTCGTACGGCAGCAGGAAGGCAATACCGCCGCCGTAGCCGGAAGCGAATCTGTTCAGCGACAATGTCTCACCGCGGAACCACGTTGTTCCAGCGTCGGCAAACACCTCAAGGCTGATCCCGAACCGCCACACGGCAAACTCCTGTGGAATGTCGATGGCGGAAAAGTGAACGATGCGCGGCTTGAGCAACGGCCAGCGGAGTTCAACCGACGCTCCGGCAATATTTTCGCCCTCCAACACGTCCTTGAAGAACCCACGAATGCGTTCCCCGTAGCCGAAGTACGAGCGTGCAAAGGTTGGGATCATTCCACCGGAGACAATCGAGCCGAAGGCGCGTGTTGCGAATGTGAAGTTAAGAGGAAGAGGAGTGAACCGGCGAACGTCGGTCCCGATGCGTGTGAAGCTGAGCATCGATTCGCCAAAGCCATACTTGGTGACAGAGACGCTGACGAGCGTCCCTTGCGTTGAGTAGTCACGCAAGTCGCGCGTATCGTGTGTAAAACTGAGTGTGCCGTAGATGAACTTGTCGGAGCCGTTGGGGTTCACGGTGCGTCCCGGGCGATGCTCGGACACGTCCACAATCTGAAAGCCGAGATTGACGCCGAGTGTATTGTGGAGAGTGAACCGCTTGCCGAGTGAGACGTTGATGTCGTAGTGAAGCTCGTCGAAGTTGGGTGTGTTGATGATGGCAACGGC
>CAZIKE010000190.1:0-4096 GCA_964539775.1 uncultured Chitinophagales bacterium
GACATTTTCATCCGGCGTGGTGAAGCCCGGATTCATGATCGCTGATGTTACGCAAAGCTATCTTCTTTAGCGAAGAGTGTCGTCGTCATTTCTGCGAACTCATCCCCCAACCCCTTCTCTTGGGAAGAGAAGGGATGGGTTGAGCGTGGATTCGACAAAGTCCCTTTCTTCTCAATGCCGAAGGCGTCGGTGGATGCGTCCGGTTCGAGGAATTGTCTCTCCCCTCCATGTCGATCTCACGAACCAATATACGAACTTCGTCCTTAAGGAATCCTGGCTTTCAGCTTCACGCTGGTTCCCGCACCTGGTGAGGACGTGAGCACCAGCTCGCCGTTGAGCGCCTCCGCGCGCTTCCGCATGTTGCTCAACCCGTTGCCTTCGGTGGCGTGCGCTCCATCGAACCCTTTACCGTCATCGGCGATCGTCATCACCAGCGAGCGTCCCTCCTGCCGAATCTTCAGCAACACTTTCGAAGCATGCGCGTGGCGGATGATGTTGTTGACCGCTTCTTTGAATATGAGATAGAATCTCCGCCGGAATCCGAGCGGCAGATGCAAATGCGAGAGGGCTGCAGGGATGTCGATCTCATAGTTGATACCTTTGGCGTCGAACATCCGCGCAGCGTGCGTCTTCATGCGCAGGAGCAGGAACTCGAATGAATCGTTCTTCGGATCGACCGCCCACACGATGTCGTTCATGGCATCGATGAGGCCGCGCGACGTCGAGCCGATATCTTCCAACAGCGCTTCGACGCGTGCAATGCCCCCATCCCCTTTGTGCGGGCCTTTTGCTCGGAGTTCACGCAACCCGACATCGCTGTAGAGCGCAATCTCGGTCAGCGTCGATCCAATATCGTCGTGCAGGTCGGTGGCGATCGATGAGCGAATGCGCTCGATCTCCAGCAACTTGTTGACGCGATAGCGATACATCGCGTACAACAGACCGGTCAGCACAAGGGCCGCCAGAATGCGGAACCACCACGTTTGCCAGTAGGGCGGCGTGATGGTGATGGCAAGAGCAACGCCCTGTTCGTTCCACACACCGTCGTTGTTCGATCCTTTCACATGCAGAACATAGTCGCCGGGATCAAGATTCGTGTAGCCGGCAAACCGCCGCGCAGCAGAGGCAACAATCCAATCCCGATCTAACCCTTCGAGCTTATAGAGGTAGCGGTTCTTTTCAGGTGAGATGAAGTTCAACGCCACAAATTCGAACGAGAAGAAATTCTCGTCATACGAAAGGGTAATGTGTTTTGTCGCTGCAAGCGCCTGGGGAAGTCGGACCGGTTTGTCGAACACCCGAAAGCTGGTGAGATACACCGGCGGCACATACGCATTATCTCTGATGCTATCGGGAAAGAAGGCGTTGAAACCGTTCAGCCCGCCGAAGAACAGCTCACCCCTCGAGCTGCGGAAGTGCGCGCCTTGATTGAACTCGTTCGCCTGAAGCCCGTCCTGCACGTCATAGTTACGAAACTGGCCGGTGGTCGGAGTGAACTTCGAGATGCCCTTGTTTGTGCTGAGCCAGAGGTTGCCGCGGGCGTCGGGAAGAATACCATAGACGACGTCGTTGGGAAGGCCGTCTGCCTGCGTGTAGTGCATGAACGATCCGTCCGAAGGGCGAAACCGAGTAAGGCCCCCGCCGTAGGTTCCGATCCACAACACACCGTCCTCATCTTGATAGATTGAGAGAACCGTGCTATTGTTCAGCCCCGCGTTGGGAGTTGTTGAAGGAAGGTACCGAACGAAGGAATCCTTCTCCGGCACGTAGCGGTGCAACCCGCCGCCCAGCGAGCCAATCCAGATCGTACCCTGCCGATCTTCATAGAGACACATGATGGATGTACCTGCAAGTGCAGCCGGGTTCTCTTCGTCGGCCGGGTAGTGCACCAGCGTGTTGGTACGAAGGTCGAGCCTGTCCACACTTCCTCCATTGTTGCCGATCCAAAGATTGCCACGACGATCCTCGAGCAGCGCTGTGATCTCGTCGTGACTCAAGCTGTTGGGAGTTCCCGGCCTACGCCGGTAATGCGTAAACGTCCCCGACGCTCGGTTGAAACGATTCAGCCCGCCGCCTTCCGTCCCGATCCAGATGCTGCCATCCGACGTTTCGCAGAGTGAGAGAACATTGTTGTGACTGAGACTGCGTGGCTGCACGGGCGTGTATCTGTAGTTCACAACCTTGCGGCGGGAACGATCAAATCTGTTTAGTCCGCTGCCGTACGTCCCGACCCACAATTCGCCCCGCGAATCTTCCAGGATTGCCCACACGTCGTTGCCGTGCATGTCATCGGGATTGTTGAGCGCATCGCGATAGTGCGGGAAGCGGTTTCGTCGCCAATCCACCATATTCACGCCGCCTGCACCCGTGCCGATCCACATCGTTCCGGCGCGGTCTTCACACAGGGCGCTGACAATATTGTTGTTGAGCGAAGCCGGATTGCGCGGGTCGTGCGCGTAGCGCACAAAGCTATCGGTGGATGGCTCGTAGAGGCACACGCCGGCATCTCCCGTTCCCACCCAGAGTGTGCCGCGCGAATCTTGAGAGATCGAAAGAATCAGATTGCTGGCGATACTATGAGGATTGGCAGGATCATGCGTGTAGTGACGAAACGATTGCGTCCGCGCATCGAAACGGTCAAGCCCGGCACCCCATGTTCCAATCCATAGGGTTCCTGCGCGATCGACATACACCACACGGATGTTATCGCCACCCAAACTCGTTGCCTCGGAGGGGTTGTGGTTGTAGCGTTGGAACCGGGCTACGGTATCCTTCAGGTTCAGCCTGCACAGCCCGCGCCAGGTAGCTATCCAGAGGTTGTGTTGCGTATCTTCACTTATAGACCAAATCGTGTTGTTGCTCAAACTGGTCGGATCATCGGGATCGTGGCGGAAGCGTGTGAAGCGGTTCGTGCTGCGGTCGTACCTGTTCAGCCCGTTATTCAGTGTACCCATCCAGAGGTGTCTCTCCGAATCCTCGAAAAGCGAAATAACATTGTTCTCGCTGATGGTCGTCGGGTCCTGCGGATTATGCACGTGGTGGACAAACCGGTTTTCCGAAAGGAGAAACCGTTGCGCGCCGCCGCGCAACGTCCCGGCCCAGAGATCGCCCTGGGTATCACTCAACAAACACCAAATGCTATTGTCGGCTATGGTATTCGTATCGTTGATGCTGTGCTTGAAGACCGTCACGGCATAGCCGTCGTACCGGTTGAGTCCATCCTGTGTGCCGAACCAGAGATAGCCGAGTGCATCCTGGACTATAGCGTTGACGGTGGATTGCGACAACTCCTGCTCATGCGTGAGATGGTCGAATCTCATGTCGAGCGTCTGCGCAGACGACACGCGCACGATCGACAGCGCCATCACCAAAGGAACGATATGTCGGAGAAATGATGGAAACCCCACACCCGAACGTAGAAAGGTTTTGCCAGAAACTCAAGCTTTGCACCTCGAAGACTTTTTCATATCTTCACTACCAACTTGATCTGCTCACATTGGACAATGTCTTTGCCTGTGTTCTCCCAACTCGAGTCCATTCTCCAGGAGTACGCTGACGCTGACAGAGAAGCTCCCACTGTCGTTTTCGATTGCGATGGAACCATGATCCGGGGCGACATCGGCGAGGCGATGTTCTACTATCAAATCGAACATTTCCTTCTCCGCACCAACCCGGCGAACATCTGGCTCGATCATCCTCAGCGTGAGGAGCTGGACAACCTCTACACCTTGCTCGCTTCTCTCCCGGCTGAACGGCGTACGCACGATCGCCGCTTCCTCTCGTTCGCCGAGATGCTGGTGGAATGGTATTTCGATCAGCTCAAGGAAGGAAAGACCGAAAAGGCCTGCAGCGACATCGTCCGGCTGTTCTCCCGGTTCACCGAACGCGAAGTGGAAGACATTGCCGCGACAACGATGCGCGAAGAGCTTAGCTCGCCCCTCACCGTCAGAAAGTTCGGCCGATTCACCGTTCCCAAGGGCGTGCGGTACATCGCAGAGACGGTGGCGCTTCTGAGGGATTTCCAACGCGCCGAGTTCGACATCTGGGCCGTCTCGGGAAGCAACACGTGGAGTGTCCGCCAGGTCTTCGAACCCTT
>CAZIKE010000191.1:0-4085 GCA_964539775.1 uncultured Chitinophagales bacterium
GATTGAAGAAACGCAACGCCGCGTGGCGTTGGCTTACGCATCATAAATGTGGAGCGATGGTATCCGGAGTCTCTGTCGTGATTGTCTTCCTGTTTATCCTGAGCTTTCTGGTCAACTTCATTGCCATCACGGTAGCATTGCCCACCATCATCGACACCTACCAACGTTATACACGCGGCAAGTTGGTCATGTGTCCTGAAAAGAACCAACAGGCAACCATCGCGTTCGCCCCAAAGATTGCCGCGATCACTGCTGTGTTCATTCCGAAAGAAATCCGCATCGTCAAAGAGTGCTCTCTGTGGCCCTCCGTGCAGTGTACAAGGGCATGCAGACTGCAAGTACCATAAGCAGTTGCTCCCAGCCCACATCGGCTCGATGTCCCGTAGTGACGAAATGAACCGTCACTGTTGAGTTCTCTCCCCCAAATCCGTAGTTTGAGACATGTGCGATGGACGATCTCGGAGTGCATCGTCGTCTTTTAGAAGCTCAGATATCGAAGGGTGATCTCATGCAGATTTATGTCGGCAACCTGCCCGCGGACGTGACCGACGAGCAATTACGGGAAATGTTCCAGCAGTATGGGACGGTCCGGGCAGCGACGATTGGCCGGAACAAAAAGACCGGAGAGCCGGAAGGCTACGGGTTTGTAGAGATGCCCGTGAAGTCCGAAGCACGCGGGGCCATTGAAGCCCTGCGCGGCAAGGAGATGCAAGGGAAGGCATTGCGCGTGCGTGCGATAAAACCCGGCGACGAGTTCCATCAGTTTGCGCACACGCTCCATGCAGGCACGCAGAAAGCGCCGAAGGGGTTTAATCCTGCGCAGCAGCCCCGTCCCATGGGCGCCATCCGCCGCGGCGGTCAGCGCGGCACATGATAGCACTCAGCTTATGAGTATCTCTTCCCTAGGGCTTGTTGCAGCGGCGACGCTCAGTCTTCTTCTTCTCGCCGGTCAGCCAGCACGTTCCCAGCAAGCGAAACGCGTCGGCAAAGAAAAGGTCTCTGTGCAAGCGAAGCTCTCGCAGGACAAGGTTCATGCAGGCACCGCGTGCGCTGCGCTGGTTATCATCTCCATTGCCGAGGGCTGGCACATCAACTCCGCCGCGCCAGCCGACGAAGCGCTCACTGGTACCTCTCTTGAGATTGAGAAGAAGAACGTGCTTGACTCGGTACGCGTCTCCTTCCCACCAGGAATCGAAAGAGCATTTGGCTATACGGAGAACCCGATCGAAGTGTATGAGGGGAGAATCGCCATTGCCCTCACCTCCCACGTGTCGAACGACGTGAACCCGGGAACGTACAACATTCCTATTCGCCTGGACTATCAAGCGTGCAGTGAGAGTGTTTGTCTCGCTCCGGCAACTGCCGTCGTTGAACTTCCGCTGCAAGTCGTCCCGTCATCGGAAGCGGTTCATCGCATCAACAGCGAGTTGTTTGAGGATGCCGCACGAAACGGGAAGTGAGGTTCTCGTCAAACGGTCGTGCCGATCCGGACAGTTGTTGAACGAGACCCCGACCATCGCGTCGAAATCATAAGCCAAACAAACATTGCCAACAAGAGTCATGGATGGAGTCTGTCTTATGCGTACGTTCGGTTGTGTATGGAAATCTCTGTCACGCTTGATCAGTCTCGTGGTTCTGCTCCCGTTTCTCTTCGCTGTCTCTGTTGCGCAGCAGGACTCGGCGGCCTACCGCGCAGCAACTGCGTTGACGAAGCCTGAGGAAAGGCTGCGTGCGCTCGAGGCATTTGTCGTCGCCCATCCCGAAAGCAAACTGCTGACGAGGGCATACGACGCTCTGTTCGAGCTGCACGCCGACCGCGGCAGTGACTCCGATGCTGTGCGAGCGGCGGTCAACGCGCTTGCAACCCTGCAACCCGATGCGAGGATGAGTCCCTACAACCGCTTCGCGTACGCTCTTGCCGAGCGCAGCATGGCGCTGGACTCTGCGTTGGTGTGGATCGACCGATCCATCGAGATTGCCGACCGGACGAAATCCAGAAACCTCTATGCCTACCAGGACACGAAAGCATACATCCTATACAAATTGGGAAGAGCACAAGAAGCGGAAGAGCTGCAGCGCATCGCGATCAAGGGACACGAGGACGATCCCGAGTTTCTCGTCCATCTTGCCCTCTACGAGCGCGCAAACACGAAGCTGAACGATGCCCTGACCACCATGGTGAAGGCGCTGTACTACGGCGGTGATCCGGAAGTGAAGGAGGACTTCCTCCGCTGGATTGCAGAAACAGAAGATGGAGAGAGTCTTAAGCATTCCCTCGTCATGGCAACTCTGCGCTCAATCACCGATACGCTGCAAGGGGAACGGCTGGTGGCAGCACGCAGCCGCTGTGCCATGGTCATGGCCGATCTCGGCGTAGAACTCGAAACGGCGCGGCAGTGGGCGGAAGCGGCAGTGAGGAGTCTGGACAAGCAGTCGCCGCTTGGCAACGTCATCGCGTTCCGGCAAAGTCTTGCGCTTGTGCTGTCCGCGCAAGGCAAGCCGCGCGAAGCCCTCACACATCTCCGCACCATCGAAGAGCTGGTGGATCCGTACGATGCGCGGTTCTGGCTGACCCTCGGGCAAACCTACGAGCAGGCCGGAGATTCCGTTCATGCCGAAGGGGCGTACATGCACGGCCTGGTTGCACGCAACGAGAAACGTCTGCGGAGTGCACTCGAGTCGCTGTACGCGCAGCGTCGCGGTTCACTGGACGGACTTGACGCTGCGCTCGATTCTCTGAAGCGAGAAAGTTCGGAGTTCCATCCCGGGACGTACGGAAAGAGGACAACGCCCGGCGGCAAAGTGATCCTTGCCGAATTGTTCACCGGCGCCGAGTGCGGCCCATGCGTCAGCTCCGATCTTGCCTTCGACGCACTGAGCGAATATTACCCGCGCACCGCGCTCGCCATCGTCGAGTATCACGTGCATATTCCCGGTCCCGACCCGATGACGACCGACGATGCGTGGGACCGCTACACCTGGTACGAGGGACAGGGGACGCCCACTGTTATTATCGACGGACGCGAATCCATCATCGGTGGTGGACCGAAGACGGTGACGAAGAACCGCTTCAGCGTGTACCGGTACGCCATCGGGAAGTTTGAGCCGGAGAAACCTCGTGCTACGATTTCGCTCGCGGCCGCTCTGCGGAACGATACGGTGACGGTGCAGGTGAGTGTGCAGCGTGTCGGCAAGAACGCGGTACAGCAAGCAGCGTTGCACATTGCGCTGCTTGAGCGCTCCGTGGACTACACCGGCGCCAACGGCATCGCACGTCACGCCTTTGTCATGCGGCGGATGTTCGACGGCGCACAAGGTACAGCGCTCTCATTCCAAAGGTCCGCCGAACGGATCACGAGGTCCCTTTCGCTTGCCGAGGTCGAGGCGGCCATCAAGAACTCCCTCGATAACCCAACGGCGCAGCGTTCGTGGTCGTACCGGCGCCCCTTCACCGGCTGGCGCGCCCGCCCCGAACGCCTCGATCGCTCCAACCTCGCCATTGTTGTCTGGGTGCAGGATATGGGCACAAAGGAAGTACTGCAGGCAGTGTACCGGGAGTTGTAGCAGATAGATTGAGGTTGGAGGTTCAAGCTCGTACATTCGCAGAGCGTTTCGACGCCGAAAGCCACGGTCTATCCTGCGCCTACTGTTCTCACATCGCCTGTATGTAACTCAATCGCCAAATCGCGATATTGGGTTCGGCTGCTCCCTGCGCCGGATGTGTACCGTTCCAGAATCTTCTACTGTGTTCAAGCCATCTGAGGTCATCCTATGACCGATGCCTCCTCACCGACACGCATAACGAAACTGCGCATCATCATCGCCTCGGTGTTCGTCTTCGCGGCGACGATGATGACATTTGTGAACGCCGTGCATGCCGATTTTGTGAACTGGGATGATGATGTGTATGTGACGGCCAATCCGTATGTCCAGCATCTCACAGCAGATACCGTCGCCTGGATCTTCTCGCACGGTTATTACTATGCGTGGACGCCGCTTACCCTCCTCTCGCACGCACTCGATGTGGCGGTATGGGAGATGAATCCCCGCGGCCATCATCTGACGAATATCCTGCTCCACTCCTT
>CAZIKE010000192.1:0-512 GCA_964539775.1 uncultured Chitinophagales bacterium
GAGCCGCTCGGCTTCATGGACTCCCTTGATGAGTGAAGAGAGTTGGCCGCGCCGGTACTGATCGTTCACCGTAATCGTTACATCGAGGTCTTTGATCTCCTCACGCACAGCATCTGCTTGTGCGCCCAGAACCACGACAATGTGAGTGATGGAAGGATGGCATAACACCCCCGTGACGCGCCGGATGAATGTCTGCTCGCCAATCTTGAGCAATGCCTTCGAGCTTCCCATCCGCTTCGATTCGCCTGCTGCGAGGATGATGCCGGTCATCATGATGGCTGTGCCTGCGTGAGGTCGGCGAGCGCTCTCCGCACGAGGACCCTCACCATTTTTCTCCGATAGATTACAGACCCACCGATATTGGGAAAAGGCGTTACCTCCGCGGCAGCAAGGTGTGCGGCTTCTTCGATGCGATCATCACTTGGATGTCTCCCCTCAAGCACTAACTCCGCATCGCGTATCCTGAGCGGCGCACTCGCCACGGCTCCGATGAGAATACGGACATCGTGGAG
>CAZIKE010000192.1:522-815 GCA_964539775.1 uncultured Chitinophagales bacterium
TTCCATCCGACCCGATCCGTAACGCAATCCCCACATTGACCAGCGGGAAATCAATCGAACCACGTTGTCTGATCTTCCGATGAGCAGCGCGCAGATTGGGGTGAGGTGGTGGAAGGATGACTTCAGCTACAATCTCTCCCGGCAAGAGCGCAAGATGGCGTATCCCATCATTCGTGTAGAACTCAGCAAGCGGAATGGTGCGTTCGGCCGCTTCGCCGATGAGCCGCACAGAAGCGTTGAGCGCCATAAGTAACGGCGCCATGTCGGAACTGAATACCGCCGAGCAGACCGCA
>CAZIKE010000192.1:841-1615 GCA_964539775.1 uncultured Chitinophagales bacterium
CGGCGCCGCATGACAAATGTCGCTGCCGTTGCCTCCGTTGACGTTCAGCTTCAGGCATCCGCCAAGCGCAATTCGCCAGGACTCGGATTCGTTGTAGTAGAAGCAGCGTGTGTCCAGACAGAGATTGCCTCCAAGCGTTGCCCGGTTGCGGATGGCCGGTGACGCAACGCTCCTTGCAGCTTCAACCAACCACGGATGCCAGCGCCGCACCACCGGCGATGCAACGATCTCATGTAGTGTGCACATCGCTCCAATCGTTGACCTTGCGCATCAGCCGAAATGCGGTGAAGCTCGTCCACTTTCCCAAGCCACACAAGTCTTTGTGGGGCATGCAGTTCCTGCTTCAGGTTGGGAACAAGGTCGGTTCCGCCTGCAAGGATTTTCGTCCCGCCGTTTGCGCGAGCCAGTGTCTCAATCAGTTCAGGGATTGATTTCGGTGTGAGGACATCAAGTTCGGGAAGTCTGATCATGTTACTCCCACCTCCACTTCGGGTTTGCGCTCTCGAAGTGCGCTGAGAATCTTCTCCGGCGTGAACGGTACGGAGTGCATGCGGACACCGATGGCATCGTAGATCGCATTAGCAATCGCAGGTGGAACCGAGAGCAGCGGACCTTCTCCTGCCTCTTTCGCTCCGAGCGGTCCCTCGGGGTCGTTGCTCTCGACGATAAAGACCTCGATGGGCGGAGTGTCCAACGTCGTCGGCGTTGTATACTCCAGAAGCGATGTTGCCTTGAGCAAACCCCCATGCGTTGTGTTCGTTGAGGGCGTGTACT
>CAZIKE010000192.1:1685-1941 GCA_964539775.1 uncultured Chitinophagales bacterium
AGTTGTCTGTTGATCGCCTTGCCGCAATCGTGTGCCGACCAGACTTTATGGATCGTGATGTGTCCCGTTTCTTCATCAACACTCAGTTCCACTGCGTGTGCGGTAAAGGAGTATGAGGGAGATGGACCGGCGCCGGCACCCTTGTATGTGCCTCCCAACTTCGGCGGTGTGTAATAGCCAACGGCCGAGAGTGTGCCGCACGTTGCCTCGGCAAGACGCGCCGCTTCGGCGAAATTCAGATGCACGTCCTGATCCC
>CAZIKE010000192.1:1951-2450 GCA_964539775.1 uncultured Chitinophagales bacterium
AGCCGTTTATGAGTTCTAACTCTTCGATGTTCACCTGCAACTTCTCAGCAGCAGCAGCAAGCAACTTCTGTTTCAACTCGTTCGCCGCCATGAGCACGGCATTGCCCGCCATGAAGGTCACGCGACTGGAGTAACTCCCGAGGTCGACCGGTGTGAGGTCGGTGTCGGCCTCGATGACCTTGACGCTGCCGGTATCAATGCCGAGCGTTCGTGCAACGATCGTGGCAAGAACGGTATTCGAACCCTGACCGATATCCGACGAGCCGCAGAAGACGGTCACGCCGCCGCCACGATCAATCTTGACCACCGCGCCCGAATGAGGAAGGCCAAGCCAGTTGATCTCCTTCCCCGCACCACTGATGTACGCGCTTGCCGCGAGTCCGATGCCTCTTCCGCGTGGAAGCTTTCCTCGTTTCTCACGCCAGCCCGATGCTTCCATCACCCGCTCGAGGCATTCCTTCACGCCGCAGCTTGTAATGCGCAGCGCGTTGATGGTGAG
>CAZIKE010000192.1:2461-3781 GCA_964539775.1 uncultured Chitinophagales bacterium
CAGATTCTTCAATCGCAGCTCCGCCGGATCCATGCCGAGCGCCTCAGCAATGCGATCAAGATGCACCTCGACTGCAAAGCGCGCTTGGGGTGCGCCATGGCCTCGTTTGGGTCCCGCAGGAGGCTTGTTGGTGTACATGCGCCAGCTCTCGAACTTGTAGCGCGGCACCTTGTACGGCATCGTGAGAAATTGTCCCGTGTAGTACGTCGTGACCACGCCGTAACTGCCGTACGCTCCGCCATCAAGCCAGCCTCTGTACTGACTTGCTGTGATCGTCCCATCCTTCTTCACGCCGGTCTTCAGCCACATCGTCGTCGCATGGCGGCCGCGGTGCGAGTAGAACGCGTGTACGTGATCTTCACCGGTCGGCATGTCTTGATCGAGAGCCACGCCGCGCAGAACTCCAAGGCAAACGGCTCCGACTTCCCTCCAAATCCCCCTCCCAGCTGAGGCTTGATCACGCGGATATGACTCTCAGGCATGTCCAGCACCCGGGCAAGCGTGCGATGGACGTAGTGGGGCGTTTGTGTGGCAGTCCAGAGCGTGAGATAACCGCTTCTGTAACTGGTTGCGCCTTTCGGAGGTTCGAACGAGGCAAGGGCCGCATGCGGTTCGAGCATCGCGTGTGTACTCGCATCGTAGAAGAACTCGTCTTCTCGCACATAGTCGGCATCGGCGAATCCCTCTTCCACATTGCCGAACTCTAACTCAACGTGCTTGGCTGTGTTGTCTGAGTACTTGGTCTCTTCGTGGATCTTTGGTAAGTCTGGCCGGAGCGCATCTTTGATGGAAAGAACCGGAGGAAGAAGCTCGTACCGCACGTCAATCAGCCTGATCGCTTCCTGTGCAACTCGCTCGCTCGTTGCTGCAACAGCGGCAACGCAATCACCGACGTACCTCACCTTGTCAATACATAACGCCGTCTCATCCTGACTTGCCGGGAGGACGCCGTATTTCGTCGGCAGGTCGTTGCCGGTCATGACAGCGACGACGCCCGGTAAACTCTCGGCTTTGGACGTGTCGATTGACAGGATGCGTGCATGTGCATGCGGACTGCGGAGAATCTTGCCGTACAGCATGCGAGGGAGTGTGAAGTCATCCGTGTATTTCGCAGTGCCGGTCACCTGTCCGACGGCATCCACCTTAACGCCCTGCGTCTGGCATACCCCGCCCCTGCGGTGGCTCGCGCATTGCACAGCTTCGATGATTTTCGTGTATCCCGTACAGCGGCAGAGATTGCCGGAGAGCTTCTCGCGGATTTCTGGTTCGGTCAGTGCGCCGCCTTCGTCAATCAGCGACTTGGAAGTCAGGATCATCCCT
>CAZIKE010000193.1:0-1871 GCA_964539775.1 uncultured Chitinophagales bacterium
CATCAACGTGCAATGACGAACCTGCGGTGGTCAAGAACGCGAAACGCTCTGGTGCGGGGAGGGTTACTCCTTGCAGCGGGAGTCCTCGTGGGTATTTCTCTGTTTGCATCCGGCGAGGACATTCACCTGTGGCTTCCGGGAACGCAACCCGGCCAAACCACAGACGCGGAGCCGGTGGAGCGCTGCGTGATGTGTCATCCTGCGCAGGTGCGTGAATGGTCGGGCAGCATGATGGCGCACGCGACGCGCGACCCGTTGTTCAACGCGCTGTTGGCGCTTACGACCAAATACACGATCCCGCGGGGATTCGATACACCGGAGTACTGTCTGCGCTGTCATTCGCCCTCGGCGTGGCTGGCCGGTCGTTCGCATGAGCTTTCGGTGCAGGCGCTCTTCGGCACGGATCTCGACGGCGTGCACTGCGACTTCTGCCATCGCTCGATGGACCCAATGCGTCCCGATAGCGGAGCAATCGTAGGAGGAACAGTGCCGGGCTATGGCAACGGAATGTACGTTGTGCAGCGCACCAATCAGCCGATGCGTGGGGCGAGAGGTGGATTGCCGGAACACTGTGAGGTCACCAAAGCCGACACGTTTTATCGCACGAGTGAGTATTGCGGCGTGTGTCATGAGGTGAGCAATCCGTATTTCTCTCCTGATGCACGAACAACGCCACCGCATCAACAGATTCCCATGGAACGCACCTACAGCGAGTGGAAGATGAGCTGGTATGCTGCCGAGGGGAAGCAGACCTGCCAGTCCTGCCACATGAAGCCGTCGCCCGGTCGTGCATCCACCTCGCCCAGTGCGCGCTTTCGTTCCGATGTGACAAGCCATGACTTCTCCGGAGGAAATACGTTGGGACTTCAGGCTGTGGGAGAACACTGGGCGGGAATCAACGCGTCCGTTCTTCAAGAGGGCGTCGGCCGCTCGCACGAGCTTCTCAAATCAGCTATACGATTGGAGGTCGTTGCGGGCCAATCGTCCGGAAGCGTCGTTGCGTTGGTTCGCCTCACGAATCTATCCGGTCACAAACTACCGACGGGTTTCCCGGAGGGACGGCGGATATGGATTTCGATTGTTGGCAAAGACGACCGTGGGGGGCGTACCTTCTCTTCAGGAGAGTATGACGCGGCAAGCGGAGCTTTGCACGAAGACGCTCAACTCAAGCTCTACGAAGCGCGTCCGGGCACATCACCTGCCCTTGCGAGCATGTTGGGCGTGCAAGCCGGGCATTCCTTCCTCAGCGCGTTCAACGATACCTTCTATTTCGACAATCGCATTCCACCGCGCGGGTATCGTGAGGAAACATTTCGGGCACGAAGGGCACAACCGGTAGGCTATCATTATGCCGACGGGCAGTACTGGGACGAGACGCGCTACATTCTGCCTGCTGCAACGCGCAGCGTGGAGGTGCGTGTGTACTATCAGCAGGTGAGCGACGCGTTTGCAGAGTTCTTGCGCAACGACAATCGCGACAATCCTTACGATTGGAACCAGTGGGGCGAGAAAGTGTATGTAAGCTGGCAGCGGTACGGCGCGCCTGTACTGATGGCTCAGCAATCGGTGCTGGTCACAACCCGTACGCCGCAGCTACCGCCCTTCCAGCATGTCGACGTGCCGCTCGCGTTTACGCTCGCACAGAACTATCCGAACCCTTTCAACAGCGAGACAACGATCGAGTTGGTTCTGACAAATTCGGCAGATGTAACGATCGAGATGTTTGATATCCGGGGCAAACGCGTACAAACGCTGGTGAGCGGCGACCTCTCTGCAGGTTTGCATGTGATTCGGCTTTCAGCAACAGGGCTGCCCTCCGGCGTGTACTTCTATCGCGCCGGCGTCGGAGGAGCGAGTCAAACACGACGCAT
>CAZIKE010000193.1:1904-3733 GCA_964539775.1 uncultured Chitinophagales bacterium
AATCCACCATCAACGCAGTATAAAAGGTACAACGATGCACAAACGTTCTTTGCTTCCACTGTTGGGCCTGAAGAGTGTGGTGTTCCTGACCGCTTGCCTGATAGGTCTTCCGGTATCGGGGAGTGCACAGTCGTGGTCATGGAATTGGGTTCGCAAGATCGGCACGAGTGGGTTGAATGATCCCTTCTGTGTCAATCCTGTGAATCCCGATATCATCTACTGTTCCCCGGGCAACAACACGATCGTGATCAGCCGTGATCGCGGCAGAACGTGGCAGCCATTTGCGACGGTTACGGGAGGTAATCAGGTGAAAGCCCTGATGGTGCACTGGCAGGATACATCGGTCATGCTGGTCGCGCAAGAGGCAGGGCCGCCGGATCGTATTATGAAGAGCACAAATCGCGGCGCAACCTGGGTTCAGACCCTTGCCGGCAATTTCTACTACTGGGGTCATCCGCTTGCGTACGAACCGCTGTTGCAGAACGACATCGTCTACACCGAAGCGAGCAACGTTCTCTATCGCAGCACAAACTTTGGCAGCACATGGGATACGGTGCGCGTGAATCCCTTCAGCTCCAACAACCAGGGATGGGAAGATGCGTTTATCCGACCGGATAGCGGCAACATTCTTGTCGTGTCCGACAACGCCAACGGTATTTGGAAGAGCAGAGATGCAGGTGCGACATGGAGGCGCGTCTACACTGCGTCGGGCGAAGTGCCCGCGTTAGCGTTGAACATTCGCGATCCCAAGATTGCTTTCGGGACAAAGTTCGGCGGCGGTGGTGGTCTGCTCATGACGATTAATTTCGGTGAGACATGGCAGCTTGTTCCCGGTTTCAACGGCAAGAACATGTGGGGGGTGGCCATCTCGCCCGAGAATCCAGACTATGTTGTTGCCAACACGTGGGGGCACTCCTTCGCTTCCGATGGCGGGGCATACATTTCGCGTGATGGCGGCATCACATGGGAGCGAACGTACCAGGGCTTTGTCTCGTCGTCCAATCATGCGATGTTTGTGCTCGATACCATGTCGGTCTTTGCCCTCCAGGGCGATGGCATCTACAAACTGCAATTTCCGGGTCGCATCAGCGGCGAGGTGTTCCACGATCGCAACGGTAACGGCGTGCGTGACTCCGGCGAGGTGGGCTTGCAGAATCGCACCGTGCGCGTGTCCGGTCCGCGCTCGGACTCTGCGCTGACAGATCCGCTCGGCAACTTTCACTTCGGCCTGCTTGCTGCCGGGAACTACGCCGTGAGCTGCGTTCCAGGACAGAATGCCTTCCTCACATTCCCGCCGTCAGGATCGTATTCTGTGGTAGTGACAGACGGGGAGCAGTATCGCGAGAGAACCTTCGGCATTGCTTTGCGCACGCTTGCCCTGACGACTCCCAACGGCGGCGAACACTGGAGAGTCGGCGACACGAACAACATCACGTGGACTTCGAGCTTCATCAGCGGGAACGTCCGCATTGAACTTTCACGCGATGGCGGGCAATCCTACACGACACTGTTCGACAGCACGTTGAACGACGGGACAGAAAGCTGGATCGTGACGGGACCGGCTACCGGCACTGCCCTCATTCGCCTCGCCAGTCTTGCGTTCCCGACGGTGAGCGATGAAAGCGACAGTGCATTTGTGATTTCGGGGCCGAACGCAGTGCAGAAGCGTGAGGTGCAACCGGGCCGCTTTGCGCTTGAGCAGAACTATCCCAACCCGTTCAACCCAAGCACAACGATCTCATTCTCCATCCCTCACTCATCATTCATCACTCTCAAGGTGTACGATGTGTTGGGGCGCGAGGTGGCGACGCTCGTGAATGATCAGTTGA
>CAZIKE010000194.1:0-3692 GCA_964539775.1 uncultured Chitinophagales bacterium
AACCTGGGAACCTCACGAGGCAGCATCGAAAGCTGCAATTCCCGCGCCTCCTCGAACTCCTTGGTCTTGCGCTCATTTTCCACTTCGAGAAGCCGCTTCTCCGCTTCGGCGGCTTTCACCCGTAGCTCCGACTCGCGCAGACGAGCTTTCTGCTCGCGTCGCCGGATTTCGATGCGGCGGATTTCGTACAGGATGCCGAACACGATGAGGATGTACGTCCCGTATGCCCATCGCGTTTTCCACCAGGGTGGCATCACCAGGATCTGCAGTGACATTCCATCCTCGTTCCAAACGCCATCATTGTTCGAGCCACGCACACGCAGGACGTATTCACCGGGATCAAGATTCGTAAATGTTGCCGCGTGTGTTGTGCCGAGCTGAATCCAGTTCTCACTGAAACCCTCCAGCTTGTACGCATAGCGGTTCTTGAATGTGTTGTAGAAATTCAGAGCAGAAAAGTCAAATGTCACGATGTTGTCTTTGTGTGTCAACTCCATCCGATCCCGAAAGGGGACACCGCGTTCCTCGATGGGCTTGCCTTCTTCGTCGTCCGTGTTGTACCGGCGGAATGCACTCAGCACGACCGGCGGCACGAACGCATTGTCCTTCACGCTATCGGGATGAAACACATTGAAGCCGTTGCTTCCTCCAAAGTACATCTCACCCGTCCTCCCACTCCTGGCGTACGCATTCTGATTGAATTCGTTGCCCTGCAGGCCGTCGTTCACATCGTAGTTACGGAATGTCGAGGTCTTCGGGTCGAAGCGCGACAAGCCCTTGTTCGTGCTCAGCCACAACCTCCCGTGGCCATCTTCGAGGATGCCGAAGATGAAGTCGTTCGGCAGGCCGTCCTTCTCTCGATAGCGCGTGAACTTCCCTGTTGAACGCTCGAAGCGATTCAGCCCGCCGGTCGTGCCAATCCACAATGTGTGCGTGCGGTCTTCGTACATGGAGATAATCGTGTCGTCACCGATACTTGTCGAATCATTCGTGTTGTGTTTGAATGGTGTGAAGGACTCGGTTGCGCGCTCAAGCCGATTCAGTCCGCCGCCGTATGTTCCCACCCACACCACACCCTCGTGATCGACGTACAGCGACCACACCCCTTTGGCTGTTGGCCCTGTTCTGCCGGTTGGATCATAGGCGTACACCTTGAAGGTTCCTGTGGCGTGGTCGAAACGATTCAAACCGCCACCGTACGTCCCCACCCACAGCGCGCCAGAATGATCTTCGGCAAGCGCGTAGATGCGGTTGTCACTCAGGCTGTTTGGTCTCGACGGGTCGCGGCGGAAATGCGTGAACTCACCCGACCTCCGATCGAGGCGATCGAGTCCGTTACTGAACGTCCCGACCCACAGTGTACCCGAGCGATCTTCAAAGATGATGTTAGGGATTTCTCCGAGACTCTTCGGGTTTTTCGGGTCATTCCGGTAATGGACAAATGTTCCATTTGCTCTGTCGAAGCGATCAAGACCTGCCGGCGTGCCAATCCACGCTATCCCCGCGCGGTCAACGTACATCGCACGAATGGTATTGTCGGCAAGACTGTTCGAGTTCTTCGGATCGCTCACAAGGTGGTGGAATGCATGCAATCCGGGGTGAAACGTATTCAGCCCGTCGCCGCTTGTACCTACCCACATCAACCCCGACCGATCTTGATAGATGGAGAGCACAAAATCGTCGCTCAAACTCCTCGGGTCTGACGGATCCCGTTTGAACGTCGTGAATTGTGCGGTAGTACGGTCGAACCGGTTCAAACCACCGCGTGCCGTACCAACCCACAGAACGCCATCGCGGTCTTCGAAGATGGGCCACACCCAGTTGTCGCTCAGTGAATGCGCAATGCGATTGTTGTGCCGATAGTGAACGAACGCATCGGTCGAAGGGTCGTAGCGATCAAGCCCCTCTCTTGTGCCGACCCAGATGGTACCGGCGCGGTCACCGTACACCGAATACACACGATTGTCGCTGAGGCTGCCCGCGTCGTGCGGATCGTGTTTGTACTCCTTCTTCGCTCCCGTGCGCGTATCAAGCCTGGTGACGCCTCCTCCCACTGAACCGATCCAGTGAACACCGAGATGATCCTCATAGGTAGAGAAAACGGAACTGCGCCGCCCGCCTTGCAGATCAACGCTGTCTTTGACGCGGCGCGTGAATGTTTCCGTCAATCCGTCGAAGCGATTGAGGGTCGCGGGATTGTTCAGGGTTTCAATCCAGAGTACACCCTCGTTGTCCTCGGAGATCGAAACGATAAAATTGTCATCAATGCTTCCGGTATCGGTGGGAGTGTGTTTGAACACCTTGAATGAGTAGCCGTCGTAGCGGTTCAGGCCGTCCTGCGTTCCGAACCACATGAAGCCGAGACGATCCTGAAGAATGCAGTTCACCGCACTCTGCGAGAGTCCGTGCTGGACCGAAAGGCGAGAGAATCTAATCCTGGGCTGCGAAATGCCTGCCGAAGATACAGCGAGGATAAGAACAACGAAACCGATAAGCGAACGAGTATGCATTTGAATGAGTTCAAGGCCTCTCGAACTGGGTTATTTCACCATGAGCATCTTGCGATGTGCAACAAAGTCACCTGCCTGCAAGCGGTAGAAGAACACCCCGCTGCCGACCAACAGGCCCTGATCGTTTGACCCATCCCACGGAAGTTCGTACCAACCGGCCGCTTGCGTGTCGTTCACGAGAGTCCTCACAACCTGACCGAGAATATTGTAGACCGTGAGAATGACATATCGTGGCTCGGCCAACTGATAACGAATGATCGTGGTCGGATTGAACGGGTTCGGGAAATTCTGCTCAAGAGCAAACGTCTCAGGGATTTCCGGCGGCTGTGCGTTCTCCAACTCGTAGGCTCCGCCCGAACCTTTCGCAAGCCCTGCAAAAGCAGTGGCAAGTGTCAGCCCAACATTTCTTCCGACAATGATGTCCTTTGCGACAAACGCACCGATTGCGCGAGAATTGCCGTTCAACCACAGTGTTCCATTCGTTGCATAGATGTTGGCTGCCACGTTTGCCCAAGGCCCGATGACCACGGCCTTCGAGAACGGACTCTGCGAATCCATCCCGCCGACATACACAATCATGTCCGCGGCGCTGAAGGGACTTCCCTCCGCCGGTCCTACAACGGAGCCGTTCTCCGCGCTAAATCCGTACCGCACGCGCACACGGCTTGCATTCGAGTACAGCAGCTTCGCTCCGCTCTTCACCCACAAATTCTTGATGTCGTACACCCCACCGGTAAGGTTGAGCGTGGAAAGAGGTTGAAGCGTCACATCGCGATAACGACCAGGAGCAAGCGTGCCCGTCAGTCCGTTACCAAGGTTGATGTTTTGTGTGCCGGGATTTGCCGACTCGAAGGGTGGCAACGTCGGCACCACCGGAAGCTGAAGCGGCGTAATCAATGAACCATTGATCGCCCCACTGTTCGTCAAACCATTGAAGTACACATCGCCGCCAATGGTGGCACCCGCAGCAATTTCAATCCTCGAAGCTTTCAGTGTGTAGCGAGAAGGAGTGGTTACGCCCGAGCCAATACGCAGCTCGACACTGGAGGCAGTGTTCGTATTGTTCACAATAATGCTGCCCGAAACCACTCGTGTGTTCTCATCGAGCGAAGTGCTGTTCTGGGCAAGTAGAACCGCACTTGGCATAAACGGCGGGGAGACAAACACCGACTGCTCGGTGTA
>CAZIKE010000195.1:0-3587 GCA_964539775.1 uncultured Chitinophagales bacterium
TCGGCAAGCGCTTTCTGGACCACGAAGCGGTGAGCATTGCGTACATGCCCGGCGCATTGTTGGAGTTTTCGCTGCCCGCCATTGTTATCAGCTCCGATTCAGGTACCCCTGCAAGCATTCAACAGCGCATTTCCTACCAGGAGAATATCCTCGTTGGGTACGCGCATCAGTTCAGCCCGCATTTTTCGCTCGGCATGTCGGGCCGTTTCCGTCAGACGAAGGTCCAGGATACAAAATATGAGTTGGTGCAGGAAGGCAACCTCTATGTCTCGCGCATAACGCCGCGCACGGTGCAAGCCGGCCTGAGTGTCATAGATGTCGGTGTCATGTACACTCCTTCGCCCAATCTGCACCTTGGATTGGTTGGTCGGAATCTCGTTGCCTTCAAGGAGGAACTGCCGTCGGACCTTCGTGCGTTCACGCTGCCGGACACGCGCTGGGCGGAACTGAGCATGCGGTTCATGCCCGCGGCGTCCATCAGTCTTGTGGCACAGGCAAGCACGCTCCGATCGGGGTCGGCGGGGTTTGAACTCCTGCCCGGCGCCGAGCTTGCCGTGCGTGCAGGCGCCTACGTCAATGCTGACGAATCTCCCGCTTTTTCAGCATGGAGCGTCGGTGCAGGATGGCGCTACGAGTTCCTTGAAGTCGATGCGGGATACATACGCTTCATCAACAGACAAACCCACGCCGGCACGGCTGCGCTGGCAGCGTTCGATGCATCGCGGTTGCATGCGCTTGATCTCCATCCTTATGCAACCGACCGCGCCATGCTGACGGTAAAGGCCATCTTCGGGAACATTCGTACAGCGCTCGTCCGCATTCGGTCTGTGGAGGTGTTCAGCGCTGTCTATCCTTCCTCCTACGAACTCTTTGCCTTTCGTCCTCTCGGCAGAGTGGTGGTGAGGAATGTCTCGGACAAGCCCGTTCAGGCACGTGCGCGCTTCTTCATCGAGCGATTTATGGATGTTCCGACCGAAACACAGGCCGTGACGATTGCTCCGGGAGAAGAACAAGACATCCCTCTGCTGGCCGTGCTGAACGATCAGGTCAAGGAGGTCTCGAAGCTGACCGTGCGCGAAGCGACAGTCTATGTGAGTGCAACCGCATCCGAAGACTACGACGACAGGGTGCAGACGAAAGTGGTGATTCAGGGGCGCAATGATTGGGATGGTGATGTCCATTCGCTCCGGCACTTCGTAACGCCGGATGACCCCGAGGTGCTTCGCTTTACGCGTGAGATGTTGGTGGAGATGAAGGACTCGCTTGCAGGAGTGCCACACGAGTTAGAGGCGATGAGAAAGGCCCGGCTGCTGTTCAACGCATTTGCAGGCAAACTGGTGTACGTCGGGGACCCGAAGCAGAGCACCGATTTCGTGCAGTACCCTTCCGAGACGTTGCGGCTGCGCAGCGGCGATTGCGACGACATGACGGTCTGCTTCGCGTCGCTGCTCAGCAGCATCGGCATCTCGACCGCGTTCATCGACGTTGTGCCGCCGCAGGCACCGGAGAAGAGCCACATTTACCTGATGTTCGATACCGGTCTGGAACCGCGGCTCGGCCATCTGATGAGCGAGAACCCCAAGCGCTACGTCGTGCGGCGCAACCCGCAAGGTCGTGAAACCCTCTGGCTGCCGATTGAAACAACGGTCATCACCAAAGGATTCGAACACGCGTGGGAAACCGGCGCACAAGAGTATTTGGAGGATGTAGAGATCAACCTCGGCCTCATCAAAGGCTGGGTGAGGATTGTGGATGTGAACTGAACCATAGACGACACGTTTAATCCGGCGACAAAGGAGGTTGCCATGAAGGGATTGCGAACACTACTTGCGCTACTGCTCACCGCACTTCTTACCTCCCTTGCTTGGGGAGGCGAACAGATCACACTGCAGAAAGCTCAGGGGGAAGTGCTCATTCGTCCCGGCGTTGCGGAAACATGGATGAACGCTCGTGCAGGCGAGCTTCTTAGCCCCGATGCGACGATCAAGACCGGCAAACAGAGCACGGCGGTGATTGTTCTTCCGGCATCGAACAAGAAAATCGCTCTGCCTCCCGAAGTGATCGTCGATATCTCCGACATCCGTGAGTTGACGCAGGAAGAATTGATGCTGAAGCTGACGATGGAGCGCGTCCGGGCGTCGTCGTACGAGTGGAAGAAGAAGGAGATGGAGATTCCCGGTACGACGGCATTCAGAGGAGAGGAACGGGAGCGGAGTGGCGGACTCAGCGACGGCGATCTTGAGGAAGGACGGTTCCAGCTCAACGGCACGCGCGTGCTGTATAATAACGGCTTCTACTCGACCAGCGCGCTGAAGGCGATGGACGTGCTGCGGCGCTATCCTCCCCTGGCGCACTTCGAGAACCGGCTGCTGATCGCTGAAGCGCTCGAGAAATCCAACCTGAAAGGCGAAGCGCTGAACGAATACGTCACGCTCTCCCAGCTTCCCGATCTGACCGCGGAACAGAAGGACCTGGTTGCTGCACGGATCGCACGCCTCAAGAAGAATTAGACGGAGAGTGTGAGGGCACACGCGGCATCGCTGAGGGGCAAAAGCAAACAAGAACAACAGACCAGCTCCGCAGCGGGCGCCGCGTGTGTTTTGTCGTGGGTTTCCTCCTGCCGTATCCGTCTGAAGGAGCAGCGGTCTCCGATCACCCGATCTTCAGGACCTTCGCCCCGCGAATCCTTCGCTGCTTGAGTTCCACCAACGCGCGGTTAGCCTCTTGCAGGGTGTAGACTTGCACCTCGGGCTTGATGGGGACTTCCGCGGCAAGCTGCAAGAACTCCTGCACATCCCGCCGCGTGACATTGGCAACGCTCTTGATTTCTTTCTCCATCCACAGATGCGTCGGGTAGTGAAGTCGAGTGAGGTAGTCCTTGTCGCCATCTTCCTTGCGGATTGCGTTGATGACGAGCCTTCCCCCCGGCGCAAGATTCCTCAGCGCTGCAACGACGGGTTTCCACGTCGGTGTCGTGTCGATGATGGCGTCGAGCTTCTCCGGTGCAGAGTCCTCCGTATCGCCTGCCCAGGTCGCTCCAAGCTCTCGCGCAAACACTCTTTCCTTCTCGCTACGCGCAAACACAAACACCTCGGTGTGCGGGAAGCGATGCGTGACCATCTTCAACACCAAATGGGCTGACGCGCCGAAGCCCGTAAGCCCGAGTCGTCCGCCATCACCAATGCCCGCAAGGCGGAGCGAACGGTACCCTATCGCACCGGCGCAGAGGAGGGGTGCCGCTTCCTCGTCCGTGAACGCGGCGGGAATCGCAAACGCGAAGTCTTCGTGCACCGTCATGTACTCCGCGTAGCCGCCGTGGGCGTCCCTTCCCGTCGCTGCGAAATTGGGACAGAGGTTTTCATTCCCTTCGCGGCAGAAGCGGCACGTCCCGCACGCGGAGAAAATCCACGCCACACCCACCCGATCGCCCACACGAAAGCGTGTGGCGCCGTCTCCCACTTCTTCCACCCTTCCCACAACTTGATGACCCGGAACGACCGGAAGATGCGGCGGCGGCGTTCGCCCTTCGATCTCATCTACTTCGGTATGGCATACGCCGCACGCCGCGACACGCAGGAGGAGTTCCT
>CAZIKE010000196.1:0-3570 GCA_964539775.1 uncultured Chitinophagales bacterium
GCGGCTCGTCACGGAGGCACGCTCGTTCAGAATGACATGCAGTTCGAACGCATTTCGGTGGCGCAAGGGCTCTCCAACTTCACCGTCACATCCATCGCTCAGGACAAATACGGTTTTCTCTGGATCGGAACGGAAGATGGCCTGAACCGGTACGATGGCTACACGTTCACCGTGTTCCGTTCGGACGAGAACGATTCCACCGCACTTCCCGGATCACTGATCAGCAGTGTGTATGCAGACCGACGCGGCACGCTCTGGGTGGCTCCGTTGAACAACGGTCTGTGCAGGTACGATCCCCGGCGGAATGCATTCATCCGCTGCAAACTTTCGCTGCATACGGACGGACGCCCGATGTGGATCAACGCAACACAGATTTTCGAGGACCGGAAGAATCAGCTGTGGCTTTGCACGAACGCGGGCTTGTGGCGGTACAATGCCGAACGCGACTCGTTCGTTCAATTCGACCATCACTCTGAGGAGGGCAAACTTCTTTCCAGCACGGCCATCAAGGCCGTAAGCGTGGATAGATCGGGCATATGGTGGATCGGGTCGTCCAGCGAAGGGCTGTTCAGCTACGATCCTGAATCGAACCAGATACGACGATATACATCGCGACAAGAGAAACAGTTCGCACCGATCGACCGGGAAATCATTTCCTTATGTTCCGACCGGCGAGGATACGTGTGGCTCGCAACGCTGCGCGGGGCGTACAGACTGAACCCACATACGGGGGTGCTGGAGAATTTTGCCAATCGGTTTCGTGCATCGAACCATCTCGTCGACGGCATCATCCTCGACGTCGGAGAGGACAGCAAGGGTAATGTGTGGATCGGTACGTTCCATGGGGGACTCTACCGATACATCCCCGCTGCGGATACGTTCCTCAACTTCAGGCACGATCCGGATGATCCCCGCTCGCTCGTGAGCGACAGAGTCGAAAACGCGTTCGAGGACGTGACCGGCAGTTTATGGTTTGCATGTTATAGGGCCGGTCTGAACAAACATACCCCGGTGACCGATCCGTTCTTGCGCTTCAAGACCGCCACTCCTCGCAGACCTGGCATCATGGGCGAAGCACTCTATGCCATTGCACAAGACTCGTCAGGGAAATTGTTGTTTGGAACAAACGAACAGGGGCTGACATTGTTCGACCCGATAACAGGGCGCTACACCGCGTTTCCGGCAAAGAATTCTCCGCGCCATGGAACGCTGGCCGTTTGCGTGGATCGGGACGGGAGAGTGTGGGCGGGCGAGGGAGCAACGCTGCTCAAACTCGACGTGCAGGCCAACCGCTTCGTCAAGATTCCGCTGCGGGTGGATAGGAGTCTGCCTATCAACGCCGAAGTCAAATGCCTCATGCAGGATCATGCGGGGAATATGTGGGTTGGAATGAACGAAGGCGGCCTTTTCCGTATTGGGCCGTCAACCCAACAGATGACGTATTATGGATATCGTGAGGACGATTCGACGTCGCTGCCGTGGCCTGCCGTGTGGTGTATTTTCGAAGACAGCAAGAACACCTTGTGGATCGGAACATTTGGCGGCGGCATTGCACGATTCAATCCTCAAGCGAACAATTTCACCCGGTACCGATCACGAGAGGGAGATCCTTTGTCGCTCAGTGGGAACTTTGTGTACTCCATCATGGAAGATCCCGAAGGGTTGTTGTGGATCGGCACGTTCGCCCAGGGTCTGAACAGATTCGACCCAAGCACAGGAACGTTCAAGCGATTCTCGGAGAAGGATGGCTTACCGAATAATTTCGTCAAGGTTGCTCTGCCCGACAGACACGGCAATCTTTGGATTAGCACAGACCGCGGCATTGCCAAATTGGATAAGCGAACCTCGACATTTGCAAACCTCACCGTCGCCGATGGTCTGCACGGCGATGTCTTTCTTTCCGGCGCGTACTGCCGCACGCGCGAGGGCATGATGATCTTTGGCGGCATGGATGGCGCCACCGGATTCTTCCCGGACAGTATCAGATCCATCTCAACCCCTCCTCCTGTGGTAATCACTTCGTTTCATGTGTACGACCAGCCGTTTCCTCTCGATCGCCCGGTGTACGACGGGGCCGGCGTTACGCTGAGTCACGATCAGGATTTCTTGTCCTTTGAGTTTGCGGCACTTGATTTTACGGCGCCGAATCGCAACCGCTACAAATTCAGGCTGGAAGGGCTGGATACGGGATGGGTGAACGCCGGTGTGCGGCGCTTCGCTCGCTACACGCATCTTCCTCCGGGGAAGTACACCTTCCGCGTCCTCGGTGCGAACAAGGACGGCGTCTGGAACAACACCGGTGCATCCTTCCCCATCACGATTACCCCGCCGTTCTGGAGCACGTGGTGGTTTAGAGGCGTAGCGGCCGTCGTGCTGGTTGCGCTCGGCGTGTTCCTGTACAACTACCGTGTCAACAGGCTGTTGGAGATTGAACGGCTGCGCGTGCGTATTGCAAGCGACCTGCATGACGATATCGGCTCGTCCCTCACGAGGATCTCTCTGCAAAGTGAGTTGATTCAGGAAGGCATCGAGCCACACGAGATGCACACGTACTTGAGAAACATCGCCACCATGAGTCGCGAGCTTGTTACGGCCATGAGCGATATTGTCTGGTCGATCGACGCCCGCAACGACACGATCGAGAATCTTCTCGACAAAATGCGCAACTTTGCCGCGAGCACCCTTGCCGCCAAGGACGTTCGCTTCATGTTTACCCATTCGGGGTTGGATCTGAAGAAGAAGCTGCCCGTTGACGTGAGGGAGAATCTCTACCTCATCTTCAAGGAAGCAATCAATAACATTGCGCGCCATGCCGACGCTTCAAACGTCTCCATTATTCTGCGCAACGACACGGACAAGTTCTCGATGTTTATCGTGGACGATGGAAAGGGCTGGAGCGGAGCAGAGCGCACGACGGGTCACGGCGTGAAGAATATGAAGCTGCGCGCCGGACGTCTGAAAGGAACGATTGAGTTCGTGAAAGATGAGGGAACGAGGGTTGTTCTGTCGGTAAGGCGGTTATAACCCCTTTCCCCAAGGTACACGCTGCTTGCAAGCGATGGGTCAAGTGCCGGCCACCCAACGCATCCCGATAGCGACGATACCCGACACGTCCTCAGTCAGCATATTTTTCCGCTATGGCCCTTCCGTTGTCAAGATACGAAAGATCCCTTCAATCTTGCCCATGGGCGCGGCCAGTTGGACGCCGGCAAATTCGTTCTTGATGTGGTCGAATGTCTCTTTGGCAATCTTCACCCCCTCGGCAAAGCCTTCCTCGTTGGTGGTGGTGCGACGCATGCGTTCCATGATGTCGGGTGGGACACTGGCGCCGGGCACCTCGTTGTTCATGAACTCGGCGTTGCGATAGGAGACGAGCGGCCAGATGCCCACCACCACCGGAAGCTTCACATGCTCGAGGCGACGCATCGCGCGCTCCAGAATGCGAACGTCGAACACCGGTTGCGTGACGATGTACTCCGCGCCCGCTTCGATCTTCCAGTCAAGGCGGCGGATTTCCTCGTCGAGGTTGATGGTGTCTCGCGGCTCGTCACGGAGGCACGCTCGTTCAGA
>CAZIKE010000197.1:0-3551 GCA_964539775.1 uncultured Chitinophagales bacterium
AATACCGTCGATGCCTACGGGACGCTGACGCTTCCCGCGCCCTTCGGGTCCCATCAAGCACTGCGCATCCGGAGCGATGACCGCTTCACCGGAGCGGCAACGGGCCGTTCGATCAGCTACCAGTTCATCGCTCGCAACGCCGCGTCAGTGCAAGTCACTGCCGCTGATACGTCGCAGCCCAACAGCGGCACGATCAACATTGATCGCTCTTCCACGTCGTGGAGCGGGCCGGTTCCAACGGATGTTCGTGTGAGCGCAGAACTTCCTGCGGAGTTCGCACTGATGCAGAACTATCCCAATCCTTTTTCCGCCGGGGGCGGATCCACCTTTGGCGGAGATCCATCTACCACGCTGCAATACCACGTAGCGAGTCCGGCATTCGTAACACTGAAAGTGTACAACCTGCTCGGCCAGGAAGTTGCCACGCTGGTGAACGATCAGAAGGAGCCCGGAACATACCTTGTTCGCTGGGTGGCAGAGGATGTCCCGAGCGGCATCTACTTTGCGAAAATGCATGCCGGAGCGTTCTCGCAAACGCGCCGTATGGTGGTTGTGAAGTAGAATTCCGACAGAAGCGGGCTGCCATCACACGGGCAGCCCGCTGGTAGTCCTTTTCCTGCTTTCCCCGTTCGTCGCGGCACCGAAGGCCGCGCCGACCCTGGGACCACCCATACACTACGGCTTACCCAAGTAGAGAATCAACGGAACAACTCATGGTCTTGCGCTTCCTTTGTTCCATCATGTGCTTCGCGGCCCTCGCGCTCGAAGTGCCCGCGCAGCCACAACGCATGACATTCACCCGAGCCGACACGCTGCGCGGGATGCTTACGCCGTTGCGCTCATGCTACGATGTGACGTTCTATCATCTCTCGATCAAAGTCGATACCGCAACGCGGGCCATCGGAGGGTTCACCAGCATTCGATTCGCCGTCGTCAATGACTTCGACGTAATGCAGATTGATCTTTTCGAGAATATGACGATCGAAAAGATTGTACTCGATGGAGAAGCAGGATTGAGCTTCGAGCGCGAGCTGACTGCCGTGTACGTTCACATTCCCCGCCAGCTCAAACGCGGGACGGTTCATGTGATGACAATCCAGTATTCCGGTGTACCGATGGAAGCGAAGCGGCCGCCGTGGGCTGGCGGCTTCACCTGGGCCAGGGACGGGCACGGAAACCCGTGGATTGCCGTCACGTGTCAGGGAACAGGCGCCAGCCTGTGGTGGCCCAACAAGGATCACCAATCCGACGAGCCTGACAGCATGCTCATCAGCGTGACCGTTCCCTCGAATCTTATGGACGTCTCCAACGGAAGGCTCCGGAAGAAAGAAAACCTCGGCAACGGTTGGACTCGTTACGATTGGTTTGTGAGTTATCCCATCAACAACTATAACGTTACACTCAACATCGGCGCGTTTGCACACTTCAGCGACGTGTACATAAGCGGCACGGATACGCTGACGCTGGATTACTACGTCTTGCCTGAGAACCTTGAGAAGGCTCAGCAGCAATTCGCACAAGTGAAGCCGATGATGCAGTGCTTCGAGAAGTACTTCGGCCCTTACCCGTTCATTCGTGACGGCTACAAGCTGATCGAAGCGCCGCATACGGGCATGGAGCATCAGAGTGCGGTAGCGTACGGCAACCACTACCTTCAGGGCTACAGAGGCAATGCGTCGAGTGAGGTGGGGTTGATGTTTGATTTCATCATCGTGCATGAAACGGCGCACGAGTGGTGGGGCAACAGCGTCACCTCCAACGATATCGCGGATATGTGGATTCACGAGAGCTTTGGTGCATACGCCGAGGCGCTGTACGTGGAGTGTCTGTTCGGATACGACAAGGCGATGTCCTACGTGAACGGAAAGAAGTCCAACGTCCTCAACGACCGGCCCATTATAGGCACGCATGGTGTGCATCATCGCGGGTCCGGCGATATGTACGACAAGGGACAGCTTGTCCTGAACACGCTCCGCCACGCAATCAACAACGACTCGGTGTGGTGGGACATCCTGAAGACTATCCAGCAGCGCTTCAGATACAAATCCATTGACGGTGACGATATCTTCACGCTCGTGAACGCGAAGACCAAGCAGGATTGGGGATACTTCTTTGAACAATATCTGAAACGGACAAACCCGCCAACGCTAGAAGCGGAAATAACAAAGAAAGGTCCCGCTGGAACACTGCGCTATCGTTGGCGCGCTGACGTGGAGGATTTCCGTATGCCGATAAGAATCACCGGCGGGCGTGGAGTATCCCTTCTCATCAATCCTACAACAACATGGCAAACGATGCGCGTAGACAGACTGGCTCCTGAACAATTTCGGGTCGTCGAAGACCAGTTCTATGTTGACACAAAGATACGCATCAAGTACGTCGATCCGGAATGGAAGGAGTGAGTGCCTCACGGCGGAACCTCTGAACCTCCTCAACAAGACCCATATCGTCCCCTGTTCCGCTTTGAGTGGGAAAAGCCGGCTCCCCATTGTTATGCCATTCGCTTCTATAACGCTCCCGAGGACAATCCAGGTGTTATCGTTTCACCACCCTGCCTGTATTGACTCCCTCCGCCCCGCTTGCTATATTGCCTCACCTTGACGAGGGCTGTTTGCCCGAAGTTCTCCGAAGTTGCCTGTTCCCATACACTCAATAACACAAGGAGTCCCCTTATGAAGAAACTCTCTCCACTTCCTCTCTTCATGCTCCTATGCTGTGTTCTAATCGAGCATGCCTTTGCTCTGCCCCGCTTCGCCAGTCGGACTGGCGCCAAGTGCCAGTCGTGTCACGTGAATCCTTCCGGAGGAGGAATGCGGCAAGCGTTTGGCCAGCAGTATGGACGCGAAACACTGCCCGTACCGACGTGGAGTAGCGAGTTCAGTCTGGATGATTTTTCCAGCAAGCTCACGGAGTTCGTCTCCATTGGGGCAGACGTGCGAACGCTGTACTACGTGCAGCAGATTCCCGATACCGCACGCGGCGCGGCCGGCACGTCCTCTACAACAAACAATGCCTTCTTCCAGATGCAGGGCGATGTGTACTTGAACTTCAGGATAGCGAAGAAGGTGAACCTGTACGTTGACAAGGGAATCTATTCGGGCTTCGAGATCTTCGGAATGCTCAGCGTACTTCCCGGCAACGGCTACATCAAGATCGGCAAGTTCCTCCCGAATTACGGGACGCGACTGGACGACCATCGTACGTTCATTCGTGACCGCACTGGTTTCAATCCCGAAAGCGGTCGCGCCGAACTGACGGGCGCGGAAATCGGCTTCAGTCCGGGTCCCGTGAACATCACGAGCGGTGTGTACAACGCTGCGGACGGATTCGGTGCCGGTGTCGCGAAAAACAAGGCTGTGCTGGGGCGGGTGGATGGTATCTTCACATTGTCTGAGGAGATGCACCTTGGCTTGGGAGGCAATGTGTTGACGAGGGACCTTGGGGCTGGTTCTCGATTCACGATCTTCGGTGCTCTCGGTTCATTCAGCTTCAAGGACCTGACGGTCTTTGGCGAAGTGGATTGGATTAAGAACAAAGTGGGAAAGAGTGTA
>CAZIKE010000198.1:0-3431 GCA_964539775.1 uncultured Chitinophagales bacterium
GATGAAATTGGTAACATCGAACCAGTACTCATCAATGGCTGCATTGCCGGCAGCGAGGAACGGAGCATCGAACGAAACGCCCGAGTTTGTACTCACACGACACTGAATATCAATCGCGCCGGTCGAGCCGCGCGTGTTGAAGAACCACACCACGTTGTCTACCTTTACGGACTTGAATTCGCTCCGCAGAACCGTTGTATCGGTGTCCACGTCAATGAACCCTACTGCTGATAGGTTCCCTGCGGCCGTCTCGCGATAACGTGCCTGACGAATTACAGAACGCAAAGTGTCCGGCTTCACAGGTCCGTAATAGTTAAGTATCAGTGTGTCAAGCCCCGTGAATCGCGTATTCATGAACACGCGTGGGAATGCACCGCCCGAGGTCACGGTTGCCCGTTGAGGCCAGGTAGCCCCAAAATCACTGGAGGCCGCACGGAAGATCCTGTTGTCGGGATGATAATCATAGAACAGGTACATCCCTCCCTGGCTCGAGGTAACGACGTCGAAATCGCGTATGTTCGTGGAATCGAACAGGTTAATAAGGGTCGTCTCGACATTCCAGTAAAACAGCCGACCATTCCCAAAGCTACTGGTCAGAAAGAACAGGTAGAGCGAATCGTTGGAACCACGAACCATTCTGGTCTTGGTAACAACAAACGTCGGTCCCATAGATCGATATACTGACCATGTTGCACCGAAGTTCGTCGTTTTGTACAAGATGATCGCCTGACCCGAGATAATGCCCGTATCGGGAACAGCAACATACGCAGTACCGTTGCTGCGCCCTGCACCCGAGGGATTGGCCAGAGGCTCGCGGTTGGTAATCGCCACGTCGTTCCCCCATTCCGGAGATTGAACCGGGAGAAACTCTTCGGGCACTGGTAGCACCTTAAGGTGCGAGGCAGGTGCTTGCGCATTTGCGGCCAGCACACATACGCATAACACCAGACAGAGGGAAAGAACAACACGCATGATTCCTCCAAATTGTTGGTTGAGATGAGTTTACTGTGCGGTGGCTACGGGCTAATTTTCGTCATCTTTGGACAAAATTGCAACGGTTATTTACCAACGATCGCTCTCATGTGAGCTTCGACACATCTCGCCAGAGCATCGAGGTTGTAGCCCCCTTCAAGAACCGATACCATGGGAGCGATACCGAGAATTCGCTCGGTCATTGCCCTGTAGGTTTGCTCCGTCAGCAGCATATTCGCCAGGGGATCGTCACGATGTGCATCGAAGCCGGCTGAAATTATCAGTACATCCGGGCAATACTTCCGCAGCGCCGGTACAACCTCCCTATCGAACGCTTCGAGATACAGCTGTTCTCCGCTGCCGGCCGGAAGCGGAATGTTTAATGTGAATCCCACGCCCTCACCAACTCCCCGCTCCTCCCTTGCCCCCGTACCGGGATAGAACGGATACTGATGCAGACTGATGTACAAAACCGTCGGGTCGGCTTCGAAGATATGTTGCGTGCCGTTGCCATGATGAACATCCCAGTCAAGGATGGCGACACGCCCAATACCGTGCACTCGTTGCGCATACCGGGCTCCCACTGCAACATTGTTAAACAGACAGAACCCCATCGCTCTGTCGCGCTCGGCATGATGGCCGGGCGGCCGCACGGCACAGAAGGCTGCACCAGCTTTCTGTTGCAGGACTGCATCAATAGCTGTAATAACGGCTCCTGCTGCAAGCAGCGCCGCCTCAAACGACTCCCGCACCGCATGCGTGTCGCCTTCATCCAACATTCCTCCTCCTCGCCCGCAAATTTCTTTGATGAACACGTAGTGTTCCCGACTATGGACTGCAAGTATATCCTGCTCGTTCGCAACTCTGGGCTGGAGATGCGTGAGCTTTTGCCAAAGATCCGTCGTCTTCAGATGTTCCAAGAGCCGCTGCAGGCGCGCGGGCCGTTCCGGATGACCCTCGGGCGTGCGATGCTGAAGAAATGTTTCGCTGTACACAAATCCAACCCTTGGTGCATTCATGGAGTGACCCTTCCGTCTGAACGTGGCGTGTGATACAAGATAACAAGCCTTTCCCAACTTTCCATCATCTTTCCTCTCGAAATTTCTCGAGAGGCTCTTCACACCTTCGACGCGCACAGTATGAAGTTCTCGACGAAGCTTATTGGGGGAAAGCTCGTCAGGCGATATCGCCGTTTTCTGGTAGATGTCCAGCTCGACAATCGTACTCTCGTGACTGCACACTGTCCCAATTCCGGTACGATGGTAGGCTGTTGTGAGCCGGGCAAGCCTGTCCTGCTTTCGCAGAGCAAGGATCCTCACCGACGCAACGCCTACACCTGGGAGATGATCAACATGAACGGCACGTGGGTGGGCGTCAATGTCTCCATTCCACGGAAGGTTGTCGCTGAAAGTCTCCAGCAGAATCTTCTTCCCGCATTTGTCGGCTTCAGCGACCTTACGGTCGATGCCGAGTACGGACGTGGAAAACGAGTCGACATTCTCATGCTGGGACCCGAACACAACCTCTTCATGAACGTATACCATGTGGCGTGGGCAGAGAACCGCATTGCAAAGTTCCCCGAAACTCCGAACGCCAGAGCACGGAAAGGAATGAGTGACCTGATCGAGATTGCCCAGCAGGGACACCGCGCTGTTGCACTCTTCTTCATTCAGCGCGGCGATTGCACACGATTCGCTCCGGCTGTTGATGTTGACCCGGAATTTGGCAAGATTTTCTTGCACGCGCAGAAGAGCGGCGTTGAGATCATGGCCTTCCGTGCTCGGGTTTCGCCCGAAGGCATCGCTCTCGGCACAGCTCTTCCCTGCGTAGTTGATTGATCGTGTTGTTCCATCCATCACGGCATGTCTTCTTCGGTTGTACACCTGAGGGAAGTCCTTTCGGATATCGTTGAAGGGAAGATCGTCAAGCGTGCGCTGCACGATCTACACTGGGGCAGGCGCGATGTCTCGCTTGAATTCATTGATGTCCTGCGCGAGTACGGCTACACACCCACCACCGTAGCCGATGTCACTGTCCAACCCGGCGAACGAGTTCCGGCCTTCTATCTCGAGAACAGCACTGCCTACTTCGGCTGGGTGTTCTGGGAGAAATTCACGCAACTGCGATTACGCAAACTCTTCGGCTCGGTCGTTCGCAACGCGAAGGGTGACTGGGCAATTCAGATCTCCGACAAGCGCAACACCGTCATCTACGCCAACCCTTCACTGAAATCGGAGATGGACATCGAGAACCCATCCGGCTTTTGAGAAGCACTCAACGCAAGCTCTATCATCATGGAAGGGAAAATATGGGCGTTCCCCGCCTGCGTTGTCTCGAAGGGATGCCCTCGGCAAAGAACACGCCGATGATGTGAAAAACGCCGGAAACCTTTATATAGTAACTCTTGGTACCCGCACGTTCGTGAAGTGAATGAATACTCAATGCCGGAACTCCCCGAC
>CAZIKE010000199.1:0-3355 GCA_964539775.1 uncultured Chitinophagales bacterium
GGTCGCGGAGAGATAATCTTTTGTTTTTGGTTTCCATTTCAATCTTTTTCTCTGCTTGCCCGCCGCTTTGCTTTGGCAGGCGGGCGCTCTCGGCGGTCTCTGCGGTTAAATTCTTTTTTGATGAGTTTTCGACCGTGCTTCTAATCTGCGTTAAATAGCTGAAAGAATGCAATATTCATCGGGCGTGGTGAAGCCCGGATTCATGACCGCTGATGTTACGCGTTGTTGAATTTCAACCGCGCTTGTGCACCGCAGCGCTTCGGCGTGCAGGCTCGTTCGTGACATCTTTTCTCAAGCAGCACATTAGCGGCTTGCGTAAGATCAGTCTCTAAGACTCACATTCGTCTGTTCAACCGTCCTTAAGATACCGCTTCCGGCGCTATCAATCCAATTGATAATCTTGATATGATGATAGAGGAAAGCTATCTTTGAATCACCATGACGCTCGTCCAACTGCAATACATCGTCGCCGTGGATACATGGCGACACTTTGCGACGGCCGCGGAGAAGTGTTTCGTTACCCAACCGACGCTCAGCATGCAGATTCAAAAGCTGGAAGCGGAGTTGGGCGTGCGGATCTTCGACCGCAGCAAAACGCCGGTCGTGCCGACGGCGGAAGGCGAGGCCATTATCGCGCAGGCGAGGGAGATTCTGAGAGAAAGCGAGAGGCTGGTGGCGATTGCGCGCGAGAAGAAGGGGGAATTGGTGGGCGAACTCAAAGTCGGCATCATCCCCACCCTCGCACCATACCTTCTACCGCTGTTTCTCAAAAACTTCCTCAAACGCTTTCCGGGGATTCGTCTGCACGTCACCGAACTGACCACGGACGTGATTGTGGAGAAGTTGAAGAAGAACGTGCTCGATGCGGGGTTGCTTGTAACGCCGTTGGACGTCAACGGCATCACCGAGCAGCCGCTGTTCTACGAAGAGTTCGTGGTGTACGTCTCACCCGACGAAGCGGCCTATAAGAAGCGCTACGTTCTGGCAGACGACATTGACGTGCGCCATCTCTGGCTTCTCGAGGAGGGGCATTGCATGCGCTCGCAGATCATGCATCTGTGCGAGTTGAAGACGCGTGCAGCGGACGTCGACAATTTCCAGTATGAGGCGGGAAGCGTCGAGACGTTGAAGAAGTTGGTCGAAACGAGGAACGGCATCACGATCCTTCCTGAACTTGCGCTGCGCGACCTGTCTGCACGTCAGATGAAGATGGTGCGGCACTTCAAGCCGCCGGCTCCGGTGCGCGAGGTAAGTTTGGTCACTCACAGGAACTTTGTCAAGAAGAAGCTTCTCGATGCGCTGCGGGATGCCATCCTGCAATCCATTCCCGAGCAGATGAAGCAAAAGAAGAAGCGAGAGGTACTCGAGATTGAACAATGACAGCCGGAAACGACGAAGCCGCTGTTCGTTCACAGCGGCTCTTCTTTTGCAATCGCTTTCTGAGCACCGTTGGAATCTGTCAGTCCACCTCACGCCTTGAGTTCGATATGCGCTTGCAGGAGAGAAAGCAAGCGGTCTCGACCGATCATGCCGAGTAATTTTCCATCTTTCACAACCGGCATCTGATTGACGTTCTCTTCGTTCATGCGCTGAAGAACGACATCGATCGGTGTTTCGGGAGTAACCTCCGACAGACTCTGTTCTGGAATCATAATAGCCTGGAGGGAGGTCGTGTCCCACTCTTCTCGTGGTACCCCTTTGACTTCATGGAGTGTCACCAGGCCGCGAAATTGATCTCCCCACGTTACCATCGAACAGCGCGCACCGGTTTTCAGCAGGTACCGCTCGACGTATTCTGCAACGCTCATGTTGCCGGGAACCTTCAGGCATTCCTGCGTCATCACATCACCCGCCGTGATACCCTGCAGGGCAGAACGAAACCGAAGTTGTACCGTCGACATCTGCGCCGCGGAGAGCAAGAACCAGCCGATGAAGCCGATCCACAAGCCGCTCACCAGGTTGCTCGTCAACGCTTCCCAGAGTCCAAACAGGATAAACCCGTAGGCAAACACCTGTCCTGCTCCTGCAGCGACGACGGTCGCGCGTTCATAGCTACCGGTATACTTCCAGACAACGGCGCGAAGGATTCGTCCGCCGTCGAGTGGAAAGCCGGGGATCAGATTAAAAAGAGCAAGCATCAGATTGATCCGACCCAACCATTCCCCGAGGGAAACAAGACCCTCCGCCCTGTTATGCATCAGCAGGGCGATGAGAGAGAACAATCCTGCGAGAAGAGCACTGACAATGGGTCCTGCAATGGCAATGTTGAATTCGTGCGATGGTTTCTCCGGCTCCTTTGCGATGTGCGCCACGCCGCCAAACACGAACAAGGTGATTGCCTTTACAGGAATGCGATACTTCAACGCCATAACACTGTGCCCAAGCTCGTGCAGAACCACGGAGAGAAAGAACAATAGGCTCGTTGCAACGCCGAAGGCGAGATGTTCCTCGAACGACCAGTCGGGATGCAAGGCGGTGAACTGAGTCGTCAACGACAACGTGACGAGGAAGAAAATCACCAGCCACGAGTAGTTGACGCCGAACGGGATGCCGAGAATTGTGCCTAAACGTATGGACTGGGTATACATTGCAAACTCAAGTTAGCATTTGGTCATCATGGATGCAAGACGTTCTGCTTCTGCTGAAAAAACTCGGAAAGCTCTCGCACCATCTCGTCAAGACGTTCATCGGAGAAGCCTTTCGGCCTTGCCGCTCCTTCCAATGTATCCCAGATCGGCTCGCCGCACACGATCGGCTTGATGCCCCGATCCATCAGGTAACGGACGGATTCGGGCAGAATCGTCACCAACTCTTCAACAGAAATATCCCGTCGAATCATACACGTTCCCTCCAATGTTGATCGAGCAAGGAATTAACGTATTGTTTCAGGAATCTCCGTACCAGATTACTCTCGCACTCGCGGTCGAACTTCTGACAGAATTCATTGACAATCCGCTGGGCTTCGGATTTGCTTGACGCCGTCCGGATGCGCTCGAGGGCATCTGAGCAGTGCCGGCTGATCAGCTCATTCTGAAGATTCTGGTCGAGTGGCTTTTCGGGAATCAACTCATCAATCATGGTATTGCTCTGTGTGGTGTTCGGTGGTGATTGTTGGTTCAACGATAACGTCCGCTCGAATCGAATTGGCGATCAGGCAGCTCTCGTGCGCGTCGTGCAGGGTGTTCTGCACCTGCTCGATTGCCTCCGGTGTCGAAACCACAATCCTCGGTCGCAGCACAACCTTCGTAAAGCGATAGCCACCATCCACAAATTCTAACACACCCTCTGCACCGCTGGTGTACGAGACAATCGGCAGTTGCAGCCGCTGGGCGAACGCCATAAAGGTCGTCATCGT
>CAZIKE010000200.1:0-3188 GCA_964539775.1 uncultured Chitinophagales bacterium
GCAAAATAATCCGGTTCCCGATAATACCAGTTGTCGCCGAGCCAGAGCATGAGATCGGGTTGCTGTGCGGCAATCGCCCGGAAGATCGTATAGCTTCCGCCGTATGGTTTGCCGGGACGGTCGGCCGTCGTGTCGTTGATGTATGCGCATGACCCGAATGCAACGCTGAACGCGGGAGGATCGGTACGCCACTGCCAGAAGGATTGCGTCGTAAAAGTCAGCCGATACGGTCGTCGGACGACCTTGCCGTTGAGCAGCAGTTCATATGCGTAGCGGGTTCCGGGGGTGAGGTTTGTCAGTACGATCTTTGCGATGAAGTCCGAATCTTCGTTGGTAGTCACTTTCTTGCTGAGCTGCGGATGCTTCTTCTCTTCCTCAACCCAGTACCGGTACTGCACAACTGCTGGTGCGGCGGTTTGCACCCAGAGCATTGTTTCCGTCGTCTCGCCGTAGCCGACCATCGGACCCGAGCGGACCAATGCCTCCTGGGCGATTGACGGGAGCGAGAGCAAGAGACAGACGATGACACGAACCAGATGCCGCATGAGAAATGCCCGATGACGTCATGAATGATGTTCCGAAAATACACAAGAACGCGATTACAGACAAGAGCGATGAATCGTCGGAACCATCCACCCCAGGCGCGGTGTGCCTCTCAGCGGTTCGCCGGTATGCGTTGTCGTTGCGCGTTGATTTTCGCCCTCGTTTTGGGTTAATTGACCCAGAATGAGAGCCGTTTGTGTTTTGTCGTGATGCGATGTCCACTCCCCTCATGAAACAATACGCCTCGGTGAAGGCGAAGTACCCCGATACGATTTTGCTATTTCGTATGGGGGATTTCTTCGAGACGTTCGAGGAAGACGCGAAGATCACGTCGAAGGTTCTGGGCATCACGCTCACCAAGCGCGGCAACGGTGCTGCAGGCGAGGTGCCTCTTGCAGGCTTTCCCTATCATGCGCTCGAAGCCTATCTCCCCAAACTTCTCAAAGCAGGATACCGAGTAGCCGTCTGTGAGCAGCTCGAAGACCCGAAGTTTGCCAGGGGCATTGTCAAACGCGACGTGATTGAAGTCGTCACCCCCGGCGTCGCGTTCTCGGACAAGATTCTCGACCGGAAGCAGAACAACTATCTGGCAGCAGTAGCACTTCCTTCTGCCATCGCTGCGCCGAGCGACATTGTGGGAGTTGCCTTCGTGGACGTCTCGACGGCGGAGTTCAACGTCAGCGAGTTTACGTTCAAGCAGCTTCCGGAACAGATTGCCGTCATTGCCCCCTCGGAAGTGCTCGTGCAAAAGCGCGACCTTGCAACGCTCCAGCAGGTGCTTGGCGAGAGTTTCAAAGGCATCTTCACCAAAGTGGATGATTGGGTGTTCAACTTCGAGTACGCCTACGAGCAGCTCATCACACAGTTCAATACACACTCGCTCAAAGGCTTCGGGGTTGAGGAGTTGAAAGACGGCGTTACCGCCGCAGGCGTGGTTCTGCACTACCTGCAGGAGACGCAGAAAGCAAATCTCCACCACATCAAGTCGCTGCGCCGCCACGACATCGGCGAGTTCATCATTCTCGATCCCTCCACCAAGAGAAATCTCGAAATCACCTCCTCGCTCTCCGGTTCCAACGAAGGAACGCTCTTTGCCGTGTTGGATAGGACGAAGACACCGATGGGCGGACGCATGCTGAAGCGCTGGATCAATCAGCCGCTGAACAAGGTGGATGCGATTCGGCAAAGATTGGGCGCAGTGGAGGAACTCGTGCAGAAGTCAGAGGTCAGAGAGCGGACGTCAGAAGTGTTGGCGCGTATTGGCGACCTTGAGCGGCTGAACACGAAGATCTGCACCGGCCGCGCAACCCCGCGGGATGTGATTGCGCTGAAGTTCATTCTCATAGAAATCAGTAATCTCACATCCGTAATCGCTTCGGTTTCCACTGAAACACTTGCGGCCATCCACTCCCGCCTCCAACCTCTCCCCGACATCATCGCACTGATCGAGATCGGCCTCGAACCCGACCCGCCGATGGCGCTCACGGACGGCGGCGTGATCAGGAAAGGCTTCAATACTGAGCTGGATGAGTTGCGCACTCTGGCACTGAGCGGCAAGAGCTGGATCGCCGAACTGCAGAAGACCGAGCGCGAGCGTACCGGCATCCCATCGCTCAAGGTAGGATTCAACAATGTGTTCGGCTACTACATCGAAATTACCAAAACGCATAAGGACAAAGTTCCCTCGAACTATATCCGCAAGCAGACGATTGCTACGGGCGAACGTTTCGTGACGCCGGAATTGAAGGAGTACGAGGAGAAGATTCTCCATGCCGAAGAGAAGATCCTCGCTCTGGAAACACAGCTCTTCCATGAGGTGCGGATGAAGATCGCCGAGCATGCGATGGCGATTCAAACCAACGCCCAGATGATTGCCGCTCTCGACTGCTTTGTTGCACTTGCAGAGGTGGCTGTCGAGTATGACTACGTGTGCCCTGAAGTGAACGACTCGAACATTCTCCAGATTACTGCTGGCCGCCATCCGGTCATCGAACGGATGTTGCCGCCGGGCGAGACGTACATTCCCAACGACGTGAAGCTCGATACGGACGCCGACCAGATTCTGATCATCACGGGTCCGAACATGAGCGGGAAGTCCAGCTACCTGCGCATGACGGGACTGATTGTGTTGCTTGCGCAGATCGGCAGCTTCGTTCCCGCAAAGAAAGCTGTTATCGGCATCGTGGACAAGATCTACACCCGGGTTGGTGCCAGCGACAACATCGCTTCAGGTGAGAGTACGTTCCTTGTCGAAATGCATGAAGCTGCTCACATCGTCAACACGGCAACGAAACGGAGCCTCATCCTCCTGGATGAAGTCGGTCGCGGCACCAGCACGTTCGACGGCATCAGCATCGCCTGGGCGCTGACCGAGTACCTGCATGAACGCGTCGGCGCGCGGACGCTTTTTGCAACGCATTATCACGAACTGAACGAGCTTGCCGATCTCTTTCCCCGGATCAAGAATTACAAGGTGGAGGTCAAGGAGTTCGGCGACAAGGTCATCTTCCTGCACAAAGTGACGCCCGGTTTTGCCGATCACTCGTACGGTATTCAGGTCGCGCAAATGGCGGGGCTGCCGGAAGAAGTAACGGAAAGGGCGAAGAAGATACTGAAGAATTTGGAAGGATCGGAGTTGAGTGTGC
>CAZIKE010000201.1:0-3078 GCA_964539775.1 uncultured Chitinophagales bacterium
GAAGGATGATGCGCTGCGCGAGGAACTGCGGAAGGTTGATGTAGAGCGAATGACTCCTCTCGAAGCCCTTCAAAAGCTTGCGGAGCTAAAACGAAAGATCGAGGACTGATGCTGCATCGCCGGCGTATGTTCGACCAACGCAACAACGGCGGTAGCATACCCTGCACTCGTTGTTGACAAATGCAACGGTCATGGTGATGTTGTTCTGCTCAGGGGTGGCCTCTGCCGTTTGCAGTCATCGTAAGCTCTTTCCCACAGGTGGGAATCCGGCTTACAAATCCCGACCGCTCCCCGCTTCTTTTCAGGGAAAACAAGCTCTCCGTTGCGGCACGCTCCTTGGTATCACATTACGTAACCGCTCTACTCCCACCGGAAAAGGGCTGTGGCATATGAATCACGAGAACCCGGACATCGTTGCCAGGGGTCGTGTCATTCTGGATATCCTCCAGCAACTTCGCACCATTGCACTCACCGACCGTACTGTCCTCTTCATCGGTGAGACGGGCGTCGGCAAGGATCGGTTTGCAGAGTATCTCCACCAAAAGAGCGCGCGACGCTTTAAGCCGCTTGTGAAGATCGACATGGCGACGCTCCCGCGAGAATTGGTAGAGAGCGAGCTGTTCGGGCATGAGAAGGGGGCATTCACTGGAGCTGCCGCGGAGAAGAAAGGACTCTTCGAAGCAGCAGAAGGCGGAAGCCTGCTGTTAGATGATATTGACGATCTGCCGATCGAGATTCAACCGAAGCTGTTGCGGGCGATGGAATCTCATGAAATCCAGCGCGTGGGGGGCATACGCACGATCAAGATTGATGTTCGCTTCATCGCAACGTCGAAGGTGAGTCTGAAGGACCTGGTGGATCAAGGAAAGTTCCGCGCCGATCTCTTCTATCGCTTGAATGTCGTCCCTATCACCATCCCGCCTCTGCGTGATCGTCGCGAAGACATTCCGGCATTGATTGAACATTATTTGAAGTTCTACCTGCCTGAGAAAACAGTGACAGTCTCCAAGGAAGCTCTTCGGGCACTGGTCAACTACTCCTGGCCGGGGAACGTGCGAGAGCTGGTCAACGTTATCGGGCGCGTTCTGCTCTTCGTGAACGATACGATCACGCTGGAAGACCTCCCTCACGAGATCCGCGGAGAAGACCCGATGGATATGCTCATCAAGAGTTGCTCGCGCTGTTTTTTTGAACAGCACATGAGCTATGAACAGATCATAGCCTGCCTTGAAACGAATCTGCTGCGCAAGGCGCTCGAGTTGCACCACGGCAACAGGTCCCGCGCCGCCGCTTTCCTCGGACTCAAGTTCTCGACGTTTCGCGACAAGCTTCTGAAGTACGGGCTTAATGGAATTCCACTACCGAAGTAGCGGATTTCCGGTAACCTGCCCTTCTTGCTTGCTCATAGAGCTTCCTTTCGCCAATCCCCTTCGGCACGTCCATTGCGGCATGCGGCAACTGCAGGTTCCTCTCTACATCGTTCCGAAAGGGTCAGCAGCATGGTCACCCATTCCGTTCCCGGATTGCTGCAGGAAATTCGTCGCTACGGCAGGTTCGATGTCAATGCGTGCCTGAGCTGCGGAAGCTGCACGGTGGTATGCGAGCTATCAGACGGCTCGGCTTCATTTCCGCGTAAACCAATCCGGCGCGCGCTCCTCGGACTCAAGGCGTCGCTGCGCGGTGGCTTAGAACCCTGGCTCTGCCACGACTGTGGTGATTGTTCCATCACCTGCCCGCGCCAGGCCGAGCCGCGTGAGTCCATGATGACGCTGCGGCGCTACCTCATCGCCCAATACGATTTCAGCCGCATTGCTTCCAAAGCCCTCGGCTCACGTATCGGCGAGCTCATTGCGCTCTCGCTCATCGGGCTTCTCGTCTTCGCGCTCGTCCTCTACTATCATTTCTACTATGCAGAGGTCCCGATGACCGTCTCGGAGTTTCTCGAAACCCCGATGGGAGTCGGCCACATGTTTCCTCTGATCGCAGACTTCACGAAGGTGGCCTTCGTGATCCCCTTCGTACTCTTACTTGCCAATACGTTGCGCATGCATCACTTCGCCATGCGCGGTGAAGGGCGAGTAAAAGCGTCCCTGCGTCATTACCTCGTCGAGGCGAAGACCGCAATCATCCATATGTTCTCGCACAAGAACATGAAACGATGCACGGATAAGACGCACAGGAAGCGTTGGCTGAAACATTGGCTTCTCGCATTCGCGGTCTCGCTGATGCTGTTCATCAAGTTCTTCTTCCTCGAGTGGTTTCAGACGGATGAGATCTATCCACTCTATCACGCACAGAGGTGGTTAGGATACATCGCCGCCGCTATTCTGCTCTACATCCCGATCGACATTGTGTTCAGTCGAATCAAGAAACGGGTGGAGATGCACAAGTTTTCTGAGCCAAGCGATCTTATTCTGCCTTCGATGTTGTTCCTTGTGGCACTCAGCGGATTGGCAGTGCATGTGTTTCGGTACTTAGAGTTCGCCCTGACCTCGCACATTCTATATGCCGTGCACCTGGCCATAGCGATCCCACTCGTGCTGATCGAGTTACCGTTTGGCAAATGGTCGCACGCGTTCTATCGTCCGATGGCACTCTACTTTCAAGCGGTGAAGGAACGGGCCTTAGCAGAGGCAACAGCGAAACAACCTTCGGAAGTACTCATTCCAGCGGGAGTTGAATCAGCATGAACGGAAACGGACACGATAAAAAGGTCGGAGCCGCGCTTGTTGTGGGCGGCGGCATCGGCGGCATGCAGGCCGCACTCGATTTGGCGGAAGCAGGCATCAAAGTCTATCTCGCCGAAAGCAAGCCGGCCATCGGCGGGGTGATGTCGCAGCTCGACAAGACGTTTCCGACGAACGACTGCGCCATGTGCACCATTGCGCCGAGGCTCGTCTCCATCGGCAGGCACAAGGATATCGACGTGTTGACGCTTTCGGAGGTCGAACGCATCGAAGGTGAGCCGGGCAACTTCACAGTGACGCTCAAGCGAAAAGCCCGCTACGTGGATGAGGAAGCATGTACAGGTTGCGGTGCATGCGTTGTCAACTGTCCGACGCGTAACTTCGTTCAAGT
>CAZIKE010000202.1:0-2953 GCA_964539775.1 uncultured Chitinophagales bacterium
GATATGCCGCTCGGGAAATTTCGATTGCTCCCAAACGGGCCAGATGTTCGGTGAGGTATTGCGTATCGAGAAGGAGAAAGCGTCTATCGTTCAGGCGTCGAACCAGATGTACAAGTGCCACCTTGGAAGCGTCGGTCATCGTCGAAAACATCGATTCGCCGAAGAACGCGCCTCCGATGGCAACACCATACAAGCCGCCGACGAGCCGTTGCTCGTACCACGTCTCCACGCTATGGGCAAACCCGCGCCGGTGCAGTTCGGTGTAGGCGGAGATGATCTCCTCCGAAATCCATGTCTGCTCACGAGCGGCGCAGGACCGCATGACGTTCTCGAATGCCGAATTGATACGCACCGTGAAAACATTTCTGTTCAATGTCCGCCTCAAGCTTCGTGAGATATGCAGCCCATCCAGAGGAATGATTGCTCGCGGATCGGGCGAGTACCATTCGATCGGCCCAGAGCGATGGGTGGCCATCGGGAAGTATCCGTTGCAATATGCCACGAGCAGAAAGTCGGGATCGAGCGTCTGTTGATGATCGTTCTGGTGCATCATCGGGCTTCTCCGCGCTCACAAAGGGGCTTCCACTCCATGAGCCTATGGTTTCCTCCAGACGGTCATCATCTCTTTTCCCTTGCGCGACGGGACGGATCGTGCAGGTGGCTCGATGGAAACCAACTCCAGGGTCCGTCCAAACAATCGGATCACCTCATCCATGGCGACAGCATAGGGGGGGCCGCCCGGACGGTTGTCCAAAGGGAAAAACAAAGCGAACAGCTCGCCATTGTGCTTCAGCATTGAGGACACAGCGGAGGCAAACTCTGCCCGGCGCAGCGGGTCGATCGCGCAATACGTGATGTGCTCCACGATGTAGTCGAATTCTTCCATCACGCCGAGAGAATAATCAAACAGATCCTCCTCCACAAGTTCGATCTGTACGCCGCTCTTGTGAGCGAGTTGCCGTGTCGCTTCGATTGCCGCAGGAGAGAAGTCGATTGCCGTTACGACAAAACCGTGTTGTGCGAACAACACAGCATCGTATCCTTTCCCGCATCCGAGCACAAGAGTGTTCCCCGGTCGAACCTTCCGGCTTTGCAAGAGATCAACGAATGCCGGGCTTGGCGAACCGATATCCCACCCCGTTTGGTCGGTGCGATACAACGCATCCCAGAACTCTGGTGAATTCACCGCACTCATACTCAAGCCCCAACCATCACCACAACCTTCCCAACAGACTGCCGCGTCTGCAAGGCCCGGTGTGCTTCAACAATGTCGTGGAAAGGGAATATCTTCCAAATGAGCGGCTTCAAAACGCCAAGATCGTAGAGCTTGAGCAACTCCATGGTTGCTTCCTTAAAGTATCCTTCCTTTCCCTTCAGGGTGCCGAGATTGAACCCGAAGATTCCCTTGTTAGCGCTCATCAGTTGAATGGGGAAAATCGGCTTCATCACGGACATGACTGTGGCAGCCTTCAGCTTGTTCAACGCGCCTTTCCCGGCCACAGCAGCAAGCCCATAGAGGATATACCGTCCCATCGGCGCCAGCAAATTCCAGCTCTTGTCATACACCAGTCCGCCGACGGCATCCATCACGACATCAACGCCGTAGTTATTCGTGATGCGGCGGACTTCCTCGGCAAAGTCGTGCGTATTGTAGTTGATGACATGATGAGCGCCATGCTTGCGCGCAAGCTCGACCTTTTCTTCTGAACCAGCGGTTCCAAAAATCTCCGCACCCAAATGCTTGCCGAGTTGCACGGTGGCGAGTCCCGCGCCGCCGGCGGCCGCATGCACGAGCAGCTTCTCGCCCGGACGGGTGTTTGCAAGGCGCACGATGCCGTGATACGCCGTGAGATATACAACGAGGAAGGAAGCGCCCTCCTCGTACGTCATGGTTGGTGGAAGCTCGGCTGCAAACTTCTCACTCAAGCATACGTACTCCGCATGACTGCCGTGCCTGCTGTAGCCCATCACGCGTTCGCCCCCTTTGAACAACGTCACGTTGGAACCCACCTCGACGACATCTCCTGAAAACTCCAGGCCGAGGATGAAAGGAGGCTGAGGCGTGCCCGGATACACCCCGAAGCGTCCCATGACGTCGGCAAAGTTCAATCCAATGGAGCGAACCTTTACCAGGATTTGGTCCGGCTGTGGTTTCGGGATGGGTGTCTCGCGAATCTCCAGTACTTCGGGTCCTCCATATTTTGTCACGAATGCTGCTTTCATCCTTCGATCCTTTGTGCTCGCGTGGTCTGATGCAAGAAATTATTGCTTGTACGTGTCGCCAAACGGCGACCGCACTACTTTGCGCGGTCTGTTTACGACATACTTCTCGTACAGAGCCATCAGTGTCTTCTTCGATAGCTCATCAAGGTCTTCATCATCCTTGTCGCGCTTGACGAACATGCGAAAATCCTCCTGCTCGTCTCGTGTCAGTGCGTTTTCGTAGTCTCTCAGCTCCCGGATGATCGATTTCTGTTCAGAGTGTGTCATGAGTCCTCCGCTACGGCGTTGGTAAGGTGGCGAACAGTCTGGATCCGACAGATCTTCTTGAAATCGCAGTACGTACACACCTCGTCGATGTTGTCGGCAGAAGTCAGCGGGAATTTTCCTTCCGTCATTGCATCAACAGAGCGGTTGACGTGGACGATGGCCTCATTGATCAGTTTTCGGAGTTCCTCGTCTGGAAGCAGATGACCGCTGTGGCCACTTCCTCCGAATGTGTCTTTAGTGTTCTTGCTTGCAAGGCCGGGTTTCAATCTCACAGGGCGTCGCAGGATATAGTACGCGCCGCCCGCGGGCAGCCGACTGCCCTGCATGAGTTGCTCGATGGTATAGAGATACAGCGGTAGCTGCAAGCTGATACCCTTGCGGATGTCATCCAGCTTCGGAATCCGGCTGCCCGACTTGTAGTCGATGACGGCAAACGCCTTGTCGTCCAGCTCAACGCGGTCGA
>CAZIKE010000203.1:0-2880 GCA_964539775.1 uncultured Chitinophagales bacterium
CAGGCCGGGCGGCACCGATCAAGATTTGCGCGGCGCAGCCTTTGGTGATTCTGTTGTGGGCCTTATCGTCGGTACGGCGGGGACAATCCTGTACACGAACAACGCAGGCGGCTGTGTGAACTTCCCCTTTCCGCAGAATGCAGTGTACAGGTTCGGCATCATGAGCAAGTTGCAGAACCATCTTGACGCGCAGCGGTCATACGAGCGTTGGAAGAGCGCGTACGTTACCAGCGATAGTGCCTGCGGTTTACGCCGGGTGTTGTTCGATGACATGAGCTCGACAACTTCCGAAGGGATCGGCTACGGTATGCTGCTCGCCGTCAACCTGAACGACCGTCCGCTGTTCGACGATCTGTGGCAGTACTACAAGAAGTTCATGAATGAGCGAGGGCTGATGGAATGGCACATCAGCAGCACGTGCGAGGTGATCGAGGGCGGCGGCGCCGCCACCGATGCCGATGAGGATGTTGCATTCGCCCTGTTGCTCGCCGATCGCCAGTGGTGCAGCAACGGCACCATCAACTACAAACAGGAGGCAGTTCTGCTCATCAATCGCATTTGGGAACACGAGGTCGAGAAGAACACATACGTTCTGAAGCCGGGCGATGGTAACTGGGGCGGATCGCACCTGCTCAATCCATCGTACTTTGCTCCTGCATATTACCGTGCTTTCGAAACGGCAACAGGCAACACGGGATGGCGCAAGGTGATTGCGAAATGTTATGAGATCCTGAAGAAGTGTGCCCATCCTGAAACGGGACTTGTGCCCGACTGGTGCCGTGCGGACGGCTCGCCTGCTGCGGAACGAGAGCAGAGCTATTACTACTACTGGGATGCAGCACGCACGCCATGGCGCATCGCGCTGGACTACCTATGGTACGGTCACGAGGAGGCACGGCAGTTCTGTGAGAAGATTGTTCGTTTCGCTTCGTCCATCGGCGCGGCAAACATTGCGAACGGGTACTCTCTTGATGGCAAGCCGATGCGTACAGAGCCGACGAGCGTCTTTATCGGACCGTTCGGTGCCGCGGCGATGGCAGCAGGTCCTGCATATCAGGCGTTCTGTGATGCCGCCTACCGGATCAATGTCGCGACCGCTCTGCCTCCGGAACACAACTACTACAACTGGAGCATTCGGACACTTACCCTGCTTCTTCAAACGGGAAACTTCAGATCGCTTGATGGGGAACCGAGTCGGTAAGGCCAGACCGATAGTCTGGTTCAAGAGAAGGAAAGCGCGGCCGCGTGCTTGCACTCGTTCACAGGGTTTTGTATCTTGGAGGTGCGGTTGAGAAATCTCGGAGCGTGGCGCAGCCCGGTAGCGCACTTGCTTGGGGTGCAAGGGGTCGTGGGTTCAAATCCCGCCGCTCCGACACACAGACGGCATCACTCCTGAGGGTGGTGCCGTCGTGCTTTCTGGAGGGGAGGCACAGCAGAGTGGTGCTGGACATGCCTTTGCGGTTTTCTTTCCCCACACGAATATGTAGTAGTCCTTGCGCGCAGTTCTTGGCTTATTGACCCATGATTACCGTCGGCATTGTTGAAGACGATAGAGATATTCGGCTGGGGATCCAGAAGTACCTCAGTCATCAAAAGGACTTTCTCTGCGAGATCGCGGCGGAGTCCGTTGAGGAGTTCTTGGTGAAAGCAAACCAGTCCGAGTTTCCCGACGTCATTCTTAGCGACATCGGCTTGCCGGGCATGTCGGGCATCGACGGCATGAGACTCATCAAGGAACAGCACCCCGATGTCGACATCGTCATGCTGACGGTGTACAACGACTGGCAGAAGATCTTCGATTCGCTGCGTGCCGGCGCCTCCGGGTATCTCCTGAAAAACACTCCTCTCAGCGACATCAAGAAAGCGATCGAAACCGTACGTGCAGGCGGCTCCGTGATGTCGCCCGAAATTGCACGCAAAGTGATGGAGCACTTCAGCAGGTCGTCCACCATCGCACAGAAAACTCCCGAATCGATCCTTACACCGAAAGAGAAAGAAATCGTCATCGGTCTTGTGGACGGACTGAGTTACAAGATGCTCGCCGACAGGATGAACATTTCGATCGATACCATTCGTTTTCACATCAAGAATATCTACAAGAAACTCCACGTCAACTCGAAAGCCGAAGTGATCACGAAATCCCTGCGGGGTGAAATCTGACCTCCTCGCTTCGACTTCGCAATTACACCCCCACACTCTCATGCAGATAGAAGACAAAGGGGACTTGCTATACCTGTGCTGCTTACAGGCAGCCCGTGCTGTGCAATTCAGACGACTGGGCTTGAATCTGTTTCGTGTTTGGCAACTCGATGGTGCGTTCGCATACGCATCATTCATCGGTAAGTCTTCCAACTTCGCTCAGGTTCGATTGGGCCGGTAGCTCTCGGACAGTGTCCCACATTCAGATGTAGTGCTCAAGTAGGACAAGAGATCGTATCTTGTATCGTTCATTCAAAGGAGGTATGTGTTGTTGCTGTGTTCGGCATGCATCCGGCGGCGGCCACGCAGCCAGCCACATCAAGCCCACGGCGCGTCCCTGGGTGGACCGCTCGGCAGGCACGGAAGCGCCAACCACCGCCTCCGCAACTCCTCGCATTATTCACTTCAGAGGCGGCTATTGCCTATGAGAACGGTACAAATGCTGACTGCGACAATTGTGGCTGGTATTCTTTCTGCTTTTTTGTTCGTTGGCGTGGGAGGACGAGCCGCTTTGAAGGCGATTGCGTTCGTTTCCGGGCGTGACGTCAGTTTCACGATCGAAGGCACGTTCGCAGCGCTGGTTTTCTCAACGTCTCTGGGCGTCGTGGCTGGACTGATATTCCGATTGGTGCATTCATTCCTTCCCGGTTCACCATCGGCAAAAGGTGGAGCGTTTGGACT
>CAZIKE010000204.1:0-2742 GCA_964539775.1 uncultured Chitinophagales bacterium
CTCAACGTAGCCTACTCTCCACGCCAGGAGTATGCCGAACACCACACTCACGCCCCCGGCGAATCCCCGAACGATCCTATTCAGGGCGGCTGACCTTGCTGCAGACAGCGCAACAGGCACACCGACTAACGTGCTCATCATGAGCATTCCGCCGATTGAGCCGAGCCCGAAAAGGACGATGTAGGCGAAGGCCAGAAGCGGCGTTGGAATGGTGGTAATGACCATCAGCATAAGCGCAGCACTGCCCGCCATACCGTGAACCATGCCGGTGAAAAGTGAGCGCCTGTTGTCGGAGAGATGCGAGAGCATGCGTTCGAACAACCGGGCAGGGCGACTTTCGTGATGCGACGATGCATCACCCGTGTGCCTCGAGGCACGGGCATGCGTGTGCAGATGGATGTGTTTCCTTCCATGGTGTGTGTGGACGTGGATGTGGAGGATTTCGCCTCTGAAAACTTTCCTGAGGACGTCGACTCCAAGGAGAACAAGCAACACGGCGACGGCAAACTCCATACTGAGCGCCAGCTTGTCAGGAATCCGAAGCCGCAAGGCCACCACACAGCCTCCCATGACGAGCAGTGCGGCTGTGTGGCCGATCCCCCACAACATCCCAACAAGTGAAGAGCTTAGAATTCCTTTCCGTTCGCTGACGATGGCCGCAACGGCCACAACGTGGTCAGCGTCCAGCGCGTGCTTGAGGCCGAGGCTGAAACCCAACAAAAGAATTGTTATCAATTCCGGCGGCATGGTATGCTACTGTGTGTGGACTCATGTCGCTCACAATGTAGCATTCCTCCTGCAAACATACCATACGGGGGGCTATTGGTTTGTGGCAAGGATGTTCAGCTCTTCTGAAAGGCGACGGACTTCGGCGTTGTGGAGGACGTTGATGTACGGATTGATATTCAAGGATTGCTGCAGCATCTCGCGGGCCTGGGACTTGTATCCCGTTGCCGCGTAGATCTGTGCTGCGTGGAGTTTCAGCGTAGCGTTTTTCGTTCCTAACCGCTGTGCGCGTTCGATGATGGGCAAAGCCTCGCCGGCTCTGCCATTCTTGAACAATGTCCACGCGTACGTATCGAGGACGTCGATATTCTTCGGGCGCCGGCGATACTCGTTCATTGCCCGCTGCAACGCTTCATCAAGTCGGATACCCTGGTCGGCGCAGAATGCGGCAAATTCGCGATCAACGTTCCATCCTTCTTTCGTGTGGTCGGCGAATTCCTTCAGCACCATGTCAGTCGTATGGCGTGCTTCAGCCTCGCGGCCCGCAGCGCGATACACTGCAACGAGATGCTCCAGGAAGCTGTGTTCTGGCGTCGTCTCCCAGGCGGAGTTCAACAAATGAATAGCCTCGTCATATCTCTGCTGCGCGAAACGTACCTGCGCAAGCCCGCTTGTTGCGTACGCGTAGCCGGGGCGTTCTTCCAGGATTCCTTTAAAGAGAAACTCTGCGGTGTCGAGTTTGCCCTCCTGCAAGAACATTTTGCCGAGTGTGTACAGGCTCCACGCGCGGGTCTCCTGTCCTGTGACGCCCGCGTCGCACGCCATCAACATAGCTTGCCGTGCGCCGATGTTGTCACCGTGAATCTCCCGCAGATACGCGGCCCGTGCATACGAGCGCAAGTCGGGACGAAACGCGAGGAGGGCATCACACGTTCGCACTGCATCTTCGTACTCTCCAAGTTCCACCAGCGCGTCAATCAGCACGCAAGAGGTAGCTGTGTAGTGGGGATTGATCGACAGGGCGCGTTCTGCGAGTGCCTTCGCTTCCTCGAACCGATGCAGCGTTGCGTACATGGATGCCTTGGTACTCATCGCGGCGGCGTCGTTCGGATCAAGGTCCAGTGCGATGTCGAGTAGATGTTCTGCCTTCGGAAAGTACTCATGATGCAGAGCTGTGATCCTCGCTTCTTGTATGTAGATCTGGGCCAGCTCCACGTAGTTCTTCACCACCTCCGGCTTCTTGCGAATCTCCTGCCGATAGTATTCGATCGCCTTCTGCGCGTTGAGATACTCCGAGGTGGCTGTGCCTGAAGATGACCGCGGCAAGAGATCCGGTATCCCTGCCGATTCGCGTCTCGGCGTGAGGAACATAATGCCAAGAGCAGCTCCGAGGATCACCAGCGTGGTGATAAGGAACGTCGTCCGTCGCTTCATGATGGTTATCCTTTCTCATTATACTAATGGAAACTCCAGTGCAGGTGACGGCCTTTCAGCCGCCACCTGCAGCGGAAGATGTCTGTATCTTACTTCAAGAGAACAGCTTTCTTCGCCGGAAGAATTTCGCTGCCCACTTCCAAGCGGTAATAATACACACCGCTGGCCATGTTCCTCGCGTCCCAGTTCACCGTGTAGGTTCCCGGCTGCTGGTCTTCGTTCACGAGCGTTGCCACTTCCTGGCCCAGCGCGTCATAGACCTTGAGCCGGACTCGCTCGGCACTGGCAACATTGTACTTGATCGTCGTTGCCGGATTGAAAGGATTCGGATAGTTTTGCTCCAGGATGAATCCCTTCGGCACGCCGATGCCCAGTCCTGGAGTGTTCACATCCAGCACGGTTGGGGCGGCAGCCGTGAGTTGCTTCACGTAGTCATACCCTCGATGCGGATCGGCAAGATAAGGGAATGATCCCAACAGCGGCACATCGTTCTTTGTTGGTCCTGCATTGTACGTCAGTTCATCGACAAGTCGGGGAGAGAGGAGGTCGGTGTAGTTTGCCGAGGTTGCATCGTTGAATGGC
>CAZIKE010000205.1:0-2738 GCA_964539775.1 uncultured Chitinophagales bacterium
TCGAGGCTTCCATGACCCATTCGGTGATCATCTGACAATATTCCGGCACCTGTCCCACGGCCGAACCCATGCCGCGCTCACTCATGCCGTGCGGGCAGCCGTAGTTCAGCTCGATGCCGTCGGCGCCTGTATCAATCGTCCGCTTCACGATGTCGTGCCATGCCTCGCGCTTCGATTCCACCATCAGCGAAACAACAACGGCGCGGTCAGGCCACAGCTTTTTCGTCTCGGCAATCTCTCGCAGATTCACTTCCAGCGGACGGTCGCTGATCAATTCGATGTTGTTCAGCCCGAGGATCTTCTGCCCGTTATAATCCACCGAGCCGTAGCGGTTACACACATTCATCACCGGCTCGCCGATGGTTTTCCACACCGCTCCGCCCCAACCCGCCTCAAAGGCTTTGCAGACTTGATACGCGCTGTTTGTCGGCGGCGCGGACGCGAGCCAGAAAGGGTTCGGCGATTTGATCCCGGCGCAGTCTGTCCTTAGGTCAACCATGTTGTACCTCATAAGTGCTCTTGGGTTTCAAGGTTCAGGGTTCAAGAATCCGGACACTTATCGCTTCATCACCCACGCGTCAATCCCCCACGCCGCCTTCTTTCCGTCCGCCGCGGCGTTGACGACCTCCTTACCACCGTTGATGCAATCACCGCCGGCAAAGTACTTCGGGTTGCTCGTCTGCATCGTCTCCGGATTCACCCACACGCGGCCGCGCTCGATGCGCAGGCGGGGAATGGTCGCCAGAAACGTTTCCTCGATGCGCTGACCAACGGACTTGATGACCATATCCACCGGAATGTGAAACTCCGATCCGGGCACGGGCACGGGTTTGCGGCGCCCCTCGTCGTCCGGTTCGCCCAGTTGCATCTGGACACACTCGATCGCCTCGACGTGCGTGCGGCCGATAATACGCACAGGCGCGGTAAGGAATTGAAACTGCACGCCGTCGCTCTTAGCTAACTCAACCTCGAAGTCGTAAGCGGGCATCTCTTCACGACTTCTCCGATAGATGATCATGACATGCTCGGCGCCCAAACGTCGGGCCTCGGTCACGGCGTCAATCGCCGTGTTGCCTGCACCGATCACGGCAACGCGGCGACCGACGTCCACCGAAGGCCAGTTGCGCGTGGTGACACGCTCGATGAAATCAATCGCATCAACAACGCCGGGCAAATCTTCACCCGGAATGTTCAAGCGCGACGACATTCCCAAACCCACGCCGAGGAAGATTGCATCATGGTTCTGCTCAAGCTCAGCGAGCGCAATGTCCTTCCCGACTTTGACTCCCGACCGAATCTTCACGCCAAAACTCTCGACGAGGTTCACTTCTTTCAGTGCATCTTCCTGTGACATCTTGTACGGTGCAATGCCCCACGTATTGAGTCCCCCGGGTTTTGGTTTTGCATCATAGATCGTCACATCGAAGCCGAGGAGAGCCGCTTCTGCAGCGCACGAAAGTCCTGCCGCCCCTGCCCCGATCACGCCAATGGACTTGCCGTTCTGAGGCTTCGGTGTAAACAGCGCCGGCATGCCATGCTCGAAGTACCAGTCCATGGCATAGCGCTGCAAACGTCCGATCTGAATGGGTTGCTCGCCGCGTTCGTTGTACACACACGCGCCTTCGCACAACACATCCACCGGACAGGCTTTGGCACATGTGAGTGCAACCCAGTTGGATTTCAGGATCGTCTTGGCTGAGCCTTTGAGGTTCCCGGTTGCAATCTTCTTGATGAATGTGGGAATATCAATGTGCGTGGGACACGCTTTCGTGCACGGCGAGTCGTAACAATACAAGCAGCGGTTGGCTTCGGCCGTCGCGGAGTTTGGAGTGAACGGAGGATGGAGTTCGGCGAAGTTGTGTTCGTATTGTTCGGGCTTTAGTTTTGCGGCGATGTTGTTCATGGGTTCAAGGTTCAGCGCTCAGGGTGCAGGGTTCTCCGAAGGAGTCTTTCGGACAGGGTTCATCACGGTCGTTGTACTCAGCCATTGGTTCTTTCAAAAATGTTGGCGTCTCGAACGTGCGTTCAACTGATTGGATGTAGTTGAAGAGCATCCTGTTGAGTTGCTTGTAGCTCTCTGCAAGTTCGTGATAGAGTTTCTCATCCTTCAGCGATTCTGTCTCGAAGAGCAATAAAAGATGCTCCAGTGTTTCTTCACTTGAGCCGTATGCCCGCCACAAGTAATGAAGGAACTCATTCTTGTATTTTCTCAATGCATAGCCTTCAACAATGAGAGCTGAAACGGATTTCGAAGATCGGCGAATTTGGCCCCCTTCCTCAAACAGTTCAAACTTTGGAAGGCTCAGGGTCATTCTATGCACTTTCACCGCCAATGAACGCGCAAGACTGTACACATCTAACTTTCTGTATCCACTTTCCATCTTTGCACACTCCTTGAACCTTGAACCCTGTCCGAAGGACTCCTTCGGAGAACCATCAACCTTGAACCTTACCCCACCTCCCCATCCGCAATCCTCAACGCTTCATCCAACGCCTTCACTCCAATATCTATTTCCTCTTGTGAGATGATCAATGGCGGCGCAACAACAAAATGACTGATCCACGACTGAACGAACACTCCGTTCTTCATCATCTCGGCGGCGACTTTATCCACAATCAACGGCTTGCCGGAGACCTTGTCCGCCATGGTGTTGAACGGCTGTTTCGTTGTCCGATCTCGCACAAGATCAACAGCCCAGAAGAGTCCGATGCCGCGCACCTCTCCGACGGACCGGTGC
>CAZIKE010000206.1:0-2736 GCA_964539775.1 uncultured Chitinophagales bacterium
GCATCGCGTGCTGGCGTTTCCTCAGGGGGCTGCGCATCCACGCCTGGGCGCCGGCTTCGTCGTGCGGCAGGGTGCCGAGCATGTCGCGCGCCACAAGTAACGCACGATCGTCCGGGTCGAGTTTCCAGAGAGCGTCCCACACGGCACGCCTCACCTCTTGACGCTCCATCACCGTATCGCTTTGTGGTTCATCTGAGATCACGTCGCGGCCCTCCTCAAGCAGCGTCGACACCGAAATGGGCGCTTTGTTCTTGCTGCGCAGTATGTTCAGACAATGATTCTTAAGGATGCGGTAATACCATGTATGAAATCTCTTCGTCGGGTCGAACGTATGAATCGCCTTGAAAGCCTTCGCGAACGCTTCCTGCGATGCGTCGAGCGCTTCCTCGTGCGAGCCGAGAAAGCTCAGCGCCGCGTAGTATCCCTGCTGCATATACCTGCGTACCAACAAGCCGAAAGCTTCCTTGTCCCCGCTCTGGCAGCGGCGTATCCATTCTGTTTCCGTACTGCGGTCGCTATCGTCCATGCAATGCTCTTCTGACAATGATACACGGAGGCCGCGTTCGTATTCAATTCCTGTTCACGTTCGTCCGGTGACGGTCTCTCACCCTGCACAACTGTGAGGCTCTTCACGAGTTGGGTTTTTCTGTTGCCCTTTCGCCAGCTTCCTCTTACATTGGATACCAATACATTCGATACAGGAGATCATAAGGGTGGTCCGATGCGTTCGTTGCGTTCGATGTTCTTGCCCATGAAGGTACAATTCCATACAACGTCTTCCTCCAAGGTCTCCGCGATGGAGCGGGATCGAACGAAGATCCCCGATCACTACAAATGGGATCTGACCGACATTTACCCGAGCGATGCTGCGTGGCTGGAAGCGCGGCAGCGGCTTGTTGCAGAGATCCCGTCCATTGCTGGCTTTCGCGGCAGGGTTGCCGAATCGGCTCACTCGCTGCTCGCTTGCCTTGAGCTGACCAGCAGGCTGGACAAGGAACTGAACCGCCTCTCTTGCTACGCCAGCATGCAGTCCGATCTCGACACCCGCAACGCAACATATATGGCGATGAAGCAGGAGATAGGTGCCATCGAAGCTGATTTCGCCGCCGCGATCTCGTTCATCGAGCCGGAGATTCTGACGCTGAGCAAGGAGACGATTGATGCCTTCATTGCACGCGAGCCAGGTTTGGAAACGTACCGCCACCTTCTCTACGAAAAGCTCCGGCGCAAAGAGCACACTGGGACCGAGGGAGAGGAGAAGATCATCGCCGATGCCGGACTGATGGCCGATAGCCCTGTGACGCTCTACGGCGTGTTTGCCAACGCCGACTTTCCGTTCGCCGAGGTGGAGCTGAACGACGGCACGAAGGTGAAGCTCAATCAGGCGGCGTTTGCGTTGCACAAGAGCACGCCCAATCGCGAAGACAGAAGAAACGTCTTTGCTGCCTACTTCGGCAAGCTACAGGAATTTCACAGAACGTTTGGGGCAAATCTCTATGCAGAAATTAAGAAGAACATGTTCTACATGCGAGCGCGGAAGTACGCCTCCTGCCTCGAATACGCTCTGGATGCGGGCAACATCCCCACGCGTGTGTACACCGGATTGATCGAGAACGTCAACGCCAACCTTGACACCTTCCATCGCTATCTAAGCTTGCGTAAGCGCATGCTCGGCGTTGAGCAGCTCCACTACTACGATCTCTACGCCCCGCTCGTGAAGGACATCGATCTGAAGTACACCTTCGAGGAAGCATGCGAACAGGTGTTAGCCTCGCTCGTGCCCCTGGGTGAAGAATATGTTGCCGTGGCACGCACCTGCTTTGCCGACCGGTGGGTCGATGTGTACCCCAGCGAGGGGAAAATCTCCGGTGCGTACAGCAACGGCGGCGTGTACGACGCGCATCCGTACATCCTGCTCAACTACAACGGCAAGTACGACGACATGAGTACGCTGGCGCACGAGTTAGGCCACACGATGCACAGCTATTTCTCCAACAAACATCAACCCTATCCCACCTCGCACTATTCGATCTTCGTCGCGGAGGTTGCCTCGACATTCAACGAAGCGCTGCTGATGGATTACCTGCTGAAGACGATCAAGGACGATGACACGCGACTCTCACTCCTCGGCCACTATGTCGATGGCGTGCGCGGGACGGTGTTTCGTCAGGTGCTCTTCTCGGAGTTCGAGCTGCAGATTCACCAGATGGCTGAGAAGGGCGAGGCGCTGACGGGCGAGCGGCTCAGCGAACTGTTTGACGCCCTGACGAAGCGCTACTACGGGCACGCAAAGGATGTCTGTGTGGTTGACGATGAGATCAAAGTCGAGTGGGCACACATTCCGCACTTCTACTATCGCTTCTACGTGTATCAGTACGCAACATCGTTCACCGCGTCGGTTGCCCTCTCGGAACAGGTGCTGGCAGGGGACAAGGAAACAACACAGCGCTACCTCGAGCTTCTCTCCTCCGGCGGCTCCGACTATCCGATTGAGCTGCTGAAGAAAGCCGGCGTGGATATGACAACATCCTTCCCGTTCGAGCTTACGATCAAGAAGATGAACCGCGTGATGGATGAGATCGAAGCCATCCTTGAACGAAGGGAGAACGGACGCGGGAGGAGGTAGACTCCTCCCGAGGTCATGTAACTCCCTCGCCTGCTGCCCGTAGAACCAGAGGCACATTTCCATCACAACCCAAACCGGTTATTCCTTCGAGAGGATTCGTTATGTCACGC
>CAZIKE010000207.1:0-2686 GCA_964539775.1 uncultured Chitinophagales bacterium
TGCATCCATCTCGACTTCGTAGGTCTGACTGAGATCGAACTCCCTTCCCGTCATCACGTCCCGCAGCCGTACGACCTCCGGAAGCTGATGCTCGAACGGCCTGAGACTGACCGTTTGTTTCTGTGTGTTGTTATTGATGACCACCATCATTCGTTCATCGTTGAGGATTCTGAAGTACACGTACACCTCGCGGGTCGGCTTGAAATGAACGAGTGTGCCCCGTTGCAGCGGTGCGTACGCCTTGCGGATATGAAGAAGCTGCTTTGTGAAATGGAAGAGATCATTCTCCTCCGCCGACCGTCCGGCTGCTGTGAACGCATTGCGCGTGTCGCGTGGAAAGCCGCCGGGGAAATCAGCGCGGAGCCTGCCGTGGTCGGGCCCGCCTTTCATACCGATCTCCGTGCCGTAGAGAATCTGCGGTATCCCTCGCGTCGTCAGCAGCAGCGTGAGGGCAAGCTTGAAGCGCCTCACATCGCCCTGCACGTTGTACATGATGCGGGGGACGTCGTGGTTGTCGAGGAACGTCACCAGATGCGTCGGGTCGGGATAGAGGAAGTCTTTCGTGAGACAATGAAACACATGTTCGATCTTCCCAGCCGGGTCGGCGAACACCTTCATGAACGCATCGAACAGCCCGAAGTCGGTGATGCTCGGGAGTTGCGGGTCAAATCGCTTCGGGAAAAACGTGTCGCGTTGGTACGGCGCGAGGTATGCCGGATCCTCGATCCATACTTCTCCCACAATATTCAACCGCGGGTATGCATCGAGAATTGTCTTGCACCATCGGGCACGAAACTCCGGGTCGATGTACGGATAGGTGTCCTCACGGATGCCGTCAATGCCGCTGATCTCGATCCACCAGAGAGTGTTTTGAATGAGATAGTTGGCGACAAACGGATTGCGCTGGTTCAGGTCGGGCATGCCTTCCGAGAACCAACCCAGCGTTGCTTGTTGTTTCGTGAGCGTATCGCTGTGGACATCGCTCAGCTCCACTTTCGAATGAAATGCTTTCTGATGTTTCTCGAGCGTGCCGTTCAGCCAATCTGGTGTCGGCAGATTCTTGATCCACGGGTGGTTGATGCTGATGTGGTTGTTCACATGGTCAAGGATGACCTTCAGTCCTCGCTTGTGCGCCTCATGCACGAGCGTAGCGTATAACGTGTTGGTGCCGAAGCGCGCGTCGATCCTGTACAAGTCGGTTGCGGCATAGCCGTGATAGCTTGCCGCCGGTGTGTTGTTCTCCACCACGGGATTGAGCCACAGCGCGGTGATGCCGAGGTCGTGCAGATAGTCGAGTTTATCGATGATGCCTTGCAGATCACCGCCGTGTCTTCCGTAGGGGTCATCCGGCCTCAGCCTGTCGAACATCCCGGTGACGTTATCGTTCGTCGTGTCGCCGTTAGCGAACCGGTCGGGTGTGATGAGGTAGAGAACGTCGGAAGGGCTGAAGCCTTGATGCTTCGTCGCAGATCGCTCTCGTGCGAGTAGCGGAAATGGGAACGATGCGCTGCCGTGCGGCGACGCCAGCGTGAACGTGTACTCGCCGGGCTGTGCGGACTGCTGGATCTCCACATCAAGAAACGCGTACGACGGGTTGGCCGGCGTATGCGCTGTGATGACTTTGATGTGGGGAGAAGACGAGCGCGCTTGCGCCGCGTTCAGGTTTTCGCCGTACACCATAAGCTGGATTCTGTTCAGCTTCATGTCCGTCCACCAGTTGGGTGGTTCGACCTTTTCAACACGGGGTGATTGAGCAAAGGCTGACACCGTCAGGAATGTCAACCCAACTGAGCAAAGAACTTTGAGTCTCATGACAGGAGAAGGAGTGTGGTCAGGTGTATCAAAGTAGGAATTCGGGCGGGCTAGTGCAAGGCGATTGATATTCAAGGAGATTTTCTTACCTTGAGTGCAATCGTCACGGCCATAGGGTGGTCGTTGCGTTTCCTCAGCATGACATGTCGCCGGTCGTCATCTCAACATCGTCACTCACAATACACAAGGAGAACACGTGAGCTTCTCGGATCGCCTGAAAGAAGTTCGTGAAGGTTTTCATCCTACCTTCTGGGTCGCCAACGGCATGGAGTTGTTCGAGCGACTCGCGTACTACGGTCAGCAAATCGTCTTCGTCATTTACGTGCGCAATAAGCTCGGCTTCACCGAAGCGCAGGCGGGGCAACTCTCCGGTATCTTCGGTGGATTGATCTATCTGCTGCCGATTCTCGCGGGCACGCTGGCGGACAAGTGGGGATTCCGTCGTGCCTTCAATGTGGCGTTCAGCATTCTGGCCCTCGGCTACTTCCTCATCGGCTCGTTGGGCATGGACATCTTCCGCGGCCTCTACGGGGACGAACACAGCTACTGGCTGCTGATGGCGTTCCTCATCCTCACCGCCTTCGGGGGTTCGTTTATCAAGCCTTCAGTCCTCGGGACCGTTGCTGCAACATCGAGTGAGAAAACGAAATCCCTCGGCTTCGCCATCTACTACTGGATTGTGAACATCGGTGCGATGCTCGGACCGACCATTGCCTACCTTGTCCGCGACCGGTTCGGTAACGAGTTTGTCTTCGTTGTCTCCTCGCTGAGTTGTCTTGCGATGCTTCTTGTGAACATCTTCCTGTACAAAGAAGTCCAGGGCACGAAGCCTGTTGTGGTCGAATCGCTCGGCAAGAAGATCGCCAACCTCTTC
>CAZIKE010000208.1:0-2369 GCA_964539775.1 uncultured Chitinophagales bacterium
CCGCCGAAAGGCGGACTGAAGACCCCTCGAAGATGACGAGGTTGATAGGCCACAGATGTACGTACAGTAATGTACTCAGTCGAGTGGTACTAATCGGTCGTGCGACTTAACCATTATTTTTGTTGATGCGGAACCGACCTTCCTCCGGCGCGTCCGGATGAGGGTGCATCAATAAGCTTATGGGAAAGCGCTCAGTGTTGCATGATGCATGCTAATGCAGTGAGTGACGGCATGCGATACTCTTCCATGTGTGTGTTCAACTTCTGGTGACCATAGCGGAGGTGTTACACCCGATCCCATTCCGAACTCGGCAGTTAAGCCCTCCAGCGCCGATGGTACTGCACGGGCGACCGTGCGGGAGAGTAGGTCGTTGCCAGAGTTATCTGAGGGCGAGTCTCTTGACTCGCCCTTTTTTGTTGCATGCCGTCCGAGAGAGGCGATGTGTTTGGTTGCACCGAGACAGCCAACGATTCGCCGCTCAGCTACTTCTTCATCATCTTTTCATGGAACGAGCGTATCTGCTCTCGCGTGTACTTCCCGACCTTGATCAGTTTGACCTCCGACAAACCGGCGGGGAGCATTGCACGAGCCGCAGCCTCGTCCTTTGCTTCGATCACCGCATAGCCGCTATGATCGCCGTACATGCAGCCCCAATCAAATGTGGCAAGCAACTTTTCTCCCTTCGCACTTACCTTGTCCAGATCGGCCAGGCACGATTCGGGTGTGTGACTGATGATGACAAGAAACCGTTGCTCCTTTGCAGCAGCAGATTGGACGCACACTGTCGCGGCGAGTACAAGGGCAACAACGATGCAAGCAACTCTTGCAAGCATGACACATCCTCCTTCTTGTTGTGGAACATCATTGTGTGACACATGCGGAAGATAAGATAAAGGTAGACTGGTTCCCACTCAATCACACAATGATGTGATATTGAGCTGAAGAGCTTTTCCTGCTCGACATCTATCGGGACTCTCGGGATCGGAGTGCCAGGGCGATTGCCTGGGACTTGGAGTTGATGTGCAGCTTTTCGTAGATGTGCTTGATGTGCGAGCGAACAGTATCGATGCTGATGTAGAGCCGATCGGCGATCATCTTATAGCTGAGTCCTTCGACGAGTGCGTTGAGAACCTCCTCTTCCCGCGCCGAAAGGGTATCGGAAAGCTGTGGTGCACGCCGGGTTTCGCGGAACATCTCCAACACGCGTCGAGCGATTCTCGGCGTCATGGGTGCGCCGCCGCGGCGCATGTCGAGAATCGCCTGGAGAATTTGGTCGGGTGGCGTCTTCTTGAGCAAATATCCCGAAGCCCCCGCGCACACTGCCTCGAAGATACGCCGATCGTCGTCGTACACCGTCAGCATCAGTACGTCGATGGATGGGAGCGTTTCCTTCAACCGATGTACCGCTTCAACGCCGGAGATTCCCGGCAAGCCGATATCCATCAGCACAACGTGGGGTTTGCACTCGTTCACGTGGTGCAGCAACTCTTCCGCAGTGGCGAAGGCTCCTGCACACACCAACGCGTCGGCGCTATCGATGAGCTGCGACAGGCTCGCCCGCAGGGGACCATTGTCTTCGACGATGGCGACGGAGATGTTCATACGATCGTAATATGGCAGAATGGATGTCTCTGTGCAATCGCATCTTCATGTGAAAGGAGCTACGAGGCGTACGGTGGTGCCCTTTCCCGGGGCCGCATCGATGATGAACTCAGCGCTGAGTGCAGCAGCGCGCTGTTGCATGTTTCGCAGACCGTCCCCGGCCGAACCAGCGTGCGGGTCAAAACCCCTCCCGTTGTCACGCACGGTGAGGGACAGCCTGTTCGGGCCAAGTTCCAGGCGGATCTCTGCGTTTGCGCATTCCGAATGTTTCGCGACGTTGGTGACAGCCTCTTTGAACATGAGGTAGAGATGCCTCCTCTGTTCCATCGGAATTGTGACACCGTTGGTATGATCGGGGAAGGCCATGCTGTACGTAATCCCACGCGCTTCGAGTGCATCCGCGGCAAATGCCTTCATCCGCAGGAGGACTTCGTCGAGCGAGTCGTTGGAGGGATTGATGGACCAAACAATGTCGTCGAGACGCTCCAGCATCGCGCGTGCGTTTGTGCTGATGCGTGCAAGAGCATCGGCGGTGTGTGCGCGGTTGGTTGCGTTCTCCCGGCGAGCCATCTCGCTGGCGATGGCGATGCTGCTCAACGTCGATCCCACATCGTCATGCAAGTCGGCGGCAATGCGCAGTCGTACCCGTTCGAGGGCAAGTGCCTGCCGGACACGGTAGCGATGCACCAGCCAGAGGACTGTGGCAACGATGCGAAAGCGTTGCTGCGTCGGTTCAAACTTGCTGGGTCCTCCTTCCGTTCCACACC
>CAZIKE010000209.1:0-2342 GCA_964539775.1 uncultured Chitinophagales bacterium
CCGCATCAAAGCAGAAGTGATTGCCCAGCAGTGGGGTGCAGACCCCGTGGCGATCACGAGAGGACTACAACTGTTCGAGAAAACAGTTCCAGGACAAGACGAAGACACGATCACTATTTCTGTTGCAGCGGCAAAGAACGCGCTTCGCCGCGCGCAAATTAATCCGAAAGACATCGGCGCGGTGTACATCGGCTCGGAGTCGCATCCGTATGCTGTGAAGCCGAGCGGGACGATTCTGATTGACGCACTCGGCATCGGTCCGCATGTGCACGTGGCAAGCTACGAGTTCGCTTGCAAGGCGGGCAGCGAGGCGATGTACGTGGCGTACAGTCATGTGAAGTCGGGCGAGATGAAGTACGCCATGGGCATCGGTGCCGACACATCGCAGGGGGCGCCGGGCGATGCGCTGGAGTACTCGGCGTCGGCGGGCGGCGCAGCGTTCATCATGGGAAGCGAGCGCGTGGTGGCGGAGATTCTCTATACGCATTCGTACACGTCGGACACGCCGGACTTCTGGCGACGCGAGGGAGAAGCCTACCCACGTCACGGCGGAAGATTCACCGGCGACCCGGCGTATTTCCGGCACATCATCGGAGCCGGCAGAGCGTTACTCGAGAAATCGAAAATGGCTCCAGCGGATTTCACGTACGCAGTCTTCCACATGCCTAACGGCAAGTTTCCGATGGAAGTCGGGAAACGTTTGGGCTTCAAGAAGGAGCAGATCGAAGCGGGCTGGCTCGTTCCGTGGATGGGGAACACGTACTCCGGTTCCTCACCGACAGGTCTCACAGCAATCCTTGATGTTGCGAAACCGGGCGATTTAGTTTTCATGGTGTCGTTTGGATCGGGCGCGGGGAGCGACGGGTTCATCTTCCGCGTCACGGACGAGATCACGAAGGTGCAGGATCGTGCACCGAAAGTACGGGACATGTTGGAGAAGGGAAAGATCCATCTCAACTACGGCGAGTATGCGAAGTTCCGCCGGAAGATCAGACTTAACGACTAAGGAGGCCTACCATGAGAGACGTTGTCGTCATTGGGGCCGGCATGACGAAGTTCGGCGAGCTGTGGGAGAAGTCGATCAAGCACATCTTCGTCGAAGCCGCATTGAAAGCGATAGAAGACTCGGGCGTTGACCACATTGACTCGATGTATGTCGGGGCGATGTCGCCCGGACTGTTTGTTGGTCAGGAACACCTCGGCGCAGTGATGGCGGATTATCTCGGCGTGACGCCGATCCCTGCAACGCATGTGGAATCTGCGTGCGCATCGGGCGGTGCCGCGTTTCGGCAGGCATTTCTCGAAGTCGCCTCCGGTGCAAGCGAGATTGTGTTAGCAGGCGGCGTCGAGAAAATGACGGATGGTGCCGACATTACCGATACGCTTGCCACCGCCGCCGACCAGGAGTACGAAGTGTACCACGGGATAACATTCCCCGGTCTGTACGCGATGATCGCGCGGGCACATATGGAACGCTACGGGACGACGCGGGAGCAACTCGCCGCCGTAGCAGTGAAGAACCATCGCAACGGTGCAAAGAATCCGAACGCGCAGTTCCGGTCGGAGATCACAGCGGAGCAGGTCATGAAGTCCACGATGGTATCTGACCCGCTCCGTTTGCTGGACTGCTCGCCGGTGAGCGATGGCGCCGCGGCCGTCATCGTTGCTTCGATGGATGTCGCAAAGAAGTTGAAGAAGAACCCGATCCGCGTGATTGCTTCTGCACAAGCGTCCGACACGATTGCATTGCACAGCCGCAAGGATATCACGACATTGAATTCCGTCGTGAAAGCGGCGGAGAAAGCGTACAAGCAAGCGGACAAGAGGCCGAACGACATTAACCTGGTTGAAGTGCACGACTGCTTCACGATTGCCGAGATTGTGGTGACCGAGGACCTTGGTTTCTTCGAGAAAGGAAAGGGTGGTGAAGCAGCCGAGAAAGGGTGGACCTCCATCGAGTGCAACAAGATTCCCGTGAACACGAGCGGAGGCTTGAAGTCCAAAGGCCATCCGGTTGGTGCAACGGGCATTGCCCAGATCATCGAACTCTATGAACAACTGAACGGCACCGCTGGGGCACGACAGGTGAAAGACGCCCATGTGGGTATGGCGCAGAACATGGGAGGCACAGGTGCCAGTTGTGTCATCCATATCCTGGAGGCAGTATGATTACGGCACGATATCATCGCGAAATCCCGCAGCGATACCGACTTGAGGCAGGCAAGTGTGCCTCGTGCGGAGAAGTGAGTTTTCCACCACGACTGATCTGCCCGAAATGCAAGGCGAAGAAGTTCGAGACGGTGAACCTGAGCGACGAGGGGACGCTTGTCACGTTCACCGTC
>CAZIKE010000210.1:0-854 GCA_964539775.1 uncultured Chitinophagales bacterium
GGATAATGTGATAGACGTCCACATCACGCACCTTCGAAAAAAAATCGACATCTTCGAGCCGAAGCTCCTGCATACCCTCCGCGGCGTGGGATTCATCCTGACCGCCACAAAGCCATGAAGTTATTCAAGCACATACGCGTACGGCTGACGGCCTGGAATATCCTAGTATTCGGCGGGATCCTCACTGTGTATGCGTTCGGCACCTCCTGGTTCTTTCTTTCAACGCTGAGCCGGCAACTCGATGATAGTCTGATGGAAGAATTGGAAATGGCCGATCAGATGCTGTTTCCGCTACGCAACGGTCTCTATCCTCTTGATTCCCATCCGGCGCATCCCAGACCCCTCGAACGCTTCATCGAGCTGTGGTCACCCGATGGGCAATTGCTCTACCGGAGCAAGATGCTTGGCACCCGCACCCTCGGCGGCCCGCCCGATGCGTCAGAATTTGGCGGTGCGGTGCGAAGCACGGTGCTTGCTGACGGAACACGGATGCGCGTCGCGTCGAAGCTCCACACCACGTCCGCACCACACACGCTCCTGCGTCTTGCAGTGAACGAAGAGGAGTACCTCGGCAGCGTGCATCGCTTCATTAACGTTCTTTTCGTTGCGATACCGCTCGGTTTGCTGCTGGTAAGTCTAAGCGCCTACGTGCTCGCACGCAATGCCCTACAACCTGTGGACGCCATGGCTGCAGCAACACAACGGATCACCGCCGAAGCATTGCACGAACGCATCCGTGTCGCCAATCCAGACGATGAGCTTGGTCGGCTCGCACGCACTTTCAATGAACTGCTGGACCGCATCGAGCGTGCCTTCCAGCAGTTAAGACAGTTTACATCAGATGCCTCGCATCA
>CAZIKE010000210.1:864-2305 GCA_964539775.1 uncultured Chitinophagales bacterium
CTTACAGCAATGCGCAGCGTCGGGGAGGTGGCCCTCCAGAAGCGTCGGAGCGCCGACGAGTATCGCGAGGTGATAAGCAGTATGCTGGAAGAGAGCAATCGCCTGACACAGATTGTTGAGGACCTCTTGTTCCTTTCACGGGCGGATGCAGAACAGCACTCCATTCATCGCGAAGATCTCGATGCACTTGACCTTACACGTGAGATCGCTCTGCTGATGCGTGTGCTCGCTGAAGAAAAACACCAGCAGCTCGATGTGGTCGGAGAGCACGGCATCATCATCTCGGCAGACCGCACGGTCTTGGGCCACGCCCTGATGAATCTCATCGATAATGCAATCAAGTTTTCACCCGAAGGCGGAGCCATATTTGTCTCGGTAGACCGCAGCAACACTGTCTGCCGTATCTCCATCACGGATTCAGGACCCGGTATTCCGGAGGAGGAACGCGAAAAGATCTTCGAGCGCTTTTACCGCATTGACCCATCCAATGCGGACGGGAGCGGACTGGGGCTCCCTATTGCACGCTGGGCTATTGAAGTCAACAGCGGCACGGTGAGCGTCCATCCCCATGAGCCTTCCGGTTCGACTTTCGTCATCACGCTTCCGTGCGCCGGCACACCTTAAGCGCCCTTAAGGAAATCTTCAGTTGCTCTATCGAGGATTTCTTACAAGATTTGTGGTGTAGAAAATTGAAACAGTAGCTGTTCAATTTTCCGATTTCCCCGCTCTTTTCAAACCCTTGTTCTCTTCCCGCAGGTTCGGTAGTTCCTTTCACCTCTCCTCTCCTCGAGGGTACTCGTTCCCGCGGGTCAGGATCGGGGAATGATTGCACCACGCAACCAATACATGAAGGAGGGTATATGAAGCAGACTTTACATTCTCTCATCGTTCTCGGAATGCTCGCGGCTAGCGCTGCAGGTCTTCGGGCGCAGACGTACCAGGGCACGCAGTACTGCCAGCCGTGTCACACCAACATCTACAACCAATGGAACGCGACATTGCATTCCAAGATCCATCTCCGCACCGATACGGTGTCCGTACGTCCGCTGGCAGCATTCACGCGCGGCGACACAATCACCATGGGCGCAAGCTACAACAACGCAAAAGTCATCCTCCGTCGAAACAGCAATGACTTCTTTGCGCGGGTCGGCGTTGGAGGGCAAGAGTATCGCATCGCATTCACGTATGGATGGGGATACAAGCAACGATATCTTGTCAAGATTGATACAAGCTACTACATGCTGCCGATTCAGTACAACCTCGCAAGGTACATGGATAACAGCAGCGGTTCGTGGGTGACGTATAATCCAGGCAACTGGTTCAACCCCGACGGTACAGTAAAGCCCATCAACAATGTCTTCCGCACGAAATCGTGGGACAAGAACTGCATGGGCTGTCACGTCACCGGTGGTAGGGTGGACATGGTTGTGGTTGGCAATGA
>CAZIKE010000211.1:0-1310 GCA_964539775.1 uncultured Chitinophagales bacterium
ATTACGTTCACCTTGTGATTCTTCTTGTGCGAAGATTCGACGGAGAAGAAGTCTGCCAGTTTCAGAGTTCAACGCACATCTTTCTGAGGCCCTGTAGCATGTGCGTGCCGCAGTGTTCTTTTCCTCATCCAGACCAGTCATTTGCATCTTGGTTACGGAGTCTATCATGAAACGCTTTGTTCTTCTTCTCATCCTCTTGCCAACGATCCTCCTTGCCCAACAATCACGGCTTCGCTTCGAGCTTTCGTTTCCCGCTGAACGCAGTCGTACGCCGCTGGACGGACGGATGCTGCTGTTGATCTCAACGGATAGCACAGCCGAGCCTCGTTTTCAGATCAATGAAGGGCCGGAAACGCAGCAGGTCTTCGGGATGGATGTTGATGGTCTAAAACCCAACGCGCCTGCGGTTGTGGATGAACGAGCTTTTGGTTTTCCTGTTCGCGGCATCGCAGCAATCCCGCCGGGATGGTATTGGGTGCAGGGAGTGCTGCATAAATACGAAACCTTCAAGCGCTCCGACGGTCATACTGTAAAGCTGCCCATGGACCGAGGAGAAGGCCAGCACTGGAACCGCGCACCGGGCAATCTCTACAGTACGCCGAAGAACATGTGGATTGATCCCTCGCGCGCTGAAACTATCAGCATCGTCCTCGACCGGGAGATTCCGCCCATCGAGCCGCCCAAGGATACGAAGTACATTAAGCATGTGAGGATTCAAAGTGAGCGCTTGACGAAGTTCTGGGGACGACCCATGTTCCTTGGCGCCAACGTGCTTCTGCCTGAAGGCTTCGATACGCATCCCGAAGCTCGCTATCCGCTCATGATCTTTCACGGGCACTTTCCCCACACGTTCGGCGGCTTTCGTGAAACCATGCCGGACACGGCTGCCATGAAGGGAGAGTACAGCAAGCGCTTCAAACTTCACAACTACAACAAGATTGTGGAGATGTACGCATACGAGTTTTACAAGGAGTGGACGGGACCCAACTTCCCGCGTGTGGTCGCTATCGAGATCCAACACGCCAATCCGTACTACGATGACTCCTACGCCGTGAACTCCGCCAACCTCGGCCCCTACGGCGATGCGATTATGTACGAACTGATTCCTTTTGTGGAGAAGAAGTTTCGTTGCCTCGGCACGGGGTGGTCGCGCTTCGTCTACGGCGGCTCAACCGGAGGATGGGAGGCGCTCGCTGTGCAGATTTTCTATCCCGATGAGTTCAATGGTTGCTTCGCCGCGTGCCCCGACCCGGTGGACTTCCGCGCGTACGGCATTGTGAATCTCTACGAGCACGAGAACGCCTACTACT
>CAZIKE010000211.1:1320-2280 GCA_964539775.1 uncultured Chitinophagales bacterium
AAACAGACTCCGCGGCCGGCAACCCGCAACTCTCTCGGCGAGACACTTGCGACACTGGAAGAGGCGAATCACTACGAGCTTGCCCTTGGAACCAACGCCCGCTCCGGTGAACAGTGGGATATCTGGCAGGCAGTATTCGGTCCGGTCGGAAACAATGGTTACCCCCAACCCATCTGGGATAAACTGACGGGAAAGATTGACCGGAGTGTTGCAATGTACTGGCGGGAGAACTACGACCTCAGCTACATTCTTCGTCGCGACTGGCACAAAGGATTAGGAAAAAAGTTGGAGGGGAAGATCCACATCTACTGCGGCGAGGCGGACAATTTCTTTCTTAACAATGCCGTGTACCTGATCGAGGAGTTCCTCGAGGGCACGAGCAATCCGTACTATGCCGGCGAGGTGGACTACGAGCCGCGCGCCGAACACTGCTGGAATGGCGACCATACACGACCGAATGCCATCTCGCGGTTACGCTATCATCAAATGTTCATCCCGCGAGCGGTCGCGCGCATCCTCAACACCGCACCCAAGGGAGCGGATGTTACAAGCTGGAGATATTGACCCCCATGCTCAACGCAGCGAAGGACCTCGGTGAGGATATAGGCTTACCATGAACATGGTGTGCATCAGCACTTGATGTGAATTCGAAGTTGCAGTATCGTATGTCCGTTTTCTTTACCAAAGCTCTCATGCGGGTATCGTATTCATCATGCTGACACGACGCGAGTTTCTCCAATGACTCTTTGCTGTTACGGTTCTTCCTTCCCTGTTACGCACGATGGAAGAGTCGGCTCGAAGAACTACGCTCTTTGAAGCGCATGTGGCAGGTTATCGGTTGTATGACGGCGACACGGTCATCGGAAAACTCCGTGTCGGTTCGCCGTTCCTGTTCTCTCGCTGCTAGCAGGGACTCGCCAAGTGGCACTACGTTGATGTTGAAGATGAGAACGAGCGTTT
>CAZIKE010000212.1:0-2194 GCA_964539775.1 uncultured Chitinophagales bacterium
GGCAGCCTGACACTTCTGGTCTCCGTTATCCTGTTTCTATTTCCGCTCGCGCTCGTTCAGTTTCAGGCGTTGATCAATGCGGTCGGCGAGCTTGCTCAGACCACGGTCGACGCCATGAAATCCGGATGGCTCATCGAACGTTTGTCGGAGATTGGTATCCCCGTCGAGCAGGCGCGGCAGATCCTTACCGACGAGCTTTCGCCGAAGCTCGAAGGCGTTCTCATCGCGCTGCTCAAAGGCGTGCTCGGGTTCCTGACAGGGTTCTCATCTCTCGTTCTCCAGATCATTAACCTGGTCATTATTCCGTTTCTGTTCTTTTACCTGCTCAAGGATTTCCCTCTGCTGAAAGAGACATTCGTTCATCTTCTATCAGATTCCGTACGAGCGAAGACATTGGCCATGCTTCATACGGTGGATGACATCCTCGGCCGCTACCTGCGCGGAGCAATCATGGTAGCGTTGATTCAAGGGACGCTCTCCACCGTTGTGCTTACCTTGATTGGAGTCGACTACGCCCTGGTTCTTGGCATGATGACGGCAGTGCTGAACTTCATTCCCTACGTCGGGCTGATAACAAGCCTGGTGGTTGCCAGCATCGTAGCACTGTTCAGTGGTGGGGCTGTTGGAGCAAAGGTCATCGGCGTTATCCTTCTGTATCTTTCCCAAAAACTTCTCGAAGCAACCGTGCTTGCGCCCAAGATTATCGGCGGGAGGGTTGGCCTGCACCCGGTCCTTTTGATTCTCTGTCTGGTTGTGTTTGGTTATTTCCTCGGGTTTGTCGGGATGCTGATAGCCGTTCCGACGACCGCGTTGCTGATCGCCGTTGCGAAAGAGTATCTGGCTTTGACGAAGAAGGCACCCGTGGACCTGCCTGTCGAGGTGTGACCCATGGAGGGTGTTCTATACCTGGTGGCAACCCCCATCGGTAACTTCGAGGATATGACGTTTCGCGCACTGCACGTGCTGAAGTCTGTTGACCTCGTGGTGTACGAAGAGCGGCGCGAAGGAGAACGCCTTCTACGGCACTTCCAGATCGACAAGCCCGTTACATCACTCAACGAACATAACGAAGCAGCGGCCACCGATGTGATTCTTCGGCATCTGAAGGCAGGCAAGCACGTTGCCCTGATCTCCGATTGCGGCACGCCTGTTTTTTCCGATCCCGGCCAACTCCTTGTGCGCAAAGCAATCGAGAACAAGATCAAGATCGTGCCCATCCCCGGAGCTTCATCGCTGCTTCCTGCACTCACGGTATCGGGATTCTCGATCGATCAATTCCTCTTTTACGGCTGGCTTTCTCCCAAAAAGGAACGGCGGCGTGCGGAGTTGAAGCAGTTGATGCAGGAACGTCGCACCATCGTATTGATGGACACTCCATACCGACTTCTCTCGTTGCTGCGTGACCTGGCCGAGACGTTCGCGAACACGCGTCGCATCTGCATCGCCTTCAACCTTACCATGCCCGATGAACAGATGTTGTACGGAACCGCGCTGGAACTCTACAAGCAATTCTCATCGAAAGAGATAAAAGGCGAGTACGTGATTGTCATCGAGGGCAGACCGACGGAGAGGAAGAAGTGAAAGCTGGGTTCCTGATTCTCCTCCAACTCTTCCTGGTTACCTTTTCATTCGCGCATTTCGGATCAGCGAACGTGGCTGCAGGCGATGAGGCATTTCTCCGCATTGACTATCCCGCCGCCATCGCCGCTTACGAGCAGGAGTACGCACGCTTTCCAAACGATACTGAGTTGTTGTGGCGACTTGCCCGCGCCTACGTGTGTGCCGGAGAGGTCAAAGAGGGTGAGGAGATGGAGCAGGATTTCCGAACGGCCGAACGCTACGCCCGGCGCTGCCTCCAACTCGATTCTACCTGCGTCCAGGCCAGGACATGGCTGGCTGCCGCGTTGGGGTACCGCGCGCTGCATGCAGAACTGTTAGAAAAGGTGGAACTGACATCGGCAATGAACGAGGAACTGAATAAGGTACTCGCACTGGATCCAGAAAATGATGCTGCCTACTCGATGCGCGGCTCATACTTCCGCGCATTTGCCAATGCAAGCTGGCTCGAACGCCGTATCGCACTGCTCTTGTTCCCTTCGTTGCCGGAGGGTGGGTATGAAGAAGCCGAGACCGTATTGAAGAAAGCCATCGCGCTGTCGCCTGAGGTCATGCGCCATCACTACGAATTGGGCGT
>CAZIKE010000213.1:0-2158 GCA_964539775.1 uncultured Chitinophagales bacterium
TACGGAACTTCGTTTTGCGGGCGCCGCAGAATGTCGCGCAGGAAGTTCATCGGGCTTGGCGTGTGTGTGAGCGCTGCGAGGCCCGCGTTGTGAATGGCCGCAAGTAGAAAACCGCACGCAATCCCCACCGATTCGTCAACGTAGTAGTTCTTCCTGAGGATGCCGCCCTCGAGACGGTACTTTTCGCGGAACACCACGACGAGGTATGGCGCGACTTCGAGAAACTCCTTGTGCCAATCCGTGCCGAGCGGCTCAAGGTCGTCCAGCCATTCCTGCGGCATGCGATGCTCGTAGCTCTCCCTCTCCTCCTTTTCCGCTGCAAGACGAATCTCGCGTTTCAGGTCCGGGTCATCTACCACGACAAACTTCCACGGTTGCTTGTTTGCTCCCGAGGGTGCCGTGCCCGCCGTCGCAATAATCGTCTCGATAAGCTCGCGGGCTACCGGGCGGTCCGAAAACGCACGAACACTTCTACGCCGCTTGCACAGCTCGAAAAACTCTGTTGCTCGTTGGAGCTGTTCTTCGGGCGGATAGGATCGAAACTGAAGTGGGATGAAGGTGAAGGTTGCCATGGAGAGCTCGTTGAAGTGTGTCGTTTGTAAACTCGTGTCTCTGAGATCGTGCTTAGCGTTTGGGTCCTCAATACAGTGTCTCAACCGCCAGCGCTCTGTACGCGTACCGTTGTGGCTCTTCGATTACCACCTCCCACCGTTTGCGTCCCGACGGATCGACTTCGATGATCCGCTGCGCCGTGCCGAAGCAGATGAGTGTGTTGCCGTTGGCAAGCCGTTGTGCAAAACCCAGCGCAGCGCCAAACAGCGGTGGCATTGGACGATACTCCCACACAAGGTCGGCAATCTTGCTCACCTCATCAATTCTGTATTCGACAGCGCGGCTCTGCGGCGGTGTGTGCAGGTTGCCGTTGTCGAACAAGATGATGTTGCCGCTGGGAAGGCGACGAATACCATGCTGATGCGAGAAGCCGCTCAGCGGGTCGCTGCGGAACGTGAACTCATTCCTTCGTCCTCCCATCCGCCACAGGATCGCGCCGGTCTGTGCATGGATCTTTGTGATCTCATCCATGTTGCGGAACGAAACGAGGAGGTGACCATCTGTGTCGATTTCCATCGCGTTGCCGTGCCAGGGGTTTACCGCTGGAGTTGTGAGGGAGATGTCCGGGGCGGCGTCGGCAACGCTGAAGTGATCGAAGGTGTTCCAGCGGAAGAGCTGTGTGCCGCGACTCCACTCGACGACTATCCCGCGCACCGATGCGTTTGGAACACCGCCATACGCCGTCAAGTCCATCGGTCGGAATTCGATGCCGAAGAGCACATAGCCTGCATGCACGAGTCGCAACTCGTGCGGCCCCGTGTCGAGTCCGTTGGACGCGCGATAGGACGTCGTAATCCTTCCCATCACATCAAACCGATGAAAGTGGAAAGTAACACTGTCCGTTGAAGACCATGCAGTGTAATGGCCGTCGGGTTGTTTCTGGAAATCCACAACAGCGCCTCGGAACGTCTTGTACCACACAGGCACTGCGGCACGGTCAATGATCACGGCGCACGATGTGCCGCCACTCGCCGGAGTTATGCCGAGCAAGACGTACTTCACTGTCGGTGCATCGGCGTGCACAAGCGTGAATGCTGGAAGAGTACTGTGGGAGGGGAGAGCCGGCGTGCTGAGCGTTGACGCGTATGTCTGCACGCCGCCCGAGGACGATCTCAGGTTCAGTCGCAGCGTGTAGCGCGCTTCGGGCCGCAGTCCCACAATCGGGACCGTAAAGGAATCCGACGCGACTGCGAATGCCGGGGTGGTGTACTCAAGAAGAGAATCCCGCAGCACATCGACTGAACCGGAAACAGCTTTGCCCGTCCTACCCGAGAGGAAGAAGCTGAGCACGTTGTCGGCATTGGGAGAAAGGGATAGTGCATACAGGTCTGGAATTTCGTCCGGAGGCGGTTCAACGGGTTTGCGCTCACAGCCGAACATGAGCAGAGAAACGGCGACAAAAAGCAGAGCCACGGGAGAATGTGCCGCAGGCGAGTTCACCGTGCAACGTGCGATGACTTATGCATGAACAGTGTGCAAACGAACAACGTATCGGACAATCCACGTCTGCAAAGAAGCGCAAAGGACGAACAAGTTGCAAGCCCGA
>CAZIKE010000214.1:0-1824 GCA_964539775.1 uncultured Chitinophagales bacterium
TGCCGACGCGTATCGCAACTCGGATATGGGGTACGGCGAAGCGCTCGGCAAAAAGCTGGTCGAGCTGAACGCACCCAACACAACGGTCAGCCTGCTGGCAACATGCTTCGCATGGAATGTCCCGCTCACGGTGCATGCAGCCATCGGGACCGACATCATCCACCAACAGCCTACCATGGACGGTGCAGCGACGGGTGAGATGACGATGCGCGACTTCCTGACACTGTGTGAGTTGTGCAAGGAGCTTGTCGGGGGTGGTGTTGTCCTCAATATCGGCTCTGCCGTCATCATGCCCGAAGTGTTCCTGAAGGCGCTGACCGTTGCACGCAATCTGGGCGCGCCGGCACGAGGCTTCACTACCGCAGTGTTCGACATGAATACGCATTATCGTCCGACGATGAACGTGAAGCTGCGTCCCACGCAGGATGGCGGGCGCGGTCTCTACTTCACAGGCCACCACGAAATCATGGTGCCGTTGCTCGCCGCCACGATCAAAGCCCGAATGGGTTAAACCTTCAGTATCATCATTGCGTGAACAGCTTCGAGAACACGACACAGCAGCAGCCTTCGGAACGTCCTCCATCTCTCTTCGAGGAGGTGTCCCTGTTCGTCCGACAGTTGCCGGCGTGGCTCTTTGCGTTGATTTCTCTCCTCGGCATCTTCGTACTCTATCAGTTCGTCGGCGGCGTACTCACGTTCCTCCTGTTTGGCTTGAGCTTGAAAGCAAGCAACGTGCTACCGTTTCGCGTCGCAACGATGGTTGGGCAGATTGTGTTCCTCCTTCTTCCGACCATCGTGCTGGCGAAGCTGCGGTTTCCTCACGCACGGAACGTGTTTCGTTTCGGCCCCGTACAGCCTTTTCAGATCCTGCTGACGATTATCGCCGTGTTTGCTCTGCAGCAGCTATTGCAGGCATACTTGCTCCTGCAGGAGGCTGTTCCGATCCACATGCCTCCGTTCCTTCGGGAGCTAATCGATCAAGTGAAAGAGATGATGGAACAGATGTACCGCGTCCTCACGGCAGCCGAATCGTTCGGAGAGTTCCTGTTCGTTGTGTTGGTGATAGCCGTAACGCCCGCCGTGTGTGAAGAGCTGTTGTTCCGAGGGCTGATTCAACGTACCCTGGCAGAGCCGACCCACGGACAGATGATGTCGCTCGAAGAACGGCAGAAGCGGGGCTTGACTGCTGCCGTCGTCGCGGGCGTGATCTTCGGGGTCTACCATCTCAATCCGTTCACACTCATTCCGTTGGCAGCACTCGGAGTCTATTTTGGATTTGTCGTCTATCGAACGCAGAACATCACGCCGGCCATCGCCGCGCATTTTTTCAACAACTTCCTCGCGTGTCTTGCGGTCTACCTGAAGTTGGACGAGAACTTTATCGCCGTGTCGCCGACGGAACAACCGACTGCAGCGATGCTTGCGCTGAATGTCGGTTGGAGCGCAGTGGTTTTTGTTGCGGCAACTTACTACCTTGTGCGTATCACAGGCAGCCTGCAGACCGAGAACCAACCATCAAGCCCGGCATCCGCTTGAGCAATCTCATCCAACGTATTCTTGTTGCCCTTGTTGCTATACCCCTTATCATTACGATCAGCATGGTGGGAGGGTGGTATTTCTATGGCCTGATGGTGCTGATTGCCTCGCTCGGCTTGCGCGAGTTCTATGAGTTGATGGCGACGCGCGGCGCGCGGCCGCAGGTTCCTCTGGGCGTGCTCTTCGGTGCCGGCGTCGTTACGACGTTCTTCTGGGAAAAGTTCCGAGAGGTGGCGGAGGTGGTGAGTGCACCGATTGCGTTTGCTTCCGCACTCACCAGCGGAGAGG
>CAZIKE010000215.1:0-387 GCA_964539775.1 uncultured Chitinophagales bacterium
ACGACGGTCGGGCAGACCAACTTTCCGCGCCAGCACATGCAAGGCGCGCGGGTCGTTCGGCATTTCGTGCGTCTGCGTATTCATCATGGTTTGGAGGCGATGCTCGATTGCCCGGAAGAAGATGTACGCCTCCCTCAGCGTTCTGGCCTCATCACCGGTAAGTAACCCGGCCTCTTCAAGTTGGCGAAGCGCGTGCAGGGACGTACGCGACCGAATCCGATTATCCTTCCCGCCATGAATCAGTTGCAACGCCTGAACAATAAACTCGATGTCTCGAATCCCTCCCGCTCGCAATTTCACATTCTCTTCTCCCGCAATTGCCGCCTCAATGCGTGACTTAATTCTGGCGATATACTGGCGCGGGTTTTCCATGAACGTGCGGGGATA
>CAZIKE010000215.1:481-690 GCA_964539775.1 uncultured Chitinophagales bacterium
GCCACGCGATTCATAATAGAGAAGATAGCTTTGCATCGAGCGGGCTAACGGACCAGCACCACTCTCCGGACGCAAGCGCGTATCAACCCGGTACAAATGTCCCTCGGCCGTTGTCTGCGAAAGATTCTGTACGAGTTTCTCCGCAAACGCATTGAAGTACTCATGGTATGTGCGGTGCCTCCCTGCGGCATCGGTAAGCTCTCCCTCCT
>CAZIKE010000215.1:738-1734 GCA_964539775.1 uncultured Chitinophagales bacterium
AACTTTCCTAACCCGATAACGGCGTAGGGGGTTTCCGGCGGACTTGGAAAGCGTGTCACCAACTGCTGATGGGCAACCACACAACACGCATCAACAATGGCATCAGCAAGGTGGGCAAGCTCTTTCGTAAGTGTGGGAAGATCGGCCTCGCCCAAGATGTCCCGTGCCCCGATGCGGAGTATTTCGCGTCGATAGAGTCGCTTCAACGCATCGAGCCGCCGCTCGGGCTTCTGGAACATCCGCAACACGCGGGCGCATTCGGTAGCGAGAAAATCCTTCTGCCGCGCACGAACGAGAGCATCTGAAGCGGTCAGCCACCGAAACAACTCCGGATCACGAACCAGAATGTCCGCGAAGTACTGTGATGAGGAGAGTATTGTTACCAATACATCCATCAACACTCGATGCTTTACCAGATCATTAAAGAGCGCAGTAGCATTCAGCGAAGCCTCGACAAACCGGGCAAGATTGGTAACCGCAAGGTCCGGATCAGGAGATCGTTCCAGTGAGGCGCGGAGCGCCGCCGAGAACTCCTCGACTCCATACATTGCACCCGAGGCAAGAAACATCGTGTGCACTGTGTTCGCTACTCGCTCACTGCGATCAGGGTCGGCAAAATGAGGAAAGAAGAAACCAGTCGTTGACATGCACTCTTGTGATTACCATGCACATAATAGTAGAGAAAAAGGGGTGGAAATTCTATATGGGTCATCCCCTCAGATGTCCTTGCAGCAACGCTATGGCGACGGCAGGTAAGGACCGAAAGAAGGAGGAGGCGCTGGCCGACGGGCCGGGAGCAAAGTCGGCTTTCGCTGGTCGGCAGTCAACTTCGACATCGAAGCCGCCCCACAACCGGAAGTTGCGGGTGAAAACATCTTCGTTGTGGGCGCCGAACACGTGGTCAGCGCCAATCTCAAGTCCGGCAAAGTAAACTGGAAGATCGACGATGATCTCGGGTTCCCCGTGGATTGGGGTGTGTTCGATGATACCATCTTC